>CAXTNV010000051.1:341-22099 GCA_964245755.1 uncultured Acetobacteraceae bacterium | reverse complement strand
CGCCGAACACGGCGATGCAGAGCGGGATGCCCATGAAGCCGGTGTTGGCGTAGCCGCCGCCCAGGCCGGCGATGGCGCAGTCGGCGATGCCGTGCCCGGCCAGCCGCTCCAGCGTGAAGGAGAGGAAGAAGCAGGCGAACATCGCCGCGCCGAACGCGTACAGGAACGCGGGCGGACCGGCGGTGGCGCGGGTGACGTGCGCCGCACCCAGGAACAGCAGGGCGGGCAGGACCAGCAAGACCACGAAGCGGTTCAGCACCTCGGTGGCGCCGACGCCCAGGCTGTCGCGACGGCCGCAGACGTAGCCCGCGAGGATCAGGGCGAACACCGGCAGCACCGCCGCGAGCACGCTTGCCATCAGCGGCGTGCGGCCGGCGCGGCATCGAGCACCGCCAGAACCTCGCGCGCTGCCGCCTCGGCCGGCATGCCCTGCGGCGCACGCAGCGAGGCCAGCACCGCGGCGAAACCGCGACGCTGCGCCGCGGCCGCCTCGCCGTCGCCGAGCAGGCGCGCCAGCGTCGCCGCGAGCCGCTCCGGCCGGCAGTCCTGCTGCAGCAGTTCCGGCACCAGGGCACGCCCCGCCAGCAGGTTCACCATCGCCACGTGTGGGATGCGTATCAGCCTTCGCGCGATCGCCGCGGTGATCGGGTTCACCCGGTAGGTCACGGCCATCGGCACGCCGGCGAGGGCGAGCTCCAGGGTGGAGGTGCCGGACTTGGTCAGCGCCGCACCGCTGGCGGCGAACGCGTCGTGCTTGTCCTCCGCCTCGGTGACCAGGATCGGCCGCAGCGGCCAGTTCCGGGCCGCGCGCCGCACCATCGGCGCCACCACCGGCGAGGCCGCGACCACCGGCACCAGGTCCGGCAGCTCACGCGCGAGCAGCGCCAGCGTCCGGCCGAACACCGGCAGCAGACGCGGTGCCTCGCTGCGCCGGCTGCCCGGCATCAGCATGACCACCGGTCGGTCGACGGCGAGCCCATGACGCGCGCGGAAGCGCCCGGCGTCGCCCCGATCGGCGCCGGATTGCAGCACCGGATGGCCGGTGAAGCGCGCATCGAGACCGTGGCGCAGGAAAAAGGCGGGCTCGAACGGCAGCAGGCAGAGCAGGCGCTCCCACAGGCCGGGGAACTCGCGCACGCGGTGCTCGCGCCAGGCCCAGACCTGCGGCGCCACGTAGTGCACGCGCGGGATGCCGAGCGGCGCGATGCGGCGCAGCAGGCGCAGCGTGAAGCCGGGGCTGTCGATGGTGACCACCAGGGACGGACGCAGGCGGGCGATCTCGGCAGCGGCCTGCTCGAGCCGGCGGGCCAGGGCGCGCAGCCGCGGCAGCACCTCCAGCAGGCCCATCACCGCGAGCTCGCGCATCGGGAACAGGCTGCGCAGGCCCTGCTCGGCCATGCGGGCGCCGCCGATGCCGCGGAACTCCAGTCCCGGACGCAGCGCCGACAGCGCCTGCATCAGTCTCGCGCCGAGCACGTCGCCGCTGGCCTCGCCGGCGACAAGGAAGATGACCGCGGGCACCTCCGTCAGGCGGCGGCGCCGGGCGAGGAGAGCCGGGCATCGCGCCGGTTCCGCGCTCCGGGCCGGCGGGCTTCGCCCCTCTCGCGCATCTCAGGAGGCGCCGTACAGGGTTTCGGGCGAAGCCAGCGGCGCGCCGATCTCGGTCAGCGCGTCCGCCTCAAGCTGGCGGAAGAAGCAGCTGCGCCTGCCGGTGTGGCAGGCTACGCCATGCTGGTCGACCAGCAGCAGCACCGCGTCGCCGTCGCAGTCCAGGCGCACCGAGAGCACGCGCTGGGTCTGCCCGGAGCGCTCGCCCTTGCGCCACAGCCGGCCGCGCGAGCGGCTCCAGTAGCAGGCCCGGCCCGTGCGCAGGGTCTCGTCGAGCGCCTCGCGGTTCATCCAGGCGAGCATCAGCACCTCGCCGGTGTCGTGCTGCTGCGCCACCGCGGCAACCAGGCCGTCGCGGTCGAACGCCACCGCTTCGAGCGTCATGGGGTGGGTGCCGGAATACGCATCCAGCCCGGCACGCGCGGGTGGAGCGCGCCGTCGAGGTTCGCCTGCAGGTGCTCCAGGCGCAGCAGCGCGATGCCGTGGAAGTCGCGCGAGGAGCGCATCGTGCCGACCGCGACGCCGTCGCGCGTCAGCGCCGTGCCCGGCGGCGGCAGCGCCGCCTGGGTGCTGACCGGCACCAGCCGGCGCTTGAGCAGGCCGCGATAGCGGGTTCGCGCGGTGAGCTCCTGGCCCATGTAGCAGCCCTTGCTCCAGGAGATGCCGCCCAACTCGTCGAACCCGGCCTCGAGCAGCACGGTCTTCTCGCTCTCGCAGTCGCGCGAGCCGTCCGGCAAGCCGAGCAGCAGGCGGTGCCGGTCCCAGTCGGCGTCATCGGCGTTGCCAACGAGGCCGGTGGTCGCGAGCACGCGCCAGCCGGCTTCCGGCAGCCGCGGATCCGGCGCGACCAGGGTGCCGGCCTCGGGCTGCGGCTGCCCGTCCCAGGCGACGTGGACGTGCAGCGCGGTCGGCGCGAGCTCCACCCTGGCGCGCAGCCGGTAGCGCGACAGGCGCTGGATCAGCATCGGCGCCTGCTCGCGCTCGCAATCGAGCAGCAGCCGATCGCCGTCGCTCAGCACGAAGAAGTCGGCCAGCCACTTGCCCTGCGCGGTCAGCAGGGCGGCCCAGACCGCCCGCCCCGGGGCCGCGAGCGACACATCGTTTGACACCAGCCCCTGGAGGAACGCCACGCGGTCGGGGCCGCCGACGGCGACCACCGCGCGATCGGGAAGCAGTGCGAGCTTGAGCATGCGGCGAACTTGGCGTTTGCGCAGCGGCGGAGCAAGAGAAGCGTGCGGCAGGCCGGCGGGAGATGTCCATGCGACCGCGCGCTGCACACGGCGCCGCCTCGAGGCGGTCGGGAGCGGGTGCTTGAGGTCGATCCTGTTCATCACCGCTACCCGGCTGGGCGACGCGGTGCTCTCCACCGGGCTGCTCGATCACCTGCGCGCGCTGCATCCAGACGCACGCTTCACCGTCGCCTGCGGCCCGGTGGCCGCCGGCCTGTTCGACCGGCTTCCCGGGCGCGAGCGCACGCTGATCGTCGAGAAGCGTCGCCTGGACCTGCACTGGTGGGATTTGTGGCGCCAGTGCGTGGGCACCCGCTGGGACCTCGCGGTCGACCTGCGCGGCTCGGCGGTGACCTGGCTGCTGCCGGCGCGCCGGCGCGCGATCCTGCGCGGCGGCCGTCGGCCGGGGCTGCGCACCGGCCACGTCGCCGGCGTGCTGGGGCTAGATCCGCCGCCGCTGCCGGTGGTGTGGACCGCGCCGCAGGATCACGCGCTCGCCGCCTCGCTGCTGCCGGACGCAGCACCGTTGATCGGCCTCGGGCCGACCGCGAACTGGTCCGGCAAGGTCTGGCCGGCGGCGCGCTTCGCCGCGCTGTTCCGGCAGCTCGCGCAGAGGCTGCCGGATGCGGTGCCGGTGCTGTTCGCCGGGCCCGGCGAGGCGGAACGGTTGATGGCGGCACCGGTGCTCGCCGCCTTGCCGCAGGCGATCGACCTGCGAGGCCGGCTCAGCGTAGCGGAAGCCGCGTCGTGCCTCGCGCGCTGCGCGCTGTTCATCGGCAACGATTCCGGGCTGATGCACCTGGCCGCCGCGGCCGGCGCGCCGACGCTCGGGCTGTTCGGGCCGAGTCGCGCCGACGAGTACGCGCCGAGCGGACGCTGCGCCGCCTTCGTAGCGGCGCCGGGCGAGCCGGGTTCGGCGCCGATCGCCGGGCTCGATGTCGAGCCGGTGCTGCAGGCCGCCTTGTGGCTGCTCATCCGGGCGGGCACGCTGCGGCCATGCTGAAGGTCGCACATGTCATGGCGGGCGCCGAGGCCGGCGGCGCCGAGCTGTTCTACGAGCGGCTGTGCATCGCCCAGAACCGGGGCGGCGACCCGGTGCTGGCGGCGATCCGGCGCAACCCGCAGCGCGCGGCACGGCTGCAGCGCGGCGGCCTCGAGCCGCTGCAGCTTCGCTTCGGCGGGCGGCTCGACCTGCTCACCCGGCCGCGCCTGCGCCGGGCGCTGCGACGCCATGCGCCCACGGTGGCGGTGGCCTGGATGAACCGGGCGGCGCGGCTGACACCGACCGGCGAGTGGGTGCTGGCGGGCCGGCTCGGCGGCTTCTACGACCTCTCGTACTACCGTCGCTGCGACCAGCTGATCGGCAACACGCGCGGGATCGTCGACTGGGTGCGCGCACAGGGCTGGCCGGGCTTGCGGGTGCATCATCTGCCCAATTTCGCCGACGATCACGGCGCCGCGCCGCGCCGAAGACCGGACTGGCTGCCGGCGGGCAGGCGGCTGGTGCTGGCGATGGGCCGGCTGCACCGCAACAAGGCGTTCGACCTGCTGATCCGGGCGATGGCGCTGCTGCCCGGGGCCGTGCTGCTGATCGCGGGTGAAGGGCCGGAGCGCGCCGCCCTGGAGGCGCTGGCCCGTCGCGAGGGGGTGGCCGGCCGGGTGCGGCTGCCGGGTTGGAGCGAGGATCCCGCGGCCCTGCTGGGCGCCGCCGACCTTCTGGTCTGCCCGTCGCGGCACGAGCCGCTGGGCAACGTGATCATCGAGGCGTTCTCGGCGCGGCTGCCGGTGGTGGCGACGGCGGCGCAGGGACCGCTCGAGCTGATCACCAGCGGTGCGGACGGGATCCTCACGCCGCTGGAGGACGCCGGCGCGCTGGCGGCCGCGATCGAGGCGGTGCTGCGCGACCCGGCACTCGCGACGCGGCTGGGCGAGGCGGGTCGCGCGCGATTCGAGGCGGAGTTCGCGGCGGCACCGGTGCTGGCTCGCTGGCACGCCTTTCTGCGTGCGGCGGAGAAGGCCTGATGTGCGGGATCGCGGGCTTCGCGCTCGAGGCCGACGCGCGGCGCACCGCACCGGCGGTGCTGTCGATGCTCGCCGCAGCACTCGCGCATCGCGGCCCGGACGGCGCCGGTCACACCCTGCTGGGCCGCGTGGCGCTGGTGCATGCGCGGCTCGCGATCATCGACCTCGCCGGCGGCGACCAGCCGCTGTTCTCGGGCGCCGCCGCCCTGGTCGCCAACGGCGAGATCTACAACGACCTGGCGCTGCGCGCCGCACTGCCGGAGGTGCACTTCGCTTCCGGCAGCGACTGCGAGCCGCCGCTGCATCTGTGGCTGCGCGACGGCGTGGGCTTCGCGTCGAGGCTGCGCGGCATGTACGCGATCGCCATCCACGAGCGCGGCACGCACAACCTCACGCTGGCGCGCGACCCGTTCGGGATCAAGCCGCTGTACATCGCCGAGTTCGAGCATGGGCTGGCCTTCGCCTCGGAGCCGCAGGCGCTGCTGGCCGCGGGCCTGGTGCGTCGCGGCCTGCGCCCGCAGGCGCGCGACGAGCTGCTGCAGCTCAAGTTCACCACCGGCCGCGAGACCATCTTCCCCGGCATCGCGCGCGTGCTGCCGGGCGAGACCGTGCGCATCGCCGGCGGCCGGGTGCTCGACCGCCAGCGCATCAGCGCGCTGCCCGACGGTCCGGTCGAGGAGATCGACGAGGCCACGGCGCTGGCGCGCCTCGACGCCGCACTCGAGGAGAGCGTGGCGCTGCATTGCCGCAGCGAGGTGCCGTACGGGCTGTTCCTTTCCGGCGGCATCGACAGCGCCTGCGTCCTGCACGCGATGGCGCGCGTCGCCGCCGAGCCGGTGCGCGCCTTCACCGCGGCGTTCGAGCATGGCGAGGCGGCGGACGAGAGCGAGCAGGCGGGGGTCGTCGCACGCGCCGCCGGTGCCCGTCACGAGGTGCTGCGCATCGACGAGCGGACGGTCTGGCGGCATCTGCCGGAGATCGTCGCCTGCCTGGACGACCCGGTCGCGGACTACGCGGTGATCCCGACCTGGCTGCTGGCGCGCCGCGCCAGGCTCGACGTCAAGGTGATCCTGAGCGGCGAAGGGGGCGACGAGCTGTTCGCCGGCTACGGGCGCTACCGCCGCGCCATGCGCCCCTGGTGGCGCGGCGGCCGGACGATGCGCCGGCGCGGCACCTTCGACGGGCTCGACGTGCTGCGCACGCACCCGCGCGACTGGCGGCACGGCCTGGCCGCGACCGAGCTGACCCTGGGCGGCCGCACCGGCGCCGGCCGCGGCTCGCGGCTGCTGGCGGCGCAGGAAGCCGACATCTGCGAGTGGCTGCCGAACGACCTGCTGGTCAAGCTCGACCGCTGCCTGATGGCGCACGGCATCGAGGGCCGCACGCCGCTGCTCGATCCCGCGGTCGCGGCGGCCTCGTTCCGGCTGCCGGACGAGCTGAAGATACGTGGCGGCATGGGCAAGTGGCTGCTGCGGCGCTGGCTGGAGACGCGCATGCCGCAGGCGCGGGCGTTCGCGCCGAAGCAGGGCTTCACCGTGCCGGTGGGGGCGTGGATCGCGCGCGCCGGCGACCGGCTGGCGCCGCTGGTGGCGCGACAGGAGGGTGTGGCGGAGATCGCGTCCGCCGATGCGGTGGCACGGCTGTTCCGCAACGCCGGCGGGCGGCGGGCGCAGCACGCGGCATGGACGCTGCTGTTCTACGCGCTGTGGCACCGCACCCACGTGCTGGGGCAAGCGCCCGCGGGCGACGTGTTCGAGACCTTGGCGAGCTGACCGGCCGGAGGCTGGGCGAAATCAGGTTGCGCAGTGGGGTGCGGTCTGGGATCCAGGCTGCGGCGGTCGGGGAGGGGCCCCGGCCGCGGCGTCGGGGGAGCGGGCATGCGCTACGACCTGATCGTGCATGGCGGGACCTGTATCCTGCCCTGGGGCGAGCTCGCGACCGACATCGGCGTCCGCGACGGGCGGATCGCCAGCCTGTCGGCGGCGACCGCGGACGAGGCGCTCGAGCGCGTCGATGCCCGCGGCCTGCACGTGCTGCCGGGGCTGATCGATCCGCACGTGCATCTGCGCGATCCCGGCGACGCCGCGGTGGAGAGCATCCCGACCGGCACCCGGGCGGCGCTGCTCGGCGGCATCGCGACCGTGTTCGACATGCCCAACACCAGCCCGCCGATCACCGATGCCGCCTCCATCGCCTGGAAGCAGGGCTATGCGGCACGGCAGAGCTGGACCGACTTCGCGCTCTACGTCGGCGCCACGCGCGAAAACGCCGAGGCGCTCGGCGAGTACGAGCGGCTGGAGGGGGTGTGCGGGGTCAAGCTGTTCGCCGGCTCCTCGACCGGAGCGCTGATGATCGAGGACGACGAGGGCATCGAGCGCGTGATGCGGCACGGGCGTCGCCGGATCGCCTTTCACAGCGAGGACGAGTACCGGCTGCAGGCGCGTCGGGGCATGTTCCCGCGCGGCGCCTCGCACGACCACCATCGCCTCTGGCGCGACGAGGAGTGCGCCTTCCTCGGCACGAGAAGGATCGTGGCCCTGGCGCGGCGCACCGGGCGGCCGGCGCACATCCTGCACGTCTCGACCGCGGAGGAGCTGGAGTATCTTGCGGGCTGGCGCGACGTCGCCACCGTGGAGGTGCTGGTCAACCACCTGACCCAGGTGGCGCCGGAGTGCTACGAGCGCCTCGGCGCGCTCGCGGTGATGAACCCGCCGATACGCGACCGGCGGCACTACGAGGCGAGCTGGCAGGCGGTGTGCGACGGCGTGGTCGACACGCTGGGCTCCGATCACGCGCCGCACGCGCTGGAGGCCAAGGCGCGGCCGTGGCCGGACTGTCCGGCCGGACTGACCGGGGTGCAGACGATCGTGCCGGTGATGCTCGACCACGTGCATGCCGGCCGGCTGTCGCTCGGCCGCCTGGTCGACCTGATGGCGGCGGGGCCGGCGCGGGTCTACGGCCTGCTCGGCAAGGGACGCATCGCCTGCGGCTACGACGCCGACTTCACGCTCGTGGACATGCGGGCGCGCCGGCGCATCGAGAACCACTGGATCGCCACACCGGCGGGCTGGACGCCGTTCGACGGCATGCAGGTCACCGGCTGGCCGGTCGCGGTGATCCTGCGCGGCCGCCAGGTGATGCGCGACGACACGGTGCTGGGAGCGCCGGCCGGCCGCCTGGCACGCTTCAACGGCTGACCGGCGCTCAGGCGAGGGAAAGCTGCGTCGTCGCCAGCGCGGTCTGGATCAGCTTGGTCACGCTGGCGATCCGGTACGGCTTCTGCAGGAACACCGCACCCTTGGGCAGCTGCTCGGTGATGGTCTCGTCGCTGTAGCCGGACGCGTACACCACCGGGATCCCGGGCCGCATGCGGCGCGCCTCCTCGGCCAGCGCCACGCCGTTGATGCCCGGCATGACGATGTCGGTGAAGATCAGCGAGATCCGCGCGTCGGCCTTCAGGGCAGCCAGGGCGTGGGTGGCGTCCGGCGCGCTGATCACCTGGTAGCCGCTGGCGGCGAGGCTCGAGGAAACGATCTCCAGCAGCTCCGGCTCGTCCTCGACCACCAGCAGGGTCTCCAGGCTCGGTCGCGCGGGCCCCAGCGCCGCGCCGTCCACCAGGCTCAGCGGCACCACGTTCTGCACCGCGACCGCCCTCGGCAGCAGCATCTCGACGACGGTGCCGCGGCCCGGCCGGCTGTCGATGCGCATGGCGCCGCCGGACTGGCGGACGAAGCCGTAGGTCTGCGACAGGCCCAACCCGGTGCCCTTGCCGACCGGCTTGGTGGTGAAGAACGGCTCGAGCGCGCGCCGCCGCACCTCCTCGGACATGCCGCAGCCGTCGTCGATCACGCTGATGCAGACATAGTCGCCGGCCGGGACCGCGTCCTCGCTGTTGGCGTCGAGCCAGACGGTGTCGATGCCGTTCAGGCTGGTGTTGGCGACACGGATGCGGATCTGGCCCTGCTGGGAGATCGCGTGGGTCGCGTTGATCACCAGGTTGAGCAGGGCCGCCTCGAGCTGGTTCTGGTCGGCGAGGCACGACCAGCGCTTCTCGTGGACGGTCTCCTCGGGCAGCTCGATGTGCAGCGACACCTGCTCGCCCACGGTTCGCGACAGCAGGCTGCTCATGCCCTCGATGACGCGCCGCGGCTCCAGCGGCTTCGGGTCGAGCCGCTGGCGCCGGGAGAAGGCAAGCAGCTGGGCGGTCAGCTTCTCGGCCCGGCTGGAGGCGCGCCCGGCGGCTTCCACCAGCTTCAGCGCCGCGCCGTTGTTGTCCAGCCGCGGCCGGAGCATCTCCAGGTTGCCGTCGATGACGGTGAGCATGTTGTTGAAATCGTGCGCGATGCCGCCGGTGAGCTTGCCGATCGCCTCCATCTTCTGCGACTGCAGCAGGCGCTCCTCGCTGGCGCGCAGCGCACGCTCGGCCTGCTTGCGCCCGGTGACGTCGGTGAGCACGCCGAGGATGTGCAGCGGGCGTCCCAGCGAGTCGCGCTCCAGCCTCGCCGACAGCATCACGTCGATCAGCGCGCCGTCCTTCTTGCGGAACACGTACTCGGCCTCGCGCAGCTCGCCGTCGCCGAGCAGCACGGAAAGGCTCTGCGACAGGTGGGCAGCCGCCTCGAGCGGGCAGAACTCGTCGAGCGGACGGCCGATCACGTCGTCGCGCGAGTAGCCGAGCAGGTCGCACCAGTAGTCGCTGATCCCGTTCAGCCGGCCCTCGACGTCGAGGGTGTGCAGGGGCACCGGCGTGCGGTTGTAGATGCCGCGGTAGCGCGCCTCGCTCTGCTGCAGCAGGCGCGTGCCGCGGTCGCTCTCGGCGATGCGCAGCGAGAGCTGGCGGTTGACCTGCTGCAGGTCTGCCGGCGAGGGCACGGCCAGCGCCCTGGGGATCGCGGGCCAGAAGCCGATCGCGGCGGCGACCGAGAGCAGGGCTGCGACCGCCTTGACGATCCCTTCCAGCCAGTAGGCTGGCACCCAGAGCGTCAGCACCGCCAGCCAGTGCGCGGCGCCGCAGCACAGCATGGAGCCCGCGAACAGCTGCAGCAGGCGACGGTGCGCCACGTCGCGGCGGCGGTGGATGAACCAGCCGATGGCCACCGGAATCGAGCAGTACGACGCCGCCACCAGGGCGTCCGAGCAGGCGTGCAGGGTGATCAGGCCGGGCTGCCAGACCAGGCAGAAGCCGCGCGGCGCCAGCCCGGTAGGGTTCAAGAGATCAGCCAGAAGCTTCAACGCAACTTCGTCCCGAGCCTGTTACCCACGATCGGTCAGCCGGGCTCAAGCATAACGTGTTTAAACTGGTGCAGAAACGAAAACTTCCGCCTCGCGTGTAGTGCGACGGGTCGCAAAATTAGCACGTCTCGTCTGTTGGACTGCTCGATCCGGGGGAGGCGGACGCGGTTCCTCCGTCGTTCCAGCCATGCGCGCGCAGCCGCGCGATCAGGTCGGCGCCGAGCCGAACCAGCCGCTCGACCAGCAGCGCGCCGGTGCGTGCCGAGCACAGTGCCGCCTCGGCGTTCACGACGTTCTCTCCGACCTCCAGCGGCAGCCCGATCTCGATCCCCTGGAAGATGGCGGTGCCGAAGCTGCCGGCGGACAGGCCGAACAGCTCGCGCGCGGGCGCCGGCGCGTCCGGCACCCGCTCCGGCCGCACGAGTTGCGGGAACAGGTGCATCGCGACGCTGGTCAGTGGATCGGCACCGTGGCCGCCGGCGCGCTCCGCGAGTGCCGGTCCGAGCAGCGACGGCAGCAGCTGGCCCGCGATCCGCCAGAGCTGGAAGTTGGGCACCAGGACGCGCCGCCCGAGCCAGATCTCCTGGGTGACGTCATGGATCGCCTGGGCGTTGCCGGTGTGGCCGTTGACCACGATCAGGCGATGCAGGCGATGCCGCAGCAGGCATCCGGTGACGTCACGCAGCACCTGGCGCAGGGTCTCCTGGGACAGCGCGATGCCGCCGGCAACGCTGCCGAAGTAGTCCCGCCCGCCGAACGGCAGCACCGGCACGGTGAGGCTGTCGTGGCCGTCGGCGCAGGCGCGTTCGGCGATCAGGGTGGCGATCCGCTCGGCGCACAGGAAGTCGCCCATCGGCGCGTGCGGCCCCTGATCCTCCAGGCTTCCGAGCGGCAGCAGCAGCACCGGACCCGATGCTAGGCGCAGACGGGCCTCGGCGCTGGTGAGCTCGGCGAGTCGGGTGGGTGCGGCGGCGGCTGATCGCGGCATCGCGGGCTCCGGTCATCTTGACGAAACCCGGCCGCTCCGTTGGGATGCCGCGCCTCGTCGGGAAGTCGTGTCGTGTCGAAATCCGCCCGCTCCGCGCTGCTGTGCTGCCTGCTGCTGTGCGGCGGCGGGACGGCGCGCGCCGCCGGCTGGAGTGCGTCCTCCTGCGGGCGCGAGCCTGCGCCACCGGGGGTGAGCGGAGGCTCGGTCGACCGCTACAACGCCAGCATCGACAGGGTTGCGGCCTATGACAAGGCGGCGCGGGCCTACAGCGACTGCGTCAGCCACCAGTCGGTGGCCGAGCAGAGCGCCATCAGCAACGACGCGCGCGCCCGGATGGCCGTGATCAACCAGGCGGCGGTCTCGGTGCAGAAGCGCATCGGCGGCAACTTCGCCGCCCTGTCGGCGCAGCTCCGTGCCGCCGGGCAGAAGCTCGGCGTGAAGGAGTGACCATGGCAGCGATCAACGGCTGGCTGAGCATCCCGGACGCCTACGCCAACCTGCTGTTCGCGCGCGCCGGCTGGGACGGGGTGATCCTGGACGCGCAGCACGGCCTGTTCGACGAGCGGTCGATCGTCTCGACGCTGCAGGCGCTGTCGGCGCCGCGGCCGCGACGCCTGGTGCGGGTGCCGTGGAACGAGCCCGGCGTGATCGGCAAGACGCTGGATGCGGGCGCCGACGGCGTGGTGGTGCCGATGGTGAACAGCGCGGCGGCGGCACGACGTCTCGCCGACGCCTGCTGGTACCCGCCGCGCGGCAGCCGCTCGTTCGGCCCGGTGCTCGCTGCGCTGCGCAGCGGCGCGCTGCCGTATCAGCAGACGGCGCAGGATATCGAGGTGCTGGCCATGATCGAGACCCGCGAGGCGCTGCAGGCAGTCGAGGAGATCGCCTCCGTGGACGGGATCACCGGGCTGTTCGTGGGACCCAACGACCTCGCCCTGACCCTGGGGCTGGGTAGCGGATCGGACCGCGAGGAGCCCGAACTGCTCGCGGCGTTCGGCGCGATCCTCGCGGCCGCGTCGCGAGCGGGCAAGACCAGCGGCATCTTCTGCGACAGTCCGGGCTATGCCCGGCGGATGATCGCGCTCGGCTTCTCCATGGTCAGCGTGATCAGCGACGCCGCCGTGCTCGGCCGCGGCGCCGCGGCAGCCTACGCGGCGACGGCGCAGCCCTGAGGCCGCAAGCCAGCGCCGGCTGGCGCCTTGCCGCTTCCGCCGCCGGTTTGCCCGGGCTTGATGCCGCCGCTATGGTCCGCCCGGCCGCGGCCGGCGCGCACGGCCACGCGATGACGGAGCACGGGAAGCATTGGCCGACGACATTTTCAAGGAGGTCGACGAGGAGTTTCGCCTGGAGCGCCTGCGTGCGGCCGGCCGGCGCTACGGGATGCTCGGCCTCGCTGCCCTGCTGCTGCTCGTGGTTGCCTCCGGGGCTTGGCAGTACCAGCTGTACCGGCAGAGGCAGCAGGCGGCGGCGACCGCTTCCGGCTTCTTCGCGGCGATGAAGCAGGCGGACAGCGCCGGCCATGCCGGCGGCGGCCTCGGCGCCGCGCAGCTCGGTGCCGCGAAGCTGTTCGCCCAGCTGGAGCGGCGTGCGCCGGAGGGGTTCGGCACCCTGTCGCGCTTCCGCCGGGCGCAGCTCGCTTGGGATGGCGGCCAGCACGGCGAGGCGCTGCGCCTGTGGGATGTGGTGCATGACGATGCGGCGGCCGACGCGACGCTGCGCGGCCTGGCCAGCCTGCTGTGGGTGCAGCACCAGGTCGATGACGGCGACCCGGCGATCCTGAAGTCGAGGCTGGGCGCGCTGAGCCGCCCCGGCGACACTTGGCGGCCGATGGCCGAGGAGCTCGATGCCGAGATCGACCTGAGGCTCGGGCACGTCGCCGAGGCGCGCCGCAAGCTCGCCGCCCTCAGCGAAGACGGCGCCGCTCCGGACGGGGTGCGCAACCGTGCCGGCGGGCTGCGCGAGACCCTCGACGCCAAGGCCGGCGGATGACCACGATCCTGCCGCCGATGAGCGTGCGGCCCGGCCGCGGGCGCCCGCTTTCCCGCCGCCTCGTGCTGGGCGCGGCGGCCGCCGCGCTGTCGGCACCGCTGGCAGGGTGCGGCCTGTTCGACGACGACGAGAAGCCGATCCTGGTCGGCAGGCGCGAGAACGTGCTCAGCTCCGGCGCCGGACTGACCGTCGATCCGACCGACACCACGCCGATCACGCTGCCGGCACCGGTGTCGGTGCCGGAATGGCCGCAGCCCGGGCGGGTGCCGGCGCACCTGTCGGTCAACGCGATGCTCGACGGCATGAAGCCGCGCTGGAGCGCCAGGATCGGCGCCGGCCGCAAGGCCGGGGCGCTCGCCGCCCAGCCGCTGGTGGCATACGGCCGCGTCTACAGCATGGACGCGGCGGGGGTGGTGAGCGCCTTCTCGCTGCAGAGCGGCGAGCAGGTGTGGCGTACACCGACCAAGCCGAAGAAGATGCGCTCCTCCAACGTCGGCGGCGGCCTCACGGTGGCCGACCACACCGTGTTCGTGGTCGACGGGGTCGCGGAGTCGCTGGCGCTGGACGCCAGGACCGGGGAGATCGGCTGGCGCGTCGATGTCGGCACGCCGGGCCGCTCGGCGCCCACCGTGGTGCGCGACCGCATGGTGTTCGGCACCATCGACGAACGGCTGATCGCGCTGGACACGGCAAGCGGCCGCCAGCTGTGGAACTACGCCGCGACCGCCTCGGCCACCATCGTGTTCGGACAGCCGGCACCGGCGATCGTCGACAACGTGGTGCTGGCGGGCTTCGGCTCCGGCGACGTGGCGGCGGTGCGGCTGGAGACCGGCGAGCCGGTGTGGAGCGACACGCTGGGCGCGGTCGGCGGACGCAACTCGATCATGGACTTCTCCTCGATCCACGGCCTGCCGGTGATCGCCGACGGCACCGCCTACGTGATCAGCCTGGGCCAGGTGCTGAGCGCCATAGACATGCGCTCGGGACGCCGGCTGTGGGAGCGCACGGTCAGCGGCAAGGATGGCCTGGTGGTGGTCGGCAGCTGGCTGTTCCTGCTCTCGGCGGATCAGCAGCTGGCCTGCCTGGACAGGACCAGCGGCCACGTGCGCTGGGTGACGCAGCTGCCGCGCTTCCGCCACAGCCAGAGCCAGAAGGGAGCGATCGTCTGGACCGGCCCGGTGCTGGCGAACGGCAAGCTGATCTGTGTCAGCGACTTCCCCAAGCAGGGCATGATCAGCGTCGATGCCCGCAGCGGCGCGATCGGCGCAACCGTCAGGCTCGAGGTCGCCGCACCGCTGACCCCGGTGGTGGCGCAGGGCATGCTGCTGGTGGTGACCGATGACGGCCGGCTCACCGCCTATGGCTGACGCGCCCGCGGCACTTCCTACGGTGGTCATCGTCGGGCGCCCCAACGTGGGCAAGTCGACGCTGTTCAACCGGCTGGCCGGACGTCGGCACGCGCTGGTCGCCGATACGCCGGGGGTCACGCGCGACCGCAAGGAGGCCGAGGCGATGCTGCGCGGCCGCAGGGTGCGGCTGATCGACACCGCGGGACTGGAGGAAGCGGCGCCGCAGAGCCTGTACGGGCGCATGCGAGCCTCCTCCGAGCTCGCGGTGGCGCAGGCCGACCTGGTGCTGTTCTGCATCGACGTGCGTTCCGGCATCACGCCGGCCGACACCCACTTCGCCACCTGGCTGCGCCGGCAGAACCGGCCGGTGCTGCTGATCGCCAACAAGGCGGAGGGTCGCGCGGGCACGACCGCGGCGCTGGAGGCGTACAGCCTGGGGCTGGGCAGCCCGCTCGCGGTCTCGGCGGAGCATGGCGAGGGGCTCGCCGACCTGATGGGCGAGATCGCCGACCGCATTCCCGCCGCACCGGCGGACGACGCGGAGGCCGAGCCGGTGCCGCTGGAGGAGGGGGAGCTGCCGCCGCGTCCGCCCGGGCCGCTGCGCCTGGCGATCGTGGGCCGGCCCAACGCCGGCAAGTCGACGCTGCTGAACCGGCTGCTCGGCGAGGAGCGCATGATCACCGGGCCGGAGCCGGGGCTCACCCGCGATTCCGTGGCGGTGCGGCTGTCCGACGCGCAGGGGCCGATCGAGCTGGTCGACACCGCCGGCCTGCGCAAGAAGGCGCGGATCGAGGCGCCGCTGGAGAAGATGTCGGTGTCTTCCGCGATCGAGGCGCTGAAGATGGCCGAGATCGTGGTGCTGACGCTGGACGCGACGCTCGGCGTGCACGAGCAGGACCTGCAGATCGCGCGCCTGATCGAGCGCGAGGGCCGCGGCTGCGTGCTGGCGCTGAACAAGTGGGACGCGGTGGAGGACCGGGTGGCCACGCGGCGCGCGATCTCGGACCGGATCGAGTTCTCGCTGTCGCAGATGAAGGGCATCCCGGTGGTGTCGTTCTCCGCCCTGACCGGTGCGGGGATCGCCAAGCTGCTGCCGGCGGTGCGGGCGGCGCACGAGATCTGGAACAAGCGCGTGTCCACCGGCGCGCTGAACCGCTGGTTCGAGGGGGCGCTGGAGCGGCACCAGCCGCCGCTGGTCGAGGGACGGCGCCTGAAGCTGCGCTACATGACGCAGGCCAAGGCGCGGCCGCCGACCTTCATCCTGTTCGGAACACGCGCCGAGCTGCTGCCCGAGGACTACCAGCGCTACCTGGTCAACGGGCTGCGCGAGCAGTTCGACCTGCCGGGCACGCCGATCCGGCTGCAGATGCGAGGCACCAAGAACCCTTACGCGGAGGGCTGATCGTCGGCGCTGGCGCGGTGCCCGGCGCATTGACAGCCGGACCCGCTGCCCGTAAGCGGAGTCTCGACTGACACGTCGCTTCGCGAAGGCTCGCGCAGCGGCGCGATAAGCATTGGGGTGAGGCCGATGTTCGACACTCTGTCGGGCAAGATGACCGGCGTGTTCGACCGCCTGCGCGCCCGCGGCGCGCTGTCGGAGGCGGACGTCGCCGAGGCGCTGCGCGAAGTGCGGCTGGCGATGCTGGATTCCGACGTGGCCCTCCCGGTGGTCAAGGAGTTCGTGGGCCGGGTGCGCGAGCGCGCGGTCGGCGCCGAGGTGCTGGAAAGCATCTCGCCCGGCCAGGCGGTGGCGAAGATCGTCAACGACGCGCTGGTCGAGGCACTCGGCGGCGCCGGCGCGGTGCCGCTGAACCTGGCCGCCGCGGCGCCGGTGCCGATCCTGATGGTCGGACTGCAGGGCTCCGGCAAGACCACGACCTCGGGCAAGCTGGCGTTGCGGCTGGGCGGTCGCGAGCGCCGCCGCGTGCTGCTGGCCAGCCTGGACACCCAGCGTCCGGCGGCGCAGCTGCAGCTGGCTCAGCTCGCCGAGCGGGCGGGCGTGCCGTCGCTGCCGATCGTGGCCGGCCAGACGCCGGTGCAGATCGCGCTGCGCGCCATGGACACCGGGAGGCGCGAGGGGTTCGACGTCGTGATCCTCGACACCGCGGGGCGGCTGTCGGTCGACGAGGCGCTGATGCAGGAGGTGCGTCAGATACGCGCCGCCACCAATCCGGCGGAGACCCTGCTGGTGGTCGACGCGATGACTGGTCAGGACGCGGTCAACACCGCGCGCGCCTTCAACGAGGCGGTGGGCGTCACCGGCATCGTGATGACGCGGATGGACGGCGATGCGCGCGGCGGTGCGGCGCTGTCGATGCGCCACGTCACGGGCGCGCCGATCAAGCTGACCGGTTCGGGCGAGAAGCTCGACGCGCTCGAGGATTTCCATCCCGAGCGGGTGGCCGGCCGCATCCTGGGCCTGGGCGACCTCGCCGGCCTGGTGGAGCGCGCCTCCGACACGCTTGATCACGAGGAGAGCGAGAAGCTCGCGCGCAAGATGCTGCGCGGCAAGTTCGACCTCGACGACTACGCAGCCCAGATCAGGCAGATCAGCAAGATGGGCTCGATCTCGGGCATCCTCGACATGCTGCCGGGGATGGGCCAGATGAAGAACCAGCTCGCCGGCAAGGACCTGGACACCTCGATCCTCAAGCGCCACACCGCGATCATCTCGTCGATGACCAAGGCCGAGCGTCGCACTCCGGAGATCATCAAGGCGAGCCGCAAGAAGCGCATCGCAGCCGGATCCGGTGCCACGGTGCAGGAAGTCAACCGCCTGCTCAAGCAGTTCGACGACATGTCGACGATGATGAAGCGCATCAACAAGATCGGCGCCAAGGGTCTCATGCGTCACGGCATGTCGGCGCTTATGCCCAACGGCATGGCGCCGCCGCAGCGCGGCCCCAACCAACGTCCGCACTGAATCTTCCCTGCTCGTTCCCACGGAGTTCGCATGAGCCTCAAGATCCGCCTCGCCCGCGCCGGCGCCAAGAAGCGTCCGTACTACCACATCGTCGTCGCCGACAGTCGCTCGCCGCGCGACGGCCGCTTCATCGAGAAGGTGGGCAGCTACAACCCGATGCTGCCGGCCGAGCACGAGGACCGCGTGCGTCTGGTCGGCCCGCGCATCACCTACTGGCTCTCCGAGGGTGCGCTGGCAACCGACCGGGTGGCACGCTTCCTGGGTCATGCCGGCCTGACCGACAAGCCCGCCTATCGCGAGCAGCCGAAGCAGTCCGCGCCGAAGAAGAAGGCGCAGGAGCGCGCCGCCGCCGCGGCGGCCGCCTAGCCCGGCGGCTTCGCGGGAGGCTCGGCGATGAGCGGGCAGCAGCGCATCCTGATCGGCGTGATCGGACGGCCGCACGGCGTGCGCGGACTGGTGCACGTGCACAGCTACGCCGCCGTGCCGTCGGACCTGACCGCCTACGGCGCGCTGCACGACGACCGCGGTGCGCTGTGGACCGTGCGCTGGCGCGGCGAGGGCATCGCCGAGCTGGTCGATGCGCAGGGACGGTCGCTGGCCGATCGCGAGGCCGCGGCGGCGCTGGTCAACCGCCGGCTCTATGTCGACCGCGATCGCCTGCCCGACCCGGACGAGGACGAGTTCTACCTCGCCGATCTGGTGGGGATGTCGGCGCGCGAGCGTATCCAGGGCATGGAGCGTCCGCTGGGCACGGTGCTGGCGGTGCATGACTACGGCGCCGGCGCCAGCCTGGAGATCGGCCATGTCGGCCGCACTGTCATGCTGCCCTTCACCCGCGCCTGCGTGCCTGAGATCGACCTGGCCGGCGGACGCCTTCTGGTCGTCCGCCCCGACGAGATCGAGCTGCCGGGCGAGCCGGAGCGGTCAGGTCCGGAGCTGCCGGGCTCGGGATTGCCGGCATGAGCTGGCGCGCCACCGTGTTCAGCCTGTTCCCGGAGATGTTTCCCGGGTCGCTCGGCCTGTCGCTGGCGGGCCGCGCGCTCGAGCGCGGGATCTGGTCGCTGCAGGCGCACGACCTGCGCGCGCACGGCATCGGCCGCCACCGCGCGGTCGACGATGCCCCGTTCGGCGGCGGCGCCGGCATGGTGATGCGGCCGGACGTGCTGGACGCGGCGATCGCCGCGCAGGTATCGGCCGGAGACCGGCGGCCGCTGCTCTACCTGACCCCGCGCGGCCGCCGCCTGGTGCAGGACGACCTGCGCCGCTACGCGGCGGCGCCGGGCGTCGTGCTGCTGTGCGGCCGCTACGAGGGGGTCGACGAGCGGGTGCTGGAGGCGCGCGAGATCGAGCAGGTCTCGATCGGCGACTACGTGCTTTCCGGCGGCGAGCCCGCAGCACTGGTGCTGCTGGACGGCGTGGTGCGGCTGCTGCCCGGCGTGATGGGCGGCGAGGCCAGCGCGCTGGAGGAGAGCTTCACGGCCGGGCTGCTGGAGTACCCGCACTACACCAGGCCTGCCGAGTGGCAGGGCCGGGCGGTGCCGGCGCCGCTGCTTTCCGGCGACCACGCCGCCATCGCCGCCTGGCGCCGCGCGGCGGCCGAGCGCGACACCGGCACGCGCCGACCCGACCTCCGGACGCCGTCAGGCGCCGGCACTTCATCCGCCGCCTTGCCCGCTCCGGCGGCACGGCGTAACTGACCGAACCCGAGAGGACCCGACCATGAACGTCATACAGCAGTACGAGGCGGAGCAAATCGCCCGCCTCACCGAAGCGCGTCCGGTGCCCGCCTTTATCTCTGGCGACACCGTCCGGGTCATGGTGCGTGTGGTCGAAGGCGAGCGCACCCGGGTGCAGGCCTACGAGGGGGTGGTGATCGCACGCTCCAACAAGGGTCTGAACAGCAACTTCACGGTGCGCAAGATCTCCTACGGCGAGGGGGTGGAGCGCGTGTTCGCGCTGTATGCGCCGACCATCGCCGAGATCGTCGTGGTGCGACGCGGCGACGTGCGTCGGGCGAAGCTGTATTACCTGCGTGGGCGCCGCGGCAAGTCGGCGCGCATCGCCGAGCGCGCCCGCGAGGTCGCGGCAGCTCCCGCCGCCCAGTAGGGCCGCGGCCGCCGGCGAGGCACCGTCCCGGGCCGTCTGTGGAGGAAGTCGATCGATGCACGATCCCTCAGAGCCGCCCGCGGCCCAGGACCGCAGCATGGGGCGCACGCTGTTCGACAAGATCTGGCAGAGCCACGTGGTCGAGCCGCTCGATGACGGCACCGCGCTGATCTATATCGACCGCCACCTGGTGCACGAGGTGACCAGCCCGCAGGCATTCGAGGGGTTGCGGCTGAGCGGTCGCGGCGTCCGCCGGCCCGACGCCACCATCGCGGTGGTCGACCACAACGTGCCGACCAGCGACCGTGGCCTGCCCATCGAGGAGCCGGAGAGCCGGCTGCAGATCGAGACGCTGGAGCGCAATGTCGCCGCGTTCGGGGTGCCGTACTTCCCCCTGCTCTCGCCGCGGCAGGGCATCGTGCACATCATCGGGCCGGAGCAGGGATTGTCGCTGCCGGGCATGACCATCGTCTGCGGCGATAGCCACACCTCGACGCACGGCGCGCTGGGCGCGCTGGCCTTCGGCATCGGCACCTCCGAGGTCGAGCACGTGCTGGCGACGCAGACGCTGGTGCAGCGTCCGGCGAACAACATGCGCGTGTCTGTCGAGGGCGAGCTGCCCGCGGGTGTCAGCGCCAAGGATGTGATGCTGGCGATCATCGGCCATATCGGCACCGCCGGCGGCACCGGCCACGTGATCGAGTTCGCGGGCTCGGCGATCCGCGGCCTCGACATGGCCGGGCGCATGACGATCTGCAACATGTCGATCGAGGCCGGAGCCCGCGCCGGCCTGATCGCGCCGGACGAGACCACCTTCGCCTACGTCAGGGACCGGCCGTTCGCGCCGCGCGGCGAGGCGTTCGAGCGCGCGGTCGCCTACTGGCGCACCCTGGCCTCGGATCCGGACGCCGCCTATGACCGCGACGTGATGCTCGACGCGGCGACCATCGCGCCGATGGTAACCTGGGGCACCAGCCCCGAAGACGTGGTGCCGATCACCGGGGCGGTGCCCGACCCGGCGGCGGTGCCGGACCAGGAGCGTCGTGCCCGGATGCAGCGCATGCTCGACTACATGGGCCTCGGCGCCGGCCAGCCGCTGTCGCAGGTGCCGGTGGACGTGGTGTTCATCGGCTCCTGCACCAACGCCCGCATCGAGGACATGCGCGCCGCCGCCGCCATCGCCGCTGGCCGTCGCGTCGCCGACGGCGTGCGCGCCATGGTGGTGCCCGGATCGGGCCTGGTGAAGCTGCAGGCGGAGCGCGAAGGGCTCGACCGGATCTTCCGCGAGGCCGGGTTCGAATGGCGCGAGGCCGGCTGCTCGATGTGCCTGGGAATGAACCCGGACAAGCTCAAGCCGGGGCAGCGCTGCGCCTCGACCTCGAACCGCAACTTCGAGGGACGGCAGGGTCCCGGCGGACGCACCCACCTGCTGTCGCCGGCGATGGCCGCGGCGGCCGCCGTCACCGGCCGGCTGACCGACGTGCGGGAGCTTGCCTGATGCAGCCCTTCACCACCCTGACGGCGATCGCGGCCCCCCTGCCGGAAGCCAATATCGACACCGACAAGATCATCCCGTCGCGTTTCCTCAAGACCATCAAGCGCTCCGGGCTGGGAGCCAACCTGTTCGACGCCATGCGCTTCGAGCACGGCGCGGAGCGGCCCGGGTTCGTCCTCAACCGGGAGCCGTACCGGCAGGCGGGGATCCTGATCACGCACGAGAACTTCGGCTGCGGCTCGTCGCGCGAGCATGCCCCCTGGGCGCTGCTGGATTTCGGCATACGCTGCGTGATCGCGCCGTCGTTCGCCGACATCTTCTACAACAACTGCTTCAAGAACGGCATGCTGCCGATCTGCCTGCCGCGCGAGATCTGCGACAGCCTGATGCGCGATGCGGCGCTGGGCGGCAATGCGCGCCTGAGCGTCGACCTCGAGCGGCAGGTCGTGGTGCGTCCGGACGGCGAGGAGATCGGCTTCGCGATCGATCCCTGGCGGCGGCATCTGCTGCTGGAGGGCCTCGACGATATCGGCCAGACCCTGCGGCACGCGGACGCGATCGACCGCTTCGAGCAGCGTCGCGCCGAGGGCGCGTCGTGGATGCCGGCGATCCCGCTTGACTGACCGGCGCATCAGCCATCGCCGCACCCTGCCTTCACCCCCTGCGGAAGCCCGCTGATGCCCTCCAACAAGAAGCTGCTCGTGCTGCCCGGCGACGGGATCGGGCCCGAGGTGATGCGCGAGGTCGGCCGCATCGTCGGCTGGCTGTCGCGCCGGCGCGGCATCAGCTTCGACGTCACCGAGGACCTGGTCGGAGG
>CAXTNV010000051.1:0-331 GCA_964245755.1 uncultured Acetobacteraceae bacterium | reverse complement strand
CGGCGTGCCGATCCGCGAAGAGGTTGTGCGGGCGGCGCGGCAAGCGGACGCGGTGCTGTTCGGCGCGGTCGGCGGTCCGCGCTGGGATCACCTCGGGTTCGAGCTGCGGCCGGAGCTTGCGATCCTGACCCTGCGCCGGGAGCTCGGCCTGTTCGCCAACCTGCGGCCGGCGCTGGTGCTCGACCCGCTGGTGGAGTCGAGTACGCTGAAGGCGGACGTGGTGCGCGGGCTCGACCTCATGATCGTGCGCGAGACCGTGGGCGGGATCTATTTCGGCTCGCCGCGCGGGATCGAGACGCTGCCCGACGGCAGCCGGCGCGGCGTCAACACC
>CAXTNV010000050.1:0-22489 GCA_964245755.1 uncultured Acetobacteraceae bacterium | reverse complement strand
GGCGCGACGCGCCGCGGGCTCGGATCAGGGCGAGGCGGCGGCCGAGGCCGGGTCGCCGGCCGGGAGGGTCGGCGCGGTGCTCGAAGGCGTCGGGGCCTCGACCGGCGCCGCGGCGACAGGCTCGGCAAGCTCGGCGACTGGATGGGCGAACCGGGCAGCCAGAGCTGGATCGAGGGGTTCGCGATCGCGCCGAACCGGCTCGTCGAGCTGCAGGACATCGAGTACCAGGCGGTGCTCGGCAAGGGGTGGCTGTCGCCCTGGTCGGAGGGCGGCCAGTACTGCGGCAGCCGCGGCATGGCGCTGCCCATCCTGGGCCTGCGCGTGCGCCTCAAGGGCCGAGCCGCGACCACCCACACGCTGCGGGTCAGCGCCAGCTTCACCGACGGCAGCCGGGTCGGCCCGCTCGCGGATACCGAGACCGCGGAGGCCGAGAGCCTGGCGCCGCTGGAGGCGTTCCGTATCGAGATCCTGCCGCAGGACAGCGCCGCCGTGCCGGCCCTGGAGGATGAGGTAGCCGAGGAGGACGAGCCAGCGGCACCGGCGACCGGCAAGCCGGTCACGGTCACGCGCGAGGCGGTGGCGCGCCCGCCCGCCATCGCCGCGGCGAAGCCGGCCGCGCAGCGCAAGCCGGGGCGGCCGGCGCGACGCTGAGGCGCCCCCGCCCGTTCATCTTTCGGGGTCCCAGCCTTGCGCTACCTCTTCGTGCACCAGAACTTCCCGGGCCAGTTCCTGCACCTGGTGCGCCACCTCACGCGGCAGGACGCGCACGAGATCGTCTTCATCAGCGAGCCGAACCAGAACGTGATCCCCGGCGTGCGAAGGGTCTCCTACCGCATGACCCGCGGCGCCTGTCCCGATACCTACCAGGTGGCTCAGGAGTTCGAGCTTGCGACGCTGCGCGCCGAGCTCGTGGCATCGACCGCGCGCACGCTCAAGCAGCTCGGCTTCACGCCGGACATCATCATCGGGCATCACGGCTGGGGCGAGCTGCTCAACCTGCGCGACGTGTTTCCCGACACGCCGCTGCTCGGCTACCTGGAGTTCTTCTACCATACCGACAGCTTCGACGTCGGCTTCGACCCGGAATTCCCCAACGACCCGTCGATGTTCCCGCGCGTGCGCGCCAAGAACGCGGTCAACCTGCTGGCGCTGACCAATGGCGGCATGGGCCAGACCCCGACCCTGTTCCAGCGCTCGACCTATCCGGACTGGGCGCACACGCGGATCTCGGTGCTCTGCGAGGGCGTCGACCTCGATGTCTGCGCGCCCGATCCGCATGGCTTGGAGCAGGAGTTCGTGCTCGGCGCGGTGCGCGTAGCACCCGACGAGAAGCTGGTGACCTACGTGTCGCGCGACCTCGAGCCGTACCGGGGTTTCCACGTCTTCATGCGCGCGCTGCCGCGCATCCTGCGGGGACGCTCCGATGCGCGCATCATCCTGGTCGGCGGCGACGGCGTCAGCTACGGCGCCCGTCTCGCCGAGGGCACCTGGCGCGAGCACATGCTGCGCGAGGTCGGAACCGGCCTGGACCTCTCGCGGGTGCATTTCGTCGGCAAGCTTGACTATGCCAGCTATGCCGGCTTGCTGAAGCGCTCCGACACCCACGTCTACCTGACCTACCCGTTCGTCGCCTCGTGGTCGCTGCGCGAGGCGATGGCGAGCGGCTGCGCCATCGTCGGCAGCCGCACCGCTCCGGTGGAGGAGTTCCTGCGCGACGGCAGGACCGGGCTGCTGACGCCGTTCCACGACCCGGCGCGCCTCGCCGACAGCGTGCTGGAGATGCTGGAGAACCGGACCCTGTCGTCGAGACTGCGCCGCGCGGTGCGGCGCGAGGCGGTGCGCACCCTGGCGATGGAGGACTACCTGGCGAGCTACGAGGCGCTGATCGCGCGCATGACCGGCCAGCCGACCTAGCGCGTGCGGCTCACTTCTGCCCCGCCGCAAGGGCGGCTCGGATCACCTCGCCCGCCTCCTCGCGGCTCGCCCAGCCGGTCACCTTCACCCACTTGCCGGGCTCGAGATCCTTGTAGCGGGTGAAGAAATGCTCGATCGACTGCCGGGTGATCGGTGGCAGGTCGTCGATGCCGTGCACCGCCGCGTAGAGCGGGTGGATCTTGTCGTGCGGCACGCAGATGATCTTCTCGTCCTGCCCGCTCTCGTCCTCCATCCTGAGCATGCCGATCGGGCGGGCGCGGATCACCGCACCCGGCACCACGGCGGCCGGCACCAGCACCAGCGCGTCGGCCGGATCCCCGTCGTCGGCGAGCGTGCCGGGGATGAAGCCGTACGCCGCCGGATAGGCCATCGGCGTGAACAGGAACCGGTCGACCACCACCGCGCCGCTCTCCTTGTCCACCTCATACTTGACGGCCGAGCCCTGCGGGATCTCGATGACCACGTTGATGTCCCACGGCACGTCCTTGCCGGGGCTGATCTTCGAGACGTCCATGCGCGCTCTCCTGGTTCGCTCGCGGAGGCTATCGGCAGCCCGAAACCTTGCCAAGGCCGCGCCGTGCCGGCGCGCGGCACCTGCCAGGCCCCGGTCTTGCCAAGTTGGGGACGATGCGCGATCTGAGGGGCGGCTTGTGCGCCCGTAGCTCAATGGTTAGAGCGGGCCGCTCATAACGGCTTGGTTGCGGGTTCGAGTCCTGCCGGGCGCATGCCCGCTTTCCGGATCCCGGGTCCGGCCCCCTCTTCGTCAGGAGCCAGTCATGGCAGCCTACCAGTATGTCTACGTTATGAAGGACCTGACCAAGGCCTATCCCGGCGGACGCGAGGTATTCAAGGGCATCACGCTCTCCTTCCTGCCGGGGGTCAAGATCGGCGTGCTGGGCGTCAACGGGGCGGGCAAGTCGACGCTGCTGAAGATCATGGCCGGCATCGAGACCGAGTACGGCGGCGAGGCCTGGGCCGCCGAGGGCGTGCGCATCGGCTATCTCGAGCAGGAGCCCCAGCTCGATGCCAGCCTCAGCGTCGGCGAGAACGTGGCGCTGGCGTTCGGCCCGCTGATGCGGGCGGTGGAGCGTTTCAACGCGATCTCGATGCAGTTCGGCGAGCCGATGGACGACGCGCAGATGGACACGCTGCTCGCGGAGCAGGCCACCCTGCAGGAGCAGATCGAAGCCGGCGACGGCTGGGAGCTCGACCGCAAGATCGAGATCGCGCTGGACGCGCTCGGCTGCCCGCCGGCGGAGGCCGACGTGGAGAAGCTCTCGGGCGGCGAGCGCCGTCGGGTGGCGCTGTGCCGGCTGCTGCTGGAGAAGCCCGACATCCTGTTGCTCGACGAGCCGACCAACCACCTGGATGCCGAGAGCGTCGCCTGGCTGGAGCGCACGCTGCGCGACTATGCGGGCACGGTGATGGTGATCACCCACGACCGCTACTTCCTGGACAACGTGACCAACTGGATCCTGGAGATCGAGCGCGGCCGCGGCTACCCGTTCGAGGGCAACTACTCGTCGTGGCTGGCGCAGAAGCGCAAGCGCCTGCAGCAGGAGGAGAAGGAGGAGAGTGCGCGCAGCCGGGCGCTCGCCGCCGAGCAGGAATGGATCGGCTCGAGCCCGCGCGCCCGCCAGGCCAAGAACAAGGCCCGCATCGCCAACTACGAGAAGATGCTGGCCGCCAACGCCGACCGCGCCGGTGGCACCGCCGACATCGTCATCACGCCCGGGCCGCGCCTCGGCGGCACGGTGATCGAGGCCGAGCAGCTGCGCAAGGCGTTCGGCAACCGGCTGCTGATCGACGACCTCGACTTCAAGCTGCCTCCGGGCGGCATCGTCGGCGTCATCGGACCGAACGGCGCCGGCAAGTCCACCCTGTTCAAGATGATCCTCGGCCAGGAGCAGCCCGATGGCGGCTCCCTCAAGATCGGCGAGACGGTCAAGCTCGGCTATGTCGACCAGTCGCGCGATACGCTGGATGGGGCCAAGAACGTCTGGGAGGAGATCTCCGGCGGCACCGACGTGATCTATCTCGGCAAGCGGGCGGTGCCGTCGCGCGCCTATGTCGGTGCCTTCAACTTCAAGGGCTCGGACCAGCAGAAGAAGGTCGGCATCCTGTCCGGCGGCGAGCGCAACCGGGTGCACCTGGCCAAGATGCTCAGGCGCGAGAGCAACGTGATCCTGCTCGACGAGCCGACCAACGACCTCGACGTCGACACGCTGCGCGCACTGGAGGAGGCGCTGGGCGAGTTCGCCGGCTGCGCCGTGATCATCTCGCACGACCGCTGGTTCCTCGACCGGCTGGCGACGCACATCCTCGCCTTCGAGGGCGACAGCCACGTCGAGTGGTTCGAGGGCAACTTCCAGGCCTACGAAGAGGACAAGCGACGACGCCTCGGCGCCCTGGCGACCGAGCCGCACCGCATCAAGTACCGTCCGCTCGCCCGCTGAGGATCACGGCCGGCTCGTCCTCCGTGCCGCTCGGCGATGAGCACGTCGCCGCCGTTCGGCCGCACGGTGCGCACCGCCCGGCTGCTGCTCAGGCCGGTCGGATGGCCCGACCTCAACGACATGGTGGCGCTGAAGGGTGACGCCGGCGCCTTCGGGCTGATGCTCGGCGGCGTGCGCTCGCGCACCCAGGCGACGGAGGAGATGGCCGACGACATCGCGTTCTGGGCGCGCCGGCGGGTCGGCATCTTCACCATCTGGGAGCAGGAGCGCTTCCAGGGCATGACCGGGCTGCACGAGCGACCGGACGGGCTGGGGCTCGGGCTGCGCTTCGCGATCTGGTCGAAGGCGCGCGGGCGCGGTGTGGCGCGCGAGGCGGCGGCGGCGGCGCTGCGCTTCGCCCACGACCACGGCGAGGCGCGCGTGGTCGCGGTGGCGCGGGAAAGCAACTTCGCCTCGCGCACCATCCTGGGCGGCATCGGCATGAACGTGTGCGGCGGCTTCCAGCGCAACGGCACCGCGATGCTCATCTACGAGAGCCTGCGCGGCTAGGGGGGTGCCGACCGGCGAGGCGGCTCAGGTGGCGTGCTCGGCCTGACGCTGCATGGCGCTGAGCAGCACGCCGATGTTGTTGCCGTTGCGTTGCAGGTAGCTGGAATAGTCGCCGCGCTGGGTGATGCTCAGGCTCACCCCCTCGCCGATCACGTCGATGACCCTGGGCCCTCCGGCGACCTGGGCGATCACCCACTGCACGCTGGTCTGCGGCTGCCCGGGGCGGTAGATCGTCGTGCTGACCATGGTCTGTCCCGGGCCGCGTGGGGCGCTGGCGCCGATGTCGAAGCGCACGCCCTGGTAGTCGCCGAGCTTGCCGGTGATGGCGTTGAGCAGCACGCGGTGGAACAGCTGCAGGAATTTCTGCTGCTGCTCCGGGGTCGCCATCCGCCAGTAGCGCCCGAGGCAGAACCGGCCGATGCCGTTCACGTCGACGTTCTCGTCGATCAGCGGCAGGATCTGCTGCCGCTTCTCGGCGAGCGTGCTCGGACTGTTGATGATCGCGATCAGCTTCTCGCTCAGCTGGCGCACGAAGCCGGAGCTGGTGGACTCCGCAGCAAAGGCGGGCGAGGTGCGCGACGCCAGCACGGCGACACCGGCTGCCAGCAGGCCGGCGAGCTTGCGGCGTGTCATGAGAGTGAGCATCGTCTCGGTCCCGATCATTGAGTGTACCAGTCCGGTGTCGTCATGCGCCTGTCCTCCCGCACCGCCTCGATCTGCGCCGCGCGGTGCTGCCGGTAGAGGCTGCGCAGGGTGGCATAGGGGTCTAGCGCATCGCGGTTGACCTGGTCGAGTTCATCGAGGACCGCCGCCCTCGCATCGACCGCGCCGACAGCGTACAGGCCCCAGTTCAGGGTCAGCAAGCCGTAGCCGCGCGGGACGTAGGTCAGCGGCGAGAGCGCGATGTCCAGGCCGAAGCCGGTGGCCGCCTGCGGCGAGGAGGGGCCGAGCACCGGCAGGAACAGGTACGGGCCCTCCGGCGCGCCCCACAGTGCCAGCGTCATGCCGCCGTCGGTCTCGTGCGCCGGGTAGCCCAGGCCCTTGGCCACGTCGAAGATGCCGACCACGCCCACCGTCGAGTTGATCAGGAAGCGCATGAAGGTGTCGCCGGCGCGTCGCGGCTTGCCCTCAAGGATGTCGTTGCCGAACAAGGCGGGGCTGCTGAAGTTGGCCAGCGTGTTGTGCACGCCCGTCCGTACCGGCTGCGGCACGACCTCGACATAGGCCTGCGCCACCGGCCGCAGCGTGTAGCGGTCGACCGTGTTGTTGACCCGGTAGAAGAACCGGTTGGTCGGCTCCAGCGGATCGTTGTTGCTCTGGTAGTCGGCGAGCTCCTGCGGATCGGTCGGACGCGTGGCACAGCCGCCCAGCGCCAGCAGGGACGCCGCGGCCGCGACGGCGAGCGACCGGTGCCAGCCGGTGCCGTCCCGCCCGAACACACCCCGCGCTGTCGCAGCCCGACCAGTGCTGTCCCGCCCGGCCGCATCCCGCGGTGCCGCCACCGCGGCACGATCCTCGTGATCGGCGTGCATCGTCATTCCGGCTGGCCTCGCTCAGGTCTGTGCATGACGGAGCTGTCACGCAACTGCCTGTCTAACATGCGTTCCGCCGCGCGCAATCGGTCAGCTCGCGACGGCGCCGCGACTGGCACGCCCGTCCGGCGGGTGGCTGGCTCGCGTGCCAAGAAGTTTGTGCCGAGGCCCCGACCCGGGTAGATTGTTGCAGCCCTGCGCGGCCTTCCGGCCGCGTGCCGTATCGGAACCACCGCAACCGGACGCCCCCCATGCCCGATCACGATCGCTCCGACCTGGCACCGCTCGAGCGGTGGCTCACCGGGCCGCGCATCCAGGCCCTGCCGGCGCTGCTCGGCAGCCGGCCGCCGGTGCTGTCGTTCGAGTTCTTCCCGCCACGCACCGAGGCCCTGGAGGCGCAGCTCTGGGCCTGCATCCGCAGGCTCGAGCCGCTCTGCCCCAGCTTCGTCTCGGTCACCTACGGCGCCGCCGGCTCTACCCAGGCGCGGACCCACGACACCGTGGCCCGGCTGGTGCGCGAGACCACGCTGACGCCGGCGGCGCACCTGACCTGCGTCGGCGCGTCGCGCGGCGAGGTCGACGACGTGGCACGCCGCTACTGGGCCGAGGGGGTCCGCCACATCGTCGCGCTGCGCGGCGACCCGCCGGGCGGCGGTCGCTACGAAGCCGGCGCCGACGGCTACGGCAACGCCGCCGAGCTGGTCGCCGGGCTGCGGCGGGTGGGCGATTTCGAGCTCTCCGTCGCGGCGTATCCGGAAGTGCACCCCGACGCGCACAGTCCGCAGGCGGACCTCGACAACCTCAAGCGCAAGCTGGACGCCGGCGCCACCCGCGCCATCACCCAGGTGTTCTTCGAGGCCGAGACCTACCTGCGCTTCATCGATCGCTGCCTCGCCGCCGGCATCACCGCCCCGGTGGTGCCGGGCATCATGCCGGTCTCCAACTTCGCCTCCGCCAGGCGCTTCGCGCAGAGCTGCGGCACCTCCATCCCGCCCTGGCTTGAGCCGATGTTCGCCGGCACCGAGGAGGATCCCGAGATCCGTCGCATGGTCGGTGCCGTGGTGGCCGCCGAGCAGGTGCGGCTGCTGCAGGCCAACGGGGTCGACGAGTTCCATTTCTACACCCTCAACCGGCCCGACCTGACCTACGCGATCGGCCACATCCTGGGCGTGCGGCCGCGGCCGGTCGAAAGCCGCGAGCCGGTCCCGGCCGCCGGTTAGCGGCGCGCCCCCGCCCGCCGGGCGGTCACCGCGTCGCGCCATCCCGGCTCAGCTGCTGGATCAGCAGGGCGACCAGGCCGGACCAGCCGGTCTGGTGCGAGGCGCCGACGCCGCGACCCGTATCGCCGTCGAAATACTCGTAGAACAGCGACAGGTCGCGGAAGTGCGGATCCTCCTGCAGGGTCCGCGGCGTGCCGTGCACGGCGCGACGTCCGTCGGCGCCGCGCGTGAACAGGCCGACCAGGCGGCGCGAGAGCTCGCAGGCGACGTCGTGCAGGTTCGCCATGTTGCCCGAGCCGGTGGGGCACTCCACCTTCAGCCCGTCTCCGTAGTAGCGGTGCAGGCGATGCAGCGACTCGATCAGCAGGTAGTTGACAGGCATCCACACCGGGCCCCGCCAGTTGGAGTTGCCGCCGAACAGCCGTGATCGCGACTCCGCCGGCCAGTAGCCGAGCTCGTAGCTCTGCCCCTGGTAGTCCAGCCGGTAGGGCTGCCGCTCATGCACCTTGGAGACGGCGCGGATGCCGTGCGGCGACAGGAACTCGGTCTCGTCGAGCATGTAGCGAAGGATCTGGGTCAGGCGATGCACGCGCAGCAGCGAGACCAGCGTCGTGTCGCCGGTCCCCGGCACGTCCCAGTGCGAGACCAGTCCAGCGAGGTCGGGCCGGTTCTGCAGGAACCAGCCCATCTGCGCCTTGAGCTGCGGCAGCCGGTCGATCTGCTCGCCGGACAGGATGGTGACCGCGAACACCGGGATCAGCCCGACCATCGAGCGCGCGCGCAGCGCGATCCGCCGGCCGTCGGGAAACCCGAGCTGATCGTAGAAGAACTGGTCGGCCTCGTCCCACAGGCTGATGCTTTCGGCGGCGGCGATCAAAAGGAAATGCTCGAAGAACTTCGCCGCCACGTCCTCGTAGGCGCTGTCCTGCAACGACAGTTCGACCGCGATATGAAGCATCGCCAGCGCGTACATCGCCATCCAGGCGGTGCCGTCCGACTGCGACAACTCGCCTCCGGTCGGCAGCGGCGACGAGCGGTCGAAAATGGCGATGTTGTCCAGCCCGAGGAAGCCGCCCTGGAACACGTTTCGCCCGGAGGCGTCCTTGCGGTTCACCCACCAGGTGAAGTTCATCAGCAGCTTGTTGAACACGCGCCTGAGGAACAGGTGGTCGGCGACACCGTTGCACTCGCGGTCCATCTCGAACACGCGCCACGCCGACCAGGCATGCACCGGAGGGTTGGCGTCGCTGAACGACCATTCGTAGGCCGGCAGGGCGGCGTTGGGATGGATGAACCACTCCCGTGTCAGCAGCAGGATCTGCTGTTTGGCGAAATCCGGATCGACCAGCGCCAGCACCGGGCACTGCAGCGCCAGGTCCCACGACGCGAACCAGGGATATTCCCACTTATCCGGCATCGACATGATGTCGGACGCGCGCACGTGGCTCCAGTCGCCGTTGCGCACGGCGCCGCGGCCGGGTGGCGGCTTCGGCGGCGTCGCGTCGCCTTCCAGCCAGAGGTGCACGTTGTAGTAGTAGAACTGCTTCGACCAGATCATGCCCGCCAGCGCCTGCCGCTGCACCGAGCGACGGTCGGGATCCGGGTCGCGCGCCTGCAGCGCGGCGTAGAACGCATCGGCCTCCTCGAGGCGGGCCCGGAAGACGTCGTCGAAGTCCGCGAAGGGAGCCGCCGGCTCGGGCCCCACCTCGGCCTCCGGGCGCAGCCGCAGGCGCAAGACGTGCTCCGCACCGGGGGCGACGCTGATCTCGTGCAGCGCCGCGCACTTGGTGCCATGACCTTCCGCGTTGATCGCGTCGGCACGCCCGGCCACGATGAAATCGTTGATGCCGTCCTTAAAGAAACCCGGCACCGGTTCGCCGTAGAGCCTGCCGACGTTGGTCTCGTTGTCGCAGAACAGCAGCCGGTCGGCGCTCTCGGCGAAGCAGCGCATCGCGCCCAGGTTCGGGTGCTGCGCCCGCACCTCCCGCGCGGACACCGCCTGCAGCGACGGCTTGACGACGCCGTCGTCCCAGGACCAGTCGTTGCGTGCCCAGAGCTGCGGCAGCACGCTCAGCCCGGCCTCCTCGGGTCCGCGGTTGACGATGCGGATGCGCATCAGGATGTCGTCGGGTGCCGCCTTTGCGTATTCCACGAACACGTCGAAATAGCGCCCGTCATCAAACAGCCCGGTGTCGATCAGCTCGAACTCGGGCCGATCCTGGCCGCGCGCACGATTCTCCGCGACCAGCCGCTCGTACGGGTAGGCGGCCTGGGGGTATTTGTAGAGCATCCTCATGTAGGAATGTGTCGGCGTCGCATCGAGATGGTAGTAGAGTTCCTTGACGTCCTCTCCATGGTTGCCTTCGGCGTTGTTCAGGCCGAACAGCCGCTCCTTCAGGATCGGGTCGCGCCGGTTCCACAACGCGAGCCCCAGGCACCAGCGCAGCTTCTCCTCGCCGAAGCCGGCGAGCGCATCCTCGCCCCAGCGATAGGCGCGCGAGCGTGCGTGGTCGTGCGGCAGGCTGGTCCACGCCTCGCCGCCGGCGCTGTAGTCCTCGCGCACCGTGCCCCATTGGCGGTCGCTCGGGTATGGGCCCCAGCGACGCCACGCCACGCCCTCGCGCGCTTCGAGCAGGCGAGCCCCTTCGCGGGTGCGCATGATCTCGCCCTGGATCATGCGCCGCATCGCTCGGCGAGGGCCTGCAGCCGTGCCCGGGTTCCGGCGTCGGCGCGTCCGTTCACCGCCTCCGGACGCCAATGCCGCTGGAAGGCGCGCAACACCGTGGCCAGCCTGTCGTCCATGTCGCCCGCATCCTCCACCGTGTAGCCGATCACGCGCAGCTGCCGCCGCACCGGCAGCAGACGCGACGCGTCGTCGGCGGGGTCGCCCTGCGCGGTACCTGGCCCTGGATCCGCCACCGCGCGCGGCCAGATCCCGATGCCGTCGCGCGCCAGCGCCTCCCACGGGAACAGCTCGCCCGGATCCTGCTTGCGGTCGGGGGCGACGTCGCTGTGCCCGAGCACGCGCGCCGCGGCGATCGGGTGGCGGCCGAGGATGTCGAGGCAGAGGCGGCGCACCGCCGCGAGCTGCGCCTCGGGAAATGCGCGGTAGCCCCACTCATGCCCGGGATTGACGATCTCGATGCCGATCGAGCTGTCGTTGAGGTCCTGGCGGCCTTGCCAGACCGAGACGCCGGCATGGGCCGCACGACGGTGCTCCTCGACCAGCCTGAACACCCGTCCATCCTCTTCGACCACGTAGTGCGACGATACGCCGGCCTCGCGGTCGCTCAGGCGTGCGATCGCCTCCGTGCCGCTGCGCATGCCGGTGTAGTGCAGGATCAGCGTGTCGATGACCGCGCCCTCCGGACGCTCGCGCTGGTTCGGACTGCTCAGCAGGATCATCGCGCGGCACCGGCGTGCGACCCGGACGGTGGCGCTGGGTCTGATCGCGACGCCGCCACCTTAGAGGCCGCGCTCGCGCTTGATCCGGTCCCAGGCGGCGTTGATTCGTGCCACCCGGTCGCCCGCCTTGATGATCACCGCCGGAGGCACGCCGCGCGCGGTCATGCTGTCGGGATGGTTCTCGCGCATCAGCCGGCGCCAGGTCTGGCGGATCTCGTCATCGCTGGCGCCCGGCTTCAGCCCGAGCACCGCGTAGGCGTCGGGCTCCTCCGAACCGGGGCGTGCCGCGCCGCTCTCGGCGCGCTCCCACGAGGCCCGCGACAGGCCCATCACCCGATGCACGCGGCGCAGGAAGTCGGTTTCCTGCTGGTTCAGCGCCCCATCGGCGCGGGCGATGGCGAACAGCGCCACCAGCACGTCCTCCAGCACGCTGCGCTGGTCCGCGAACGCCTGGGCGAGTTCGGCCACGAACGGCTCGAAATCGTCGGTGCGGGTGCGTGCCTGGTCGAACAGCCGGCCGATCTCGCGCGTGGACTCCGCGGGTATGCGGAAGCAGCGCTTGAAGGTGTCGATCTCGCGCCGGTTCACCGGCCCGTCGCACTTGGCGAGCTTTGCCGACAGCACCACGGCGACGATGGCGAACAGCTGGTCCTTGCGACCCATCACGGTGGCCATGCGCGCCGCCACCCGCGCCGCAGCACCCCCGGGGTCGGGCTGCAGGCGTCCGCGCATGTCGCCGACCGCACCCAGCCAGCCGCCCGCCGGCGGATCGAGCAGCGACCCGCGATCTGCCGCGTGACCCAGTGCCGCACCCAGCACCGCACCCATCGGACCGCCCATCGCGAAGCCGGTCACGCTGCCGAATAGCTTGCCCCAGATTGCCATCCCTCGGGCAATATCACGCGCCGCGGCTGCCGGCCAAGCAAGCCGCGCGGGCGCGCCGCCGCCGCGTCGGGCCCAGCCGCAGGTTCACACACGCAGGCCCAGGCCCAGGCCCAGGCTCAGGCCCAGGCTCAGGCTCAGGCTCAGGCCCAGGCTCAGGCCCAAGCCCAGGCTCAGGCCCAAACCCAGGCTCAGGCCCAAACCCAGGCTCAGGCGGCGAAGTGGCGCGGACGGTCGACGCAGACGCGGTGCGCGAGCTTCAGCAGCGAGCGTGCGCTTGTCGGCAGGCCGGCGCGATCGGCCTGCTCGGCGAGGATCAGCAGCTGGTGCGACAGGGTCAGCGGGCTGACCGGAAGGGCGGCGACGTCGCGCTCGACGGGGTGGGCCTGCATCGGAGTTTTCCTTGCTCGGGTTCGGTCCCGGCCGTGTTGGCCGTATCGAGACGATGCCGCAATGACCTTTCGGAAAGGTTAACGCGCCTGAGAGACGTCGCAAATTTTTGGCGCAGCCGCGGGTGCACCATCCCGCTCTATTTCGCGACCACTCTCATCGGTTGCTCTCACCGGTGGGCACGCAGCGCCCGCAGGCGCAGCGCCGAGGCCAGCGGCCGCTGCTGGTCGCGCTCCAGATCGATCCGCCCCACCAGGGCGGAGAGGGTGCAGCCCTCCGCCTGCGCGAGCCGCTCCAGGGCGTGCCAGAACTCGGCTTCGAGTGCGACCGAGGTGCGGTGGCCGGAGAGCGACAGGCTGCGCTTGAGCAGCCAGTTGCGAGTGCTCACGCGGCCCGCAGCTGCGACAGCGCCCATGCAGCGGCCTCGGCCACCACCGGGTCCGGATCGGCGACGAGATCGCGTGCCGCCTCGGCCAGCGATGCATCGCCCGAATTACCGACCGCGATGAGGACGTTGCGCACGAACCGGTCACGGCCGATGCGCTTGATCGGCGAGCCGCTGAACAGGGCGCGGAAGCCGGCATCGTCCAGCCGGACCAGCTCCGCGAGGCGCGGCGCGCGCAGCTCCTCTCGGGCACGCAGCTTGGCCTCGCGGGCGGTGGCGGCGAAGCGGTTCCACGGGCAGGCGGCCAGGCAATCGTCGCAGCCATAGATCCGGTTGCCGATCGGACGGCGGAACTCATGCGGGATCGGCCCGGGATGCTCGATCGTCAGGTAGGAGATGCAGCGGCGCGCATCGAGCCGGTAAGGCTCGGGGAAGGCGTCGGTGGGGCAGGCGCGCAGACACGCGGTGCAGCTGCCGCAGCCGCCCACGGAAGCCGGCGCGCGCAGCAGCTCCAGCGTGGTGTAGATCTCGCCGAGGAACAGCCACGAGCCGTGCGCGCGCGATACCAGGTTTGTGTGCTTGCCCTGCCAGCCGAGCCCGGCGCGCTCGGCCAGCGGCTTCTCCATCACCGGGGCAGTGTCGACGAACACCTTGACCTGCGGTGCCTGCTGGGTGGCGCCCGCCTTGACCACGAACTGGGCGAGGTGCTTGAGCTTTCCCTTGACCACCTCGTGGTAGTCGCGGTTGCGGGCATACACCGAGATGCCGCCGCGATCGCGAAGCGACTGCACCGCGCGCGGATCCTCGTCCGGCGCGTAGGAGAGGCCGAGCGCGATCACGCTGCGCGCCTCCGGCCAGAGCCGCCGCGGGTCGGCGCGCTGCTCGTGCCGTTCGGCGAGCCAGCCCATCTCGCCGTGGGCGCCGCTGGCCAGGAAGTCGGCGAGCCTCAGACGTGCATCCGGCCCGAGCCGCGCCTCGGTGAAGCCGACCGCATCGAAGCCGAGCGCCAGGGCGCAGTCGCGGATGCGGTCGCCGAGCGAGCGCTGGTTCATGCCGCGCGCTCCTCGCGCGACCACCCGTCGCGCAGGGCGTCGGCGTGTGCTGCAAGGCGGCGCTCCAGGATCGCGGCTCGTATGCCTCGCATCAGCGCCTGGTAGTAGGTCAGGTTGTGCCAGGTCAGCAGCATCGGCCCGAGCATCTCGTCGCTGCGGAACAGGTGGTGCAGATAGGCGCGGCCATGCCGGGTGCAGGCCGGGCACGGACAGTCGGACTCGAGCGGCGCCGGATCCCCGGCATGGCGGGCGTTGCGCAGGTTGACGGTGCCGGTCGCGGTATAGGCGCGCGCGGTGCGTCCGGCGCGGGTCGGCATCACGCAGTCGAACATGTCGATCCCCCGCAGCACCCCGCCGAGCAGGTCGTCCGGGGTGCCGACCCCCATCAGGTAGCGCGGCCGCTCAGCCGGCAGCAGCGGTACCGTCGCCTCCAGCGTCGCGAACATCAGCGCCTGGCCTTCGCCGACGGCGAGGCCACCGACGGCGTAGCCCTCGAAGCCGATCGCGCGCAGCGCCCGGACGCTCTGCGCGCGCAGCCCCGGGTCGGTGCCGCCCTGCACGATCCCGAACTGCGCGTAGCCCTCACGCGCCACGAAGCTGCTGCGCGAGCGCTCCGCCCAGCGCATCGACAGGCGCATCGCCGCGGCCACCGTCTCGAGGCTCGCCGGCAGCCGGGTGCACTCGTCGAAGCACATGGTGATGGTTGCGTCGAGCGCGTGCTGTATCTGCACCGAGCGCTCCGGGGTCAGCCGGTGCGCGCTGCCGTCGAGATGCGAGCGGAACGTCACTCCGTCCTCGTCCAGCCGGCGCAGGGCGCCGAGCGACATCACCTGGAAGCCGCCGGAGTCGGTCAGGATCGGCCCGGGCCAGTCCATGAAGCGGTGCAGGCCGCCGAGTGCCTGCACCCGCTCAGCGCCGGGTCGCAGCATCAGGTGATAGGTGTTGCCGAGCACGATGCCAGCACCGGTGCCGCGCACCGCCTCGGCGGTCATCGCCTTGACCGTCCCGGCTGTGCCCACCGGCATGAAGGTGGGCGTGGGCACGTCGCCGTGCGCGGTGCGCAGCACACCGGCGCGCGCGTCGTGATCCTGCGCGAGCCTGTCCCAGCCGAACGCCATCACGGCGCAGGTGGTGCGCGGTGCAGCAGGCAGGCGTCGCCGTAGGAGTAGAAGCGGTACTCGCGCGCGATCGCGTGGCGGTAGGCGGCACGCATCGGAGCTGTGCCGGCGAAAGCGCACACCAGCATGAACAGGGTCGAGCGCGGCAGGTGGAAGTTGGTCAGCAGCAGGTCGGCGGTGCGGAAGCGGTGGCCGGGCCGGATGAACAGCCGGGTCTCGGCGTCGAGCGGCCGCACCATTCCGTCCGCGCCGCAGGCGCTTTCCAGCAGGCGCAGGCTGGTGGTGCCGACGGCGACGATGCGGCCGCCCGCCGCACGTGCGCGGCCTATCGCGTCGGCGGCCTGCGCCGCGACGACGCCGCGCTCCGGGTGCATGGTGTGCGCGTCCACGTCGTCGCCGCGCATCGGCAGGAAGGTGCCGGCGCCGACATGCAGCGTCACCGTCGTGCGCAGCACGCCGTGCGCATCGAGTGCTGCCAGCAGCTCCGGCGTGAAGTGCAGCCCCGCGGTGGGTGCGGCGACGGCGCCGGGATGACGGGCGAACACGGTCCGGTAGTCGCGCGCATCCTCCGCGGTGGGTCCCTGCGGCCGCACGATGTAGGGCGGCAGCGCCAGCGCCCCCGCCGCGTGCAGGAAGCGATCGAACCCGGCGGCATCGGAGGAGAAGCGCAGGACCGCGCCGCCATCGTGCTCGCGCGAGATCACCTCGGCGGTCTCGTTACCCTCGAAGCGCAGCGTGTCGCCGGCCCGCACGCGGCGCGCGTTGCGCAGCAGCGCGTGCCAGCTCCGGTCCGCCAGCGGGCGATCGAGGGTGACGCCGATCCGCGCGGCACCGCGTCGCGCCTCGAGCTGTGCGGGGATCACCGCGGTGTCGTTGGCCACCAGCAGGTCGCCCGGGCGCAGCAGCAGCGGCAGCTCGCGCACGATGCGGTCGGACAGGCCGCCGGGCGCTACTTCGAGCAGGCGCGCGGCATCGCGCGGCCGTGCCGGCTGCTGCGCGATGGATGCATCGGGAAGCGCGAAGTCGAAATCCGCCGCCGAGAGCCCGGGACCGGGGAAGGTTGGCTGCATGGCGCCTCATGTGCCGCCGGGCGCCGGCAAAGTCGAGATGGTCGCGCGGCCGGACACGTTGCATGATCTGCAATCGTTGCGCGACCGGATGACGCCGCGGCCGGGGGGAACAGGGATGGCGAAGCGAAGCTGCGCGGCTGCGATGCTGTGCCTGATCGCGCTGAACGCCTGCGCGGTTGCGGATTCGCGCGTGGCCCAGCGCGGCAAGACCAGGCTGCTCGGCATGAAGGAGGTCGATCTGGTGGCCTGCCTCGGCAGTCCGGACCAGCACAGCGGCTTTCCGGGCACCGACGTGCTGACCTGGTACGCGGCGTCAGACTCCTCGTTGAGCTTCTCGCCGCCGATCATCGGCGGCTTCGCGGCGAACAACGGCGGCTACTGCCACGTCACCGCGCGCGTCGATGGCGGCCTGGTCACCCACGTCATCTACTCGGGAGAGAAGAACGCGACCCTGGCGCCTGACGCCTACTGCGCGCCGATCCTGCGCAGCTGCCTTGCAGGGCTGGACGCTCGCGGCGCCCCTGGGGCAGCCACGCCCGAGACCCGCTAGCCCGGGTCCTCGGCGGCGGCGGCGGCCAGCGGCAGCCGGAGCTGGTGGGTCGCCGGATCCTCCCTGGCGTCGAGCGCCGCCCGACGATCCTGGTCGCGGACCAGCCAGTACACCACGCCGAGGGCGAGGATGGCCGAGGCGAGGGCGAACATCTCGGCGGGCGCGGTCGCCTTCAGGTCCAGGATGATGAACTTGCGCGTCACCGCCAGCAGCGCGATCAGCACGATGGACTGGACCCGCACCACGCTCTCCTGGCGTGCCAGGCCGACCAGCAGGGAGTGCTTGAACTCGAGCGCGATGATCACCGTGAAGACCATGCCGAACAGGCTCTGGAATACCTGCTGGTTGGACGGATCGAGCCGATCGGCGAGCAGCAGCACGAAGACGGCGATGGCCAGGTGCCAGCTCGCCGACGCCACCACGGTGACGATGATCAGCGTCAGCACCAGCACCACGAGGTGCTCGAAGCGCTCGTAGAGCTCCAGGCGGGAGAACAGCTTCCAAATGCCGTGCATCGTTTGAACCGATCGCCTGACCCGGTCAGTAGCGGCTACGCCCGCCGCTGACCAGGGGACCCGGTCAGGCGGCCTTGCTGCCGGCGTCCCCGGTCAGCTGGAGCAGCGCGTCGCGGCCGAGCCGGCTGCAGAAGTCCCCGAACCCCTCGACGCCCTCGCGACAGCGCGCGAACGCCTCCAGCATCGGCGCGAACTTGCCGCCGAGCTCTGCGTACGCCACCCGGTCGAGCAGGCGGAACGAGAGCCGGGTGCCGTTGAAGTCGCCGCCGACATAGATCGCGTAGAAGCCCGGCACCCGGCCCACGAGGCCGATGTCGCCGGCGTACGAGCGCGTGCAGCCGTTCGGGCAGCCGGTGACGCGCAGGCTGATCCGCTCCTGCGACAGGCCGTGCCGTGCCAGCAGCTCCTCGAACATCGCGACCATCGGTCCCTGCACGCGCTCGGCCTCGGTCAGGGCTAGGCCGCAGGTGGGCAGTGCCGGGCAGGCCAGCGCGAAGCGCGCCAGCGGCGTCAGGCTGTCGGCGGAAACCACGCCGTGGTCGCGCAGGACCTCGTCGATCGCGTCGCGGTCGGCTGGATCGAGGCCGGAGAGCAGCACGTTCTGCTGCGGCGTGAACACGGGATCGCTGCCGAACCGGGTGACGATGCTGCGCAGCGCGCTGCGCAGTCGCACGGTCTCGGTGTCCTGGATGCGGCCGGACAGCACCGGCAGCCCAAGCCAGAGCCGCCCATCGCCCTGCTCGTGCCAGCCCAGCAGATCCGGCACATCGAGTGCAGGCAGCGCACGCGGCGGTGTCAGCGGGCGGCCGAAATAGCCAGCCAGCGTCTCGCGGATCCAGTCGATGCCCTGATCCTGGACCACGTACTTCAGCCGCGCCCGCCGACGGTCTGAGCGGTCCCCATGGTCGCGCTGCAGCCGGATCACCGCCTCGCAGATCTGCAGCAGCTGCTCGGGCGGCACGAAGCAGACCGGCGTCGCGAGCCGCGGAAAGGTGCGGGGATTGTTGTGCGTCATGCCCAAGCCCCCGCCGACGGCGATGGTGTAGCCCTCCAGCCGGTCGCCGTCGAAGTGCGCGATCAGGCCGAGATCGTTGGAAAGCACATCGACGCTGTTGTCGTCCGGCAGGGCGATGCCGATCTTGAACTTGCGCGGCAGGTAGGTGGCACCATAGAGCGTCTCCTCCTCGTCGGCACCGACGACCGGCTCCTCGTCCAGGAAGATCTGGTAGTAGGCGCGGCTGCGGGGCAGCAGCGCCTGCGACAGCATGCGCACGTCTTCGCCGACCCGCGCATGGCGGACGTCGCGACGCGGCGCCGGCGTCGACATCAGGTTGCGCACCACGTCGCCGCAGGCGGACATGGTGGTCATCAGCCCGTGGTTGATCGCGGCGATCGACGTCTTCAGCCCGTCCTTGAGGATGCCGTGGAACTGGATCCCCTGGCGGGTGGTGATGCGCAGCGTGCCGTTCGCGTAGCGGTCGGCGATGGCATCGAGGGCGAGATACTGCGACGCATCCAGGACACCGCCCGGGATGCGCACCCGGACCATGAACTGGTACTCCTTCTCCAGCTTCTGCTGCTTGCGGGCGGTCGCGGTGTCGCGGTCGAACTGCTCGTAGCTGCCGTGGAACTTCAGCAGATTGTAGGCGTCCTCGCTGACCTGGATGCCGCCCTCGTCGAGTTCCTGGGCCAGGCGGCCACGCAGCCCGTCGCTGGCGATCTTGAGGGTCTCGACTCCGGATAGCTTCTTCTGCTCGGACACCGGCGGCATCTTCACTGCACCGGCAGCTTGACCATGCGCAGATACGGCTTCAGCGTCCTCCAGCCCTGCGGGAACATGCCCTTGGCGGTCTCGTCGTTCACCGAGGGGGCGATGATGACGTCGTCACCGGGCTTCCAGTTCGCCGGGGTGGTGACCTTCTGCGCGTCCGTCAGCTGCAGGCTGTCGATCACGCGCAACACCTCGTCGAAGTTGCGCCCGGCGGAAGGCGGATAGTTCAGGCTGAGGCGCACCTTCTTGTTGGGGTCGACGATGAACACCGTGCGCACGGTGACGCTCGGGTCGGCCTCGGGATGCACCATGCCGTAGAGGGCCGCGACCTTGCGGTCCGGATCGGCGAGCATCGGGAAATCGACCGTCGAGCCCTGGGTCTCGGCGATGTCGGCTTCCCAGGTACGGTGATGCTCGAGCGGGTCCACCGACAGGCCGATCACCTTGACGTTCCGCTTGTGCCACTCCGGCGCGAGGCGCGCCACCACGCCGAGCTCGGTGGTGCAGACCGGCGTGTAGTCCTTGGGGTGGCTGAACAGCACGCCCCAGGAACTGCCGAGCCACTCGTGGAAGCGGATCACGCCCTGCGTGCTGTCCTGCTCGAAGTCGGGGGCGATCTGCCCCAGCTGGATCGTCATCGAACGGTTCTCCAAAGCTGCGGCAGATAAAACGCGAAGCCCGATCGCGGGTCAATTGGACCACGCCAAAGGGAAGTGCTTTAACGCCATCGGCACGCCAATGCCCGTTCCGGGCGCCTGGCCGCTCTATATGGAGAAGCTGATCGGTTCTGCCAGGGGGCGACGCAGGCCCGCGCCCTCCGCCCGCCGGATCAGGTCGTCGAGGCTGATGCCCCGCAGGCGCTCGCGCAGCGTGTCGTCGAGATCGCGCCAAGCCGGCTCGACCACGCGCGCGAACAGCTCCCCGATCGGGCCCTCCTCGGCGGCGGCGTCCTCGGACACCGCCGTCTCGACGATGTCGCACAGCTTGATGTCGCGTCGCGGGCGGCCCAGCCGGTAGCCGCCGCGCGGGCCGCGCACGCTCTCGAGCAGCGCCGAACGCGACAGCGTCTGCAGCAGCGGCTCGATGCCGCGCCTCGCCAGGCCGGCGCGCTCGGCGATGTCGGCGGCACTCACCGTGCCGGCGCGCCCGGCGTGGAACGCGACGTCGAGCATGATCAGCACCGCGATCATGGCGCGATCGCGCCGAAGCAGCATCATTCCGTCCTCGCGGTCCGCCGAGCGGCTTCCGGTCGAAGCATACGCCTCCTATATCAGAGCCGATCGACATGATCCACGCTGCAGTTCGGTATTATTTGGGGGTCCGCATGAAGAAGAGGCACGAGCGCGCCAGCGCGCCCGACGACCACGCCACCGGCGCCGCGATGCGCGCCCCGCCCGAGGCGACGCCGACGAGCTTCGCGGCGCCGCGGGGGCGCATCTACGGCAGCATCATCGAGACGATCGGGGGCACCCCGCTGGTGGCCCTGCCGCGTCTCACCCGCGAGGACGGCCTGCTCGCCGACATCGCGCTCAAGCTGGAGTTCTTCAATCCGCTTGGGTCGGTGAAGGACCGCATCGGCGCCGCCATGCTGCTGCGCGCCGAGCGCGAGGGCCGCATCGCGCCCGCCCGCACCGTGCTGGTCGAGCCGACCTCCGGCAACACCGGGATCGCGCTCGCCTTCGTCGCCGCCTCGCGCGGCTACCGGCTGATCGTGACCATGCCGGAGGGAGCGTCGGTCGAGCGTCGCAAGATGCTGCGGCTGATGGACGTGCAGCTGGAATTGACACCGGCGCGGCTCGGCATGGCCGGCGCGATCGCGCGCGCCGACGAGATCCTGGCCGCCACCCCGGATGCCTGGATGCCGCGCCAGTTCGACAATCCGGCCAACCCGGACATCCACGCCGACACCACCGCGGAGGAGATCTGGACCGACACCGACGGTCGCGTCGACATCCTGGTCGCCGGCATCGGTACCGGCGGCACCGCGACCGGCATCGCGCGGGCGCTCAAGCCGCGGCGCCCGGGGCTGCTGGTCTACGGTGTCGAGCCCGCCGAGAGCGCGGTGCTGAACGGCGACGAGCCGGGGCCGCACGGTATCCAGGGGATCGGGCCGGGCTTCTGCCCGGGCGTGCTCGAACTCGGCGCCCTGGATGGCGTGCTCACGGTGTCCGAGCGTGAGGCAATCGCAGCGGCGCGCCGCTGCGCGCGCATGGAAGGCGTGCCGGTCGGCATCTCCTCGGGCGCGGCGCTGCATGCCGGCTTGGCACTGGCGCGCGATCCGGTGCACGCCGGCAAGCAGATCGTGGTGATCATCCCGTCGTTCGCGGAGCGTTACCTGGCGACGGCGCTGTTCGCGGGGCTGGGCTAGGCACCGACCGGGGGCGGGGCGCTGCCCTGGACCCGCTGGGGCCTGAGACCCCAGACCCGGCTTCGCGGCTAGCGCATCACGATCTCGACGCGGCGGTTCTGTGCCTCGCGGGTGTTCGGGCCCGTCGCGACCAGCGGATGGCTCTCGCCGAAACCCTGTATTCCGATCGCGCTGGCGGGAATGCCGTCGCGAACCAGTTCGCTCTGCACCGCCTGGGCGCGTCGGATCGACAGTGCCTGGTTGTACGCCTCGCCTCGCGCGCCCGGACGCGCCGCCGAGCTGTCGGTGTAGCCGTTGACCACGAGGCGCGTCGTCTGCACGCGCGTCGACGCCTGCGCCGCCTCGGCGATGATCAGGCGGGCGCGGTCGGAAAGTTCGGAGCGGTCCCAGTCGAAGAACACGAGGTAGGTGCGCGAGGGTGCGGGCGCCGGCGCTTCCTCGGCGACCGGGGCAGGGGGCGGCGGTGGCGGCGCCGGGTTGAACTCGTAGCGCAGGCCGAACAGGACGGAATGGTTGTAGTCGCTGGTTATGTCCTGGTTGCTGCGCGAGAACTCGTAGGGCCGTGGTCCGAAGGCTCCCGCGGTGCCTAGCCCACTGCCGGAGAAATGTTCCGGCTCCAGGACGGAAAAGAACCGGTACTCCGCGGTCATCGACAACCCGACCACCCAGGGCACCGGCACCGAGAGGCCGAACATCGCCTGGTAGGCGAGGTTGCCGAAGGTGCCGCCGGTGTTCTCCACGTACGGGTAGTTGGTGCCGACGTAATGGGTGTCGAGATGGGTCCAGGCATAGCCGGCGCCCACGCCCAGGTACGGATACAGCCAGCTCTTGCCGATATCCATGTCGAACAGCGCGTTCACCATGCCGCCGTAGTTCTCCTGGCGGCCTCCTGCCTCGGTGGGGAAGCTGGTGCCGAGGAAATGCTGCAGGTCGTTGTGCCGGTAATTGCCTTCGAGCTCGATTCGCACGCCGTTGCCGAAGCCGTATCCGGCGCTGGCGAGGCCGGTATAGCCGACGCCGAAACGGTCCTTGCCGAACGGCAGCTCCGGCGAAAGCTGGATCGTCTCGTCCTGCAGGAAGTTGGCGCCGCCGCCGAGGCCGACATAGATGCCGCTGACCGGCTGGGCCAGGGCGGGCAGGCTGGTGAGCAGGGAGCCTGCCAGCAGGGCAGGCGATGCCAGCGCGCTGGCGGCCAGCAATCTCGACATCCGCCCCATCTCGTCCCCCAACCCGACCTGTCGCCCAACCTTCGGGGACAGTCTCCGGCTTCGCCTCTACCGGGTTTTTGCCC
>CAXTNV010000049.1:0-22823 GCA_964245755.1 uncultured Acetobacteraceae bacterium | reverse complement strand
TGGGGGGCCCTAACCCCCCGGGAGGCCCAACACGCCGGGGGGGCGCGCGGGTCAGCGGTTGGGGGGGGGGGGGGGGGGGCGCATCGACCGCCTCCAGTCCGATCAGCCCGAGGCCGGCCGGCTGGTCGGTGAAGATCAGGGTCAGCAGCCCCTGCGCAGGATCGGCGGTGCGGGCGAGCGAGAGCTGCAGCACCGAGGGACCGCGCCGGATGTCGGTGACGCTGATCGCGCCGTCCAGCCGCAGCGGACGCGCCAGCAGCAGACCGAGCGGGTTGCCGGACAGCGCGATGCGCGTGGTGGCGCCGTCCGACTGCCGACGCGCCACCAGGCGCCGGCCTGACGCGACCACCACCAGGCCGCCCGCCGCGTCGTACTGCAGCCGCAACCGGCCTGGGTCGTACCAGGCGGTGCCGGTGCCGGTGATCCCGTCGGCCCCGCTCTGCACGAAGCGCGCGCGCAGCCCGTGCAGCGCGGCGAGGTAGGCCTGCACGCGCGCCACGTCCAGGCGATCCTGCGGCGAGCGCGGCGTCGACGTGATCGCGGCGCAGCCGCACAGCAGGGCGAGCATCCCCATGCCGGCCGCCCGTCGCGCGAGCCGGGGCCGCGTCGAGGCTGCCCCCACCGGCTTCAGAGCGGCGGCCTGTCGGCAGGATCGGCCAGATGGTAGAAAAGCCTCGCCGTCCGGGAGAAGTTGGGATTGTAGAACGGGTCCTCGAACAGCGGCTGCTTCCCCCAGCGCTCGAGCATCACCTGCTGCTCGCGGAAGAAGCGCGCTTCCTGGTCCGGAGCCAGGTCGCTGCCACGTGACAGGCTCTCGTGATGCTCGGCCGCGACACCCGCGCTCCAGACGACCCGCTGCCCCGACGCCCGCACCTTCAGGCAGAGATCGATGTCGTTGTAGGCCACCTTGAGATGCGTCTCGTCGAAGCCGCCGACGGCACGGAACAGTTCGGCGCGGATCAGCATGCAGGCGGCCGTGACGGCGCTGAGCTCCTGGCTCAGCCGGGCGCGGCCGATGTAGCCGTACTCGTCCACCGACAGGCCGAGATGCACGTGAGCGGCGATGCCGTGCACGCCGACCAGCACGCCGGCATGCTGCACCGTGCGGTCCGGATACAGCAGCTTGCAACCGACAATGCCGATATCGTCGCGCGCCTCCGCCTCGCCGAGCAGCCGGTGCAGCCAGTCCGGATCGTCAACGATGACGTCGTTGTTCAGGAACACGTAGTAGTCCGCATCGTTGTCGGCGGCGGCGAGGTTGTTCAGGCGCGCATAGTTGAACTCCTCGATCACGCGCAGCACCCGCACCCGCTCGAGCGTCTCCATCTCGGCGAGCAGGCTCCGGCTCTCCTGCGAGGTCGACCAGTTATCGACCAGGACGATGTCGTAGTCGACGTAGCGGGTGCGGTCGACCAGGGCTTTGACGCAGCGCCGGGTGATCTGCGCCTGGTCGCGGAACGGGATGATGATCGAGACCCGGGCGGCCCGCGTCGGCATCCAGGTCACGTCGTAGACCGAGAGCCCGTTGATCGACCGCACGCTCGCCGGCCTGCCGATCCGCTTCAGGTGGTCGGCGACGCACAGCACGCCGGCATCGACCGCATAGTGCTTGTTGGAGATGCTGGCAGCGGTGGAGTTCGGCGTGATGCGCCAGTGGTAGAGCAGTTCCGGCACGTGATGGATCAGCCGGTGATCCAGCAGCTCGGCGCAGCGCAGGATGAAATCGTGATCCTGTGCCCCATCGTACTCGCGCCGCAACGGGCCCACCGCGCGCATCGTGGCGGTCTCGACCATCGTCAGGTGACAAACGTAGTTGCAGCCGAGCAGGTAGCGGTAGTTCCAGTCCGGCTTGAGGTTCGGCTCGCGGAAATAGCCGGCCTGATCGAGCTTGTCCTCGTCGGAGTAGAGCAGCTTGGCACCGGTGCGGTGGGCCGCGCGCAGCATCACCTCGAGAGCGACGTCGACCAGTACGTCGTCATGATCGAAGAACACGGTCCAGTCGCCGCGCGCCGCGTCCATGCCGATGCTTGTGGCCCGCGCGATGCCGACGTTCTTGCTGCGGCGGATGCTGCGGATGCGCCTGTCCTGCCGGCAGAACAGCTCGACCCGCTCGGAAAGCTCGGTCGACCTGCTGCCGTCATCGACGATGATCAGCTCCCAGTTGCCGTAGGTCTGGGCGATGACGGACTCGATGGCGGCGACGAAATCCGCCAGAACCGGCCGGTAGGTCGGCACCAGCACGCTGACCAGCGGTTCCGGCGGCAGCGCGCCGCGCTCGCGCAGCGCCTGACGTCCGGCGGCGACACGCGCCCGCAGCTTCTCGTAGTAGCGGCGCGCCCAGCGGTCGTAGTCGTCGAGATGGTAACCCTCGGTCGGCAGCAGCCGGTCGAGCTCGCGACGCATGCGCTGCAGCTCGCCGTGCAGCCTGCCCATGTCCGCCGACAGCGCCAGCAGCCGACCCTCCAGGAATTCCGAGACCGCCCGGGTGAGCAGCGGGCTGCCATCCAGCTCCAGCATCTCCGGCAGCACGAAGACGCGGAAGGTCTGCGCATGCTCGCGGCGGAACGGCTGCGGGATGGCGAACTCGAAGCCGCAGTTCGGGTCGCAGCCGTGCGCGTCGCCGACGTCGCGCCGCAGCCGGTCGGCCTTGACCTGGCCGACGCGCACGTCGTCGCAGGTGATAAGCAGGTCGCAGCGCGCGGTGGGTGCGCCGCGGTGGCCGGCCTGACGCAGCACCCAGCCGCGCAGCGCGTTGTGCGTCAGCCCGTCGAGCTGGCCCTGCAGCGTGACGTGCGGCAGGTCGGCGAATTCGACCGCGCCGACCGGGCCGTCGACGGCGCCCGCTTCGACGTGCGGCAGCACGCCACCGTCCGGTAGCAGGAAGCTCAGCACGTGCGGCTGGTTGTCGAGATAGATGTCGGGGATGTCGTAGGTGAAGCCGACCTGGGCGGAGCGCAGCTGCAGGGTGTCGCGCACGTCGGGGCGCAGCCCGTCGCACAGCACGTGCCCGATCTCCGCACCGTCCACCACCACCACCAGCGAGACGATGCTCTGCGGCGAGGCCAGATTGGCGACCCATCCGGAAGCCCGCCCCGCCTCGTAGCGGTCGAAGTAGCCGCTGAATTTCCTCGAGACCGACATCCCCGCTGTCTCGTCGATATCAGCCATGCCCTCTCCTCGGCGAACCGCCGGTGTGATAGCCAAGCGCCCGGCACGCGGCAACCGACCGAGGCCGCCGCCTGCGGCCGGGTTCAGGGGATCTCGAACGCCAGCAGCCGCAGCACTTCCTCGCGCAGCTCCGGCGGCGCCGCCCGGTCCAGGGCGTCCCGCACCCGGCGCATGCGCCGCCGTGTCTCGTAGAGCTGGTCGAGCAGCGACAGCACGACCGGCAGCGCTTCCTCGTTGACCTGCATCTGCTCGCGCAGCTCGACGATCAGCCGCACCCGAGCTACGTCTATGTCGTGGAACAGGTAGCCACCGGGCTGGCCGTCCGGACGCACCCAGGCCTGGCCGATCCAGTGCTCCACATCCTCCCGCCGCAGGCCGGCAACACGGATGCACAGCGTCTCGATGGTGATCATCCCTCCCCCGTCATGGCTTGGCGCGGATCGGCGCCGTGGGACGGGCGCCAGTCCCTGAGGAACGCTTCCAGAGCGGCATCGGGCGGGCCGATCACCACCCGCAGCGTCAGGTAAAGGTCGCCGGCCTCCTGCTCGCCGTGCTTCGGCACGCCGCGCCCACGCAGCCTGAGCGTGCTTCCGGCGTCCGACGCCGGGGGGACGGTCACGGTCACCGCTCCGGCCGGAGTAGGCGCAGAGATGCGCGCGCCGAGCACCGCCTCCGGCACCGACACCGGCAGCTCCAGCCGGATGTCGTTGCCTTCGCGGCGGAACAAGCGATGTGCCGCGACCTTGATCTGGATCAGCGCGTCGCCCGCGGGACCTCCGTTCGCGCCGGCACCGCCCTGCCCGCGCAGGCGCAGGGTCTGGCCGTCCTCGAGTCCCACGGGGATCTTGACGTCGAGGTTGCGTCCGTCCGGCAGAGTCAGCCGGCTGGTGGCACCGTTCACCACGTCGAGCAGTCCGACGGTCAGGCCGTAGAGCTCGTCGCGTCCGCGAAGCGGGGCGAAGCCGCCGCCGGCCGCACCGGCACGCGCCTGGTCGCCGAAGATGGTGCTGAAGATGTCACCGAGTTCGTCCTCGCTGGCGCCCCAGCCACCCGCCGGATGGCCCGACGCGGCGCCCGAGGGCCGGTAGCGGCGTCCCGGCGAACCCTCGGCGAAGTCGCGATAATGCTGGCGCTCCGGCCGGGCGTGGCCTTCGGCGTCGATCTCGCCGCGATCGAAGGCCGTCCGCTTCTCGGTATCGGACAGCAGGTCATGGGCGGCCGCCACCGACTTGAAGGTCGCTTCCGCCGCGGCATTGCCCGGGTTGAGATCCGGATGATGCTTCCTGGCCAACGCCCGGTAGGCTCGCCGTATGGCGGCGGCATCGGCGTCGCGCGGCACGCCCAGCACATCATATGGATCATCGGCCATGCGGCGTCTTCGGCTCGAACATCCGCCGACGATAGCAGAAGCCGATGGCACCTGGTGCCCAATCTAGCGCCCATCGCGGGTCGTACGCCCTCCCCGGGCCGGGCTGCTATGCGGCGTCTAGAGCTGCTGCGCCACCATGCCCTCGATCCACTCGCGCGCCTGCGCCTGGGTGACCGGACCGTGCACCAGCAGCCAGCGCGAGCCGCATCGCCAATGCACGAACCAGTGCTCGTCATCGGTGAGCAGCCGGTAGTGTATCATCGGCGGCATCGCCGGCTCCCAGGCCCGATCGTCCGGAGATGAGTGCACAACCCGCGCCCCCTTGGCAGCTGATCAAGATCGGTAACGTAACATTGATCATTGCCAGTGCGCAAGCGAACTGATCGCGGATTCGTTACCAGCCGGCTCCGCCGAGGTCATGGAGCGGGCGCCATGCGTCGAGGCGGATCCAGCGGCGCGGCCGGAACGGGTCGAACGCGGTGGCGCCGGCCGCGGCGCCGGAGCTGCCGTCTCAGCTGCTCTGCAGGATCGAGATGTGGCCCGAGTAGCCGCGGTCGGTCTGCGCGGCGGGATCGTTGGTGGCCAGCACGTAGTCGCCACTGTGCTGGAAGTGGAAATCGTGTGTCGCCTGGCCCGCGCTGTTCAGCGGAATGTCGATCCAGTTCGACTCCGACACGTTTCCCGCGGTCATGACGAACGCGTAGACCTCCTTGAGGCCGGGATCGGAGATCGTGATCGGGACGTCCGCGCCGGCCGACGGATCCGAGATGAACTGCATTCCCGGGTTGGAAACGGCGATGTTCGTGCTCGGCGCCGGTGAGACCGGTGTGCTGCCCTGGGTCGACGGCGTATAGCTCATGTCGGACACTGTCAGAGATGTTCCCGGCGGACCGTAATTGCCGACCCCGAAAGACTCGTTCTGGCCGCCATCGGCGTAATCTTTCGGCACCGGCACCGAGCCGCCGGAATGGAACTCGGCAACCTGGGAGCCATTGACATCGAAACTCAGCCCGCTGGCCTGCCAGTTAAGCGACACCGTCGTCGGTTGCGACAGATCCGCGTCGAACACCACCGACTGGTAGTCGTTGCCGCCGGAGGCACCCTTCCAGTGCACGGTGAGATAGGGTTGGCCGTTGTACTGCTCCGCGAGATCGATCTCCGGGCCAGGCCAGCTGTTGTTGGAGGGCCAGAGGCAGATATAGGCGCCGTTAGCCTGGTGCGTCGGCATCGAGAAGGTTGCCGAGAACACACCGTAGCCGTTGCCGTCGCCGGCACCTTCGTCACGGGTCATGAAGCCCACTGAGTTGCCGTTCGACGTCAGCGTCAATCCGTTGCTGCCGAACGAGAACTCGCTGCTGTTGCCCCATCGCATCGCGAACAGCCCGCCGTTGAGGCCGGAATCTTGTGTGAAGTCGTCGTTCCAGCCAGATGCCAAGATCTATCTCCCTCTGTGCAACACGAAGTTTTTTTAGGCGGTGATAGCTTGGTTGATGTGCGTACGCGCGCAGGCAGTCAACAAGAAGATCGTGATTCTAGCTGCGAATGTGAAAGGGTCTCGCGGCCAGTTCCTGGAATTTGCAGATATAAACTCGATCTTCTTGGCTCGAGCCGCAGCGAATTTTTCGTGGCTTGGTTCCGCGCGCAGTGACATCGCAGTGCCGTAAGGGCTAGGAACAAAATCAGAGGCATAGGAACAAAATCACAAGTGCAGGTCAGGCACGTTGCGGCGATCCCGCGCGGCGGTGCATCCCCGCAGGCAACTGCGCAAGATCGTCATGGCCGCGTCGATCTGCTGGCGGGCAGCCGGAACCGAGCGTGCGAAGTATCGACGCGCGGCGATCAGTCACGAGTGCCTGGCAGCTCTGTGCCGGTTCCAAACCGATAACCGGAACTTCGCTTCGGCGGTGGCGACCTTCGTCTTGAGCGCGCGACGCGGCTGTGCGTGCGGCGCGGAGCCAACCCCGGCGCGCACATGGTGCAGGAAGACAATGTCGCCTCCGCCGCCGCCGCCAGTCACCGCGCGGCGGCCGGCGCACGACGCGGCATCCGCGCGACCTCTTCAAGACGGCGAGGGGTTCCGTTGCTGCGGAACGGCTGGGGCGGCGCGAGCCAGCGGTGATGCGGGTTGCCCGGCTGGGCGCTGCTTCAGGTGGCGGAGAGGGTGGGATTCGAACCCACGGTACGCTTGCACGCACAACGGTTTTCGAGACCGTCCCGATCGACCACTCTGGCACCTCTCCGAAGGCAAGCGGCGGGCGGTTTATAAGAGGGCCCCCGCGCGAGCGCAATCCTGTTGACAGCGCGAAAGCCGGCTCTATAAGCACCAACTCCCGCACCGGTGACCACCGAGGCGGTGCCGTGCGTGAACGGCCCATAAACAAGAAGCGACTGGGCACCGCGCCTGCCTCCCTCCGGAGGTCGCACGATGCCGAGAGATCGGAAAGCAGAGAGCACCATGTTCGCAGTCATCCGCACCGGCGGAAAACAGTATCGCGTGTCGCCGCAGGCAGTGCTCAAGGTCGAGAAGCTGCCGGCGGAAGCCGGTTCCACCGTCACCTTCACCGAAATCCTCGCGGTAGGCGGCGGCGAGGCCGGAACCACCATCGGCGCTCCCCTCGTGCCGGGTGCCACGGTCACCGCCACGGTCGTCGCGCAGGACCGGCTCGATACCGTCATCATCTTCAAGAAGCGTCGCCGGCAGAACAGCCGTCGCCGCAACGGCCATCGTCAGCCGGTCACGGTGCTGCGCATCACCGACATCATCACCGCCTAGCGTTTCGGACCGGACTTGCCGGTGGCCTTCCGGTTCTTTTCGGACAACAGACTTATCAACATCATGCCTGCCTGCTGATCATCGGGTCCGCCTGCGGATCTCGGCGGCGGGACACCGGATCGGGGAGATTGAGCCATGGCACACAAGAAGGCGGGCGGTTCATCGCGCAACGGTCGCGATACCGCCGGCCGGCGCCTCGGCGTTAAGAAGTTCGGCGGCGAGAGCGTGATCGCTGGCAACATCATCATCCGCCAGCGCGGAACCAAGGTGAAGCCCGGCCGCAATGTCGGCCTGGGCCGCGATCACACCATCTTCGCGCTCATCGACGGTCAGGTGAAGTTCGAGACCCGCTCCGAGGGCCGGGTGCAGGTGAGTGTCGACGCGCGAGCGGCCGCAGCGGCCGAGTAGCCGCGCCACGGCGGCTGCGCCGGGAGCGGCCGGTCGACGGCCGGCCGCTGTCGCCTCCGCAACCTGCATCGGACCCTGGCCGTCATGAAGTTCCTCGATCAAGTCAAGATCTACCTCAGGTCCGGTGACGGCGGCGACGGCGTGTGCGCCTTCCGCCGCGAGAAGTACATCGAGTTCGGCGGCCCCGACGGCGGCAATGGCGGACGCGGTGGCGACGTCTTGTTCGAGGCGGTCGCCAACCTCAACACCCTGATCGACTTCCGCTACACGCAGCATTTCCGCGCCCGCAAGGGCGGCAACGGCGCCGGCTCCGACCGCACCGGCGCCGGTGCCGCCGCCGTCCTGATCCAGGTGCCGACAGGCACGCAGATCTTCGACGACGACCGCGAGACCATGCTCGCCGACCTCGACCGGCCCGGCAAGCGGGTCCTGCTCTGCGCCGGCGGCGATGGCGGCTTCGGCAACGCCTCCTTCAAGACCAGCACCAACCGAGCGCCGCGCCGCGCCGACAAGGGGTGGCCCGGCGAGGAGCGCTGGGTGTGGCTGCGGCTGAAGCTGATCGCCGATGCCGGCCTGATCGGCCTGCCGAACGCCGGCAAGTCGACTTTCCTGTCGGTCGCCTCGGCGGCTCGTCCCAAGATCGCGGACTACCCGTTCACCACCCTGCACCCGCAGCTGGGCGTGGTGCGGCTGTCGGTGTCCGAGGAGTTCGTGCTGGCCGACATCCCCGGCCTGATCGAGGGTGCGCACGAGGGATCGGGGCTCGGCGACCGCTTCCTCGGCCATGTCGAACGCTGCGCCGTGCTGCTGCACCTGATCGACGGCGCCGCCGGCGACGTCGTGCGCGCCTGGCGCACCGTGCGCGGCGAGCTCGAAGCCTACGGCGGCGGGCTGGCGGCTAAGCCGGAGTTGGTCGCACTGAACAAGACGGACGCGATGACGCCGCGCGAGGTCTCCTCGCGCCGCCGCGCGCTGGAGCGAGCGACGGGTGCGGCGGTGCTGACCCTCTCCGGCGCCACCCGGCTCGGGGTCGCCGATGCCCTGCGGGCGCTGCAGGATCGGGTCAGTGCCGGCCGCGCCGAGCGTGCGGCCTCCCCCGAGGCAGGATGGCTCGCGGAACCGAAGCTGCACCCGGCCGCGGGCCACCACGCCGCCTCGTGAGCGGCGCGACCCCGGACCTCGCCCAGGCCAGAAGACTGGTCGTCAAGATCGGCAGCGCCCTGGTCGTGGATGCCGGCGCAGCCGCGCCGCGCCGCGCCTGGCTCGCCAGCGTCGCCGCCGACATCGCCCGGCTGCGCGCGCGCGGCATCGAGGTCAGCGTGGTGTCGTCGGGGGCCATCGCCCTCGCACGCGGCCGGCTCGACCTCCCCCGCGGCCGGCTGCGCCTGGAGGAGAAGCAGGCCGCCGCCGCCGTCGGCCAGATCGGACTCGCGCAGGCCTGGAGCGAGGCCTTAGCGACGCAGGGCCTGACCGCGGCACAGCTGCTGCTCACACCGGGCGATACCGAGGATCGCCGCCGCTACCTCAACGCGCGCGCCACCCTCACGACGCTCGCGGCACTCGGCTGCGTGCCGGTGATCAACGAGAACGACACGGTCGCCACCGCCGAGATCCGCTTCGGCGACAACGACCGGCTGGCGGCGCGGGTCGCGGAGATGATCCAGGCCGACCAGCTGGTGCTGCTGTCGGACATCGACGGGCTCTACACCGCCGATCCGCGTCTGCATCCGCAGGCGCGGCATATTCCGCTTGTGCCGGAGCTGACCGCCGAGATCGAGGCCATGGGCGGCGCGCCGCCGCCCGGCCATTCCTCCGGCGGCATGCGCACCAAGCTGGTGGCGGCGCGCATCGCCACCGGCGCCGGCTGCGCGATGGCGATCGCGCTCGGCAGGCGCGAGCATCCGCTGGCGGCACTGCTCGAAGGCGCGCCATGCACCTGGTTCCTGCCCGTGACGGACGGGCGCACGGCGCGCAAGCGCTGGATCGCGGGCGCCCTGCGCCCCAGTGGCCGCTTGCGCATCGATGCCGGCGCGGCACGCGCGCTGGCCGGCGGCAGCTCGCTGCTGCCGGCCGGGATATGCATGGTCGAGGGCGTGTTCGAACGCGGCGACCTGGTCGAGATCATCGGTCCGGACGACCGGCTGCTGGCACGCGGGCTGTCGGCCTACGGCAGCGCCGACGCCCGGAGGATCGCGGGACACCGCTCCGGGGCGATCGAGGCGCTGCTGGGCTGGCGCGGCCGCGACGAGATCGTGCATCGCGACGACTTGGCGCAGCTCTAGCCGCAGCCAGCCGCGCCTAGCGGCCTCCAGAAACCGGCGGCCAGCGTAGCCGCGGCTCGCTGCGGTCGCGTCCGGCGTCGCGCTCCCTCGCGTCGTCGCGGCGCTGCGGCCGGTCGTCGGCACGCAGCGGCGCGGCACGTTTCGGCGCCTGCTCCTCCGCAGGCCGACGGGCGGGCGCATAGGGCTCGTCCGGCGCCGTGCGGCCGAAGCGTTGCGGCTCCGCGTCCGGCAGGCGCAGCGCGAGCATGCGCAGCTCGGCGTGGATGTCGTCGAGCTGGGCTTCCAGCAGGTCGAAGCGACCGCGCTGCCCGAGCAGGGCGAACGGCATCATCAGCAACGCGAAGCCCAGCAGCAGGGCGAGCGCGAGCAGCAACAGCTGCGCCCAGGGAGCCATCCAGGGCGGCATCCAGGCGGGCACCCAGCTCGGCAGGATCAGGGGAAGGTTCATGCGGATCCGTGTGCGGCCCCCGCTACATGCCCAGGGCGCGGCGATACACGTCGAGCAGCGCCTCCTGCTCCTCCACGTCGGCCGGCTCCTGCCTACGGATGCGGATGATCTGGCGCACCACCTTGACGTCGAAGCCTGCCGACTTGGCTTCGGCGAAGATGTCCTTGATGTCGCTGCCGAGCGCCTTGCGCTCTTCCTCCAGCCGCTCCACCCGCTCGATGATGCTGCGCAGCCGGTCGGCGGCGATGCCACCGGTGGCCGCGCGATCCTCCGTGGCCGCGTGGCCCGAGGCGCTGGCGCGTGTGCCCGGCCGCTCGGTGGTGTCCAGCGTCATCGTCCCGCCCTTCCTCGCCGCCATCGGTCGCGGGCTTACCAAGTCCCGTCGCCGCGGGTCAATGCGGCACGGCGGCTCGCCGACGCGTCACCCCGCACGCGTCCGGCACCGTATCGCGTGGGCGAGGCCCTTGCGGTGCCAGAGGCGAAGCCCAATCCTGCTGTCCGGTCCACCGATCGCCCGAACCCCTGGAGAGCGCCGCCCATGTCCACGACGAACAGCCCGGTGCAGCCGTTCGACTACGTCGTCTTCGGCGCCACCGGCGACCTGACCATGCGCAAGCTGCTGCCGTCGCTGTACTACCGCTTCTGCGAGGGGCAGATGCCCGGGCAGGCGCGACTGATCGGCGTGGCGCGCTCGCAGCTGTCGGACGACGAGTTCCGCGAGCGCGCCGAGAAGGCGCTGACCCGCTTCGTCAATGAGGCCGACCGCAAGCCGGAGGTCATGCGCGAGTTCCTCGGGCGGATCCGCTTCGCCAGCGTCAACGGCGCCGAGAGCGAGAGCAGCTGGGAAAATCTCACCGGGCTGTTCGAGCCGGCCGATGCCGAGCGGGTGCGCGTGTTCTACCTTGCCACCTCGCCCGGCCTGTACGGCAGGATCTGCCAGAACCTCGCCGCCCGCGGCTTGGTAACGCCGCGCTCGCGGGTCGTGCTGGAGAAGCCGATAGGCCACGATCTCGCCTCCGCGCGCCGCATCAACGACGAGGTCGGCGAGGTGTTCGCGGAGAAGCAGGTGTTCCGCATCGACCATTACCTGGGCAAGGAGACGGTGCAGAACCTGATCGCGCTGCGCTTCGCCAACCCGGTGTTCGAGCGCCTGTGGTCGGCGGATGCGATCGACCACGTGCAGATCACCGCCGCCGAGACCGTCGGTGTCGAGGGCCGCGGCGACTATTACGACCATTCCGGCGCGCTGCGTGACATGATCCAGAATCACCTGCTGCAGGTGATGTGCCTGGTGGCGATGGAACCGCCGGGCTCGCTCGAGGCCGACAGCCTGCGCAACGAGAAGCTCAAGGTGCTGCGGGCGCTGAAGCCGATCCGCGCCGAGGACGCCGCACGGGTGGCGATCCGCGGCCAGTACGGGCGCGGCCGGATCGGTGACTCCATCGTGCCGGGCTACCTGGAGGAGCTCGGCGAGGGCCGGCAGAGCGAGACCGAGACCTTCGTGGCCCTCAAGGCGGAGGTGCATAGCTGGCGCTGGGGCAAGGTGCCGTTCTACCTGCGCTCCGGCAAGCGCCTGCCCTCGAAGCTCAGCGAGATCGTGGTGCAGTTCAAGGAGACGCCCTGGTCGATCTTCCCCTCGAAGCTGCAGGCCAACCGGCTGACCATCCGGCTGCAGCCCGAGGAGGGGATACAGCTTTCGATCATGAGCAAGGATCCGGGACCTGACGGCATGGTGCTGCGCCCGGCCAACATCGACATCTCGTTCGAAAAGGCATTCGCGACCCGCTACCCGGACGCCTACGAGCGGCTGCTGATGGACACGGTGCGCGGCGATCCGGTGCTGTTCATGCGTCGCGACGAGGTCGAGACCGCCTGGAGCTGGGTCGAGCCGATCCTGGAGGCCTGGAGCCGGCAGCCGGGCACGCTGCACCACTACGCTGCCGGAAGCTGGGGGCCCGACGCCGCGCGGCGGCTGATCGAGGCGGACGGCCAGGTCTGGCACGAGGAGATGCGCTAGGTGGCGCGCCCCCGGGCCGGCACGCGAGCGGTACCGCGCGCCGCCGGGCCGACCGCAGCTCCTGCGGCGCCGTCGCCGCGGCCGTGGACGCCGCGCCAGCTCGCCGCCCGGATCGGCGTGATCGCGCTGAGCGGCGTGCTGATCGTGGTGCTGCACTTCACCGGCACGCTGGACGCGCTGCAAAGGCGCATCTTCCCGCCGCCGGTGCACTGGAACGACGACTACTCGGTGGTCGAGCATCTGCGCGACCGCGTGGTGCGGGACGGGCTGACCCGGGATGCGCGGGACTGCCTGCTTTTCATCATCAACGGCAACGACGCCCCCGACGCGCAGCGCATCCGGGTGATGGAGAAGCACAACGCGCACTGCCCCGGGCCGACGGGCGTGCTGCCTCGCCTGTTCACGCTCCGGGTCGACCGGTCCCGGGGCCTGGTCGAGGACGACCGCGGCAGCCCCGGCCAGTTCCACCCGACCCCTTAGTGCTGCCGCGATCGATCCCGCCGCCGCCGCAGCTTGCGTCCGGCGCTGCCGGGACTTGCCCGCGGCCCGGCGCCGGGGCAAACCGGCAGCACGCGCCGACATTCGGGAGACCCCATGGCAGAGACAGACACCGCCCCGGGCAGCGGCGACGGGCACGGTCATGACGGCCCGGTCGGCACGCGTCGGGACTTCCTGACCCTGCTGACCGGAGCAGCGGCGCTGGTCGGGGTGGGCGGCTTCGTCTGGCCGTTCCTGGACAGCCTGTCGCCGGCCGGCAGCAGCGACAGCGCCGATGCCGACGTGGACGTGGACCTGTCCAAGCTCGCGCCCGGCCAGCAGGTGGTCGTGGTCTGGCGCGGCAAGCCGGTGTTCGTGGTGCATCGCAGCCCCGAGGCGCTGATCAAGCTGCAGGACACCAACCTGACCAACCGGCTGCGCGACTGGACGTCGAAGGAGCGTCAGCAGCCCGACTACGTGGTGAACTGGCACCGTTCGATCGCCCCCGCCTACGGGGTGATGGTGGGGATCTGCACCCACCTCGGCTGCGTCCCCGGCTACGTGCCCAACCCGTCGCCCTCCGAGCCGGTGGCGAACTGGCCGGGGGGCTACGCCTGCCCCTGCCACGGCTCCAAGTTCGACCTGGCCGGGCGCGTGTTCATCGGCTCGCCCGCGGGCTACAACCTGCCGGTGCCACCCTACTCCATGCCCGGCAAGACCAGCCTGCGCATCGGCTCCAGCCCCGACGACCTCGACTTCGACTTCGAGAGCATCCGCCAGCTCTGATCGCTTCCGCGAGTTCGTCCACGACTTTCCCGGCTTGACTATTTCATAACGCTATCGTTACTTGCTGCCGGCATCGAGCCGGCGGGCGGTGGGCCGCGAGCGACTGCCCGGCGCAGGCGCGGGCGGATGCCGCGACAGGGAGCGGAAATGGCGAACGATATCTTCACGCCCACCATCACGAGCGGCTCCGGCACCTATGCCTGGTCGAACGCCGGCAACTGGTCGGCGGGGCTTCCCGATCAGAATGCCGCCGCCACGATCACCTCGACCACGCTCGGCTACACCCTCCTGATCGGCGGGGTCTACACGGTCAATCAGGCGGTGTTCGGCACCGGCACCGGCATCCTTGGCATGACCATCGCCAGCGGCGACTCACTCACCGCCACGAATGGCAGCAGCGTCGCCTCCGGCACCACCCTGACCATCAACGCCGCGAGCGCCGGCAGCCTCGTCACCACCGGCCTCGAGGTCGACAGCAGCGCCACGCTGAACGTGCTCGGGGGCACTTTCAGCGCGACCGGCGCCGGCCTCACCCTCGACAACAACGCAACGGCACTGTTCGGCAGCGGCGTGACGCTGAACGTCAACGTGCTGAACCTGAATGGCGCCTCGAACCTGACGCTGGATGTCGGAAGCAGCGCCGCACCGCACGTGATCGCCAACGTCAACGACGGATCCGGGTCGTCCACCCTGACCGTGTCCGGCGGCGACCTGCAGCTCGGCTCCGGCGGCGGCGGCACCTACGTCGTCAACAATGGCGGCGTGATCGAATTCACCGGCAATCTCAACAGCGGCGCCAGCATCGGCCTGAACGGCGGCCGCGTGCAGCTGGACAGCAACGTCAATCTGCAATCGGGCGACAAGTTCATCTTCGCCGGCACCGCAACCTCGACGCTCGACGTCGTCTCGAGCAACAACTTCCAGAACGGTTTCAGCTATGCGGTAACCGGCTTCGACTACGGCGACAAGCTGCAGTTCGGCAGCCTCAACCTGACCGGCGACACCTACACCTATGCCGGCACGACGCTGACGATACAGAGCGGCAGCCAGACGGTGCTGACCATCTCCAACCTGTCCCTGGCGCTCGACGCCGTCGCCCAGCACTCGTTCCTGCTCAGCGGCAACACCATCCAGCTCGCCTGCTTCCTCGCCGGCACCCTGATCGAGACCGCCGACGGCGCGATGCCGGTGGAAAGGCTGCGGCCCGGCGACAGCGTGCTGACGCTGCGCGGCGACGAGCGGGTGATGCGGCGCGCGCGCTGGATCGGCAGCCGACACATCCGGGCCGCGTGCTTCGCCGGCCATGAGGATGCCCATCCGGTACGCATTCGCGCCGGCGCTTTCGCCGCCAACCTGCCGCGGCGCGACCTGCTGGTGACCGGCGAGCACTGCATCCATATCGAGGGCGGCCTGATCCCGGCGCGCATGCTGGTGAACGGACGCAGCATCGTGCGCGACGCCACGATCGACGACTACACCGTCTATCATGTCGAGTTCGACGGCCACTCGATCATGCTGGCGGAAGGGCTGCCGACGGAGAGCTACCTGGACACCGGCAACCGGGACAGCTTCGGCGAGCCGAACATCGCCTCGGAGCACCAGGGGCGATGGCCGGCTCACGCGGCGGCGCCGCTGCGCGTCGAGCGTGAGGCGGTCGAGCCGATCTGGCAGGCGCTGCAGCGTCGTGCCGACCGGCTCGGCCTCGCCGCCGCCGCCGTGCCGGTGCTGTCGGACGATCCGGATCTCTGCCTGCAGCTCGAGGACGGCCGCACGCTGCGCCCGCGCTGGTGCAGCGAGCAGCGGCACCTGTTCCAGCTGCCTGCCGGGGCGCGTCCGTCGCACCTGCTGTCGCGCGCGGCGCGGCCTTCGGAGGTGGTCGGCGCGTTCGCGGATGACCGGCGTCTGCTCGGCGTCGCGGTCAGCCGGATCACGCTGTGGAGCGGCCTGAGCGACACGGTGCTGCGCGACGACGCGCTTTCGGGCAGCGGCTGGCATGCCAGCGAGGGCGGGCACCGCTGGACCGACGGCCGGGCGAGCCTCGTCCTGCCGGATGCATGCGAGACCGACGGCTTCCTCGAGGTCCGGCTCGCGGCGCGGATGCGCTACCCGCTGCGGCCGGAGCCGGGTGTCGATATCGCCGCCTAGCACCGCTTCGGGTTGATGACTGACCCGGAATGATCTAGACGTTACGTTGTCGGTTATAATTGATCGTCCCGCGGCTGCCGGTCGAGGTCAGGTCGGAGCATTCGTACGCGGACCTCCCGGCGATCCGTCACGATCCACCTCCGACACGAGGCGTGCGCATGGCCAACACGTTCAACCAGACCGCGAAGCAGACCACCGGCAGCTATGCCAACGACTATCTCTGGTCGGCGGCGACGAACTGGTCCACCGGCGCGGTCCCGGGCGCCACCGACAGCGTGCTTCTGAACCTGACCAAGAGCGGCGCCTCCGTCGTCGACAGCACCGTCACGGTCGCCTCGGTCACCTTCAACACTGCCGGCACCCTGCTGGTCGGCGGCGCCCTGACCACCGGTTCGATCGGCATCGCCACCGGCCTCTCCGCCGACACAGTCTCGGTACTGTCCGGCGCCAGCCTTCAGGCCACCGGCCTCGCGCTGGGCTCCAACAGCGAGGTCGACGTCGCGGGAAGCCTTGTCGCCAGCACGCTCGGCTTCACGCCGACCGGCACCACCGACCTGAGCTCGCGTCTGGCCGTCACCGCGGGCACGCTCACCGTCAGCAGCAAGCTCGACCTGACCGGCGTCGGCAGCGCCAGCCTCGCCGCGGGCGCCACGCTGCATGCCGGCAACGTCACCATGAGCAACGGCACGCTCGACCTCGCCGGCACCGCGACCATCACCGGCCTGGCCCTGAAGGGCAGCGGCCTGACCATCGAGGGCAGCACCAGCGTCGGCCAGCTCGGCGGCGGCAGCGTCACCATCGACCGCGGCGGCGCGCTCGAGGTCACGTCCTCGACCAACAGTCTGCTTTCCGCCGGCGGCGACGCCTTCACCCTCGAGGGCGGCACGCTGACGCTCGATGCCTCCGTGGCGTTGATCGCCAACAGCAGTTTCCTGTTCGGCGCCACCGCCAGCTACGGCACCAGCCGGCTGGATGTCGCCGATGCCGCCAACTTCATCACCGGCAAGTTCACCGATGCTATCGAGTCGCTCGATGTCGGCGACAGCCTGCAGTTCGGCACGGCGCAGTTCTCCGCCGCCAGCTACAGCAGCGCCAACCACAGCATCACGCTTACCGGCAGCGGCACCACCGCGAGCGAGACGCTGAGCAACGTCACGCTGGCTGCCGGCATCACCCCGAGCTTCAGCCTGAGCACGGCGGCGAACGGCGGCACCATCGTGACGCTGAACTGCTTTCTCGCCGGCACCCGGATCGAGACCCCGTCGGGGCCGGTTGCGATCGAGACGCTGGCGCCCGGCGATGCTGTGCTGACCGTCGAGGATGGGATACGCGTGCCGCGAACGGTGCGGTGGGTCGGCGCGCGCCTCGTCGAGCGGAGCTCGCTCGATGAGGACCTCCTCCTCGCCGCAGTCCCGGTGCGCATACGCGCGCACGCCTTCGCCGATAACGTGCCCTGCCGCGACCTGCTGATCACCGCCGAGCACTGCATCCTCGAGCGCGACAGCCTGATCCCGGCACGCATGCTGGTCAACGGCGCCAGCATCGTGCTCGAGACCGGCCTTGCCCGCTACAGCGTGCATCATATCGAGTGCGACCGGCACTCGATCCTGCTGGCGGAGGGACTCGCCGCCGAAAGCTACCTCGATACCGGCGACCGCGACGGCTTCGGCTCGCCCGAGGCGGAGGTGCTGCTGCGCGCACGCCGCGGCAGCGCCAACTGGGCGGAGGACGCCGCGGCCCCGCTGGTGACCTCCCGCGAGGCGGTCGAGCCGATCTGGCGCCGTCTCGCCGCGCGCGCCGAGGAGCTGGGCATGGGGGTCGCGCGGCCGGGCCGCGTCGGCCGCACCACGCGGGACCCGGCGCTGCGGCTGCAGACCGACGGCGAGGTGCTGCTGCGCGCGCGTCGCAGCCGCGGCGGGCGACACCTGTTCGTCCTGCCGGCCGGCAGCAGGCGCGCGATCCTGCGCTCCCGCAGCTTCGTTCCGGCCGATATCGAGGGCCCGTTCGTCGACGACAGGCGAAGGCTCGGGGTCTGCGTGCGCAGCGCCACGCTGTGGACCGGCCGCGGCACTGCGCTGCCGCTGGCCGCGGAGGGCCTCCCCGGCTGGCACCAGGCGGAGCGGCCGGGCGGCGGATGCTGGACCGACGGCGCCGGCGAATTCGCGCTGCCGGCCCTGCCGCAGGCGACGGTGCTGGAAATCGAGCTCCTCGGCGCGGCCTGCTTCGCGCTGGAACCGTCGCCGCAGCCCGGCTGACGCCCGGCGCGCCCGCTTGACGCAGGTGCGATGAGCCGTCAGGTTCCGACTGCCAGACGGCCGGACGGTCGCTGCCGCAGCTCGCGGTGGAGGAAAGTCCGGGCTCCACGAGGAAGCGGTGCCGGCTAACGGCCGGCGGGGGCGACCCCAGGGAAAGTGCCACAGAAAACAAACCGCCCGCGCGCGTGCCTGCTCAGGATCGCGCGCCCGCGGGCAAGGGTGAAACGGTGCGGTAAGAGCGCACCGCGCTTCCGGCAACGGCGGCGGCAGGGCAAACCCCACCGGGAGCAAGACCGAATAGGGGCGGCCGGCCCGATCCGTCAGCGCGCGCTGACGGATCGGCCAGAGGTTCTTCGCCTCGCCGCCCGGGTTGGTCGCGCGAGGCACGCAGCGATGCGTGTCCCAGAGGAATGATCGTCCCGTGCCGTCCGGGGTCACCTGGCCGGCACGGACAGAACCCGGCTTACAGGCCGTCTGGCAGCTCCGCGATACGCGACGTGCGACATGGTGGGCCGCCTGCTCATGATGCGGCCGTAATGTCCATGGCGGCGGACGTGCGACATGCAACCCGCGACTCGGCGCAACCTCGATCGCGAGCCGACCGCAACTATAGCCACACTCGAACAAAGCAAGAACTGACGTTTCAGAAATGTCTCTATTTGCGGCGATTGCTCAAGCTCATGAAAGCACTGCGGAAGCTCGCGGCAAAACCGCGTCAATTCAGGTCAAGTGCCGGGAGAATCATGCTTTCTCGTTTGACCGCCCATGTTTGCCCATGATATCCCAAGGTCACCCACGACGCGATCAGTCGGATCATTCGGCGCGAGCCACCGTCGGGGGCTGCGCACGAGAGTCAGGGAGCCTCGCCTCCGATGAGCGTCTTCCTTGGCACGCATCAGAACCGTCTCGATGCCAAGGGTCGCGTTTCCATTCCCGCAGGTTTCCGCGCCGCACTGCGAACACGCGCGCAAGCCGTCGAACCCGGCGCCGACGCAGGTTCGGTGCAGATCGTGCTGCGTCCCTCGCACAAGCACGCGTGCATCGAGGCGTGGCCGGTCGAAGCGTTCGCGGCACTTGCCAAGCCGCTCGACCGCCTCGACATGTTTTCTGAAGACCACGACGACCTTTCTGCTGCACTTTATGCGGATGCATATCCCATAGATGCGGACAAGGAAGGTCGGATTATGCTTCCAGAGATCCTAGCCCTGCACGCAGGACTTTCCGATTCGGTCGCATTCATGGGACTTGGCCATATTTTTCAGATCTGGGAACCGAAAGCGGCCGAGCGTCGCCGCGCCGAGGCACGTGAGCGTGCGAGAGACGTCAGCCTGCCGGGCACGCGCGCCGTCGCGGCGTCGGGCACCGGCCGGTGAGCGCGCACATGCGCCCGACGCTGCACCGGCCCGAGGATCGCCACCTTCCGGTGATGCTCGACGAGGTACTCAGCAAACTCGATCCGCGGCCGGACGGAATTTATCTCGACGCCACCTTCGGCGGCGGCGGCTACGCGCGTGCGATCCTGACGCACGCGTCGTGCACGCTGTGGGCGATCGATCGCGATCCGCAGGCTATCGAGCGCGGGCGCGCCCTGGCCCTCGAGCTGGCGCTCGACCCGCGACACGCCGCGGTGCGACTCAACCTGATCGAAGGCAGCTTCGGCGACATGCTGGCCCTCCTCGCCGCGCGCGGCGTCGCCAGGCTCGACGGCGTGGTGCTGGATCTGGGCGTCTCGTCGTTCCAGATCGACCAGCCGGAACGCGGCTTCTCGTTTCGCCTCGACGGCCCGCTCGACATGCGCATGAGCGGCCGCGGCGGCACCGCCGCGGACCTGGTCAACTCGCTGCCGGAAGCGGAGCTTGCCGACGTGCTCTACGAGTTCGGCGAGGAGCGGCTGTCGCGCCGGATCGCGCGCAGCATCGTCGCGGCACGCGCTACGCGTCCGATCGAGACCACGCTGCAGCTCGCGGCCATCATTCGTCGCGTGGTGCCGGCAGACCGCGCGGGACGGATCGATCCGGCGACGCGCTCGTTCCAGGCGCTGCGCATCCGCGTCAACGACGAGCTGGGCGAGATCGAGCGCGGGCTCGCGCAAGCGGCCTCGCTGCTCGGTCCGGGCGGACGGCTGGTGGTGGTGTCTTTCCATTCGCTCGAGGACCGCATCGTCAAGCGCTTCATGAGCACGCTGGCGGGACGCCTGCCGTCGCCGTCCCGACATGATCCGCGCGGCCTCGACCTGTCCAGGAGCGCGCACGGCCGCTCGCCGGGTGCCCGCTTCCGGCTGCTGGACAACAGGGCGCTGCGTCCCGCCGCGGGCGAGAGCAGCGTCAACCCCCGTGCGCGCAGCGCCAGGCTTCGCACCCTGGAACGGCTGCCCGAACCCATCGACGTGAACCCGACGGCAGGAAGCCTCGCATGATCCGCCCCTTCACCGCCCTCTGCGTGCTGCTCGCCGGCGCTTCCGGCCTCTACCTCTACACGGAGAAGCACCGCACGACGGTGCTGGATCAGCGGATCTCCAGGATCGTGCAGGACACGCAGCAGATACGCGAGCACACCGCGATGCTGCGCGGCGAGTGGGAGCTGCTGAACCAGCCGGACCGCCTCAAGGCGCTCGCCGGACGCTACCTGCCCGAGCTGCATCCCATGGCGCCGACCCAGTTCGTGCAGATGGCCGAGCTGGCACAGCATCTGCCGGGAGTTCCGGCCCCGGCTTCGGCACCGCTGATGATCGACACGCCGATCCTGACACCGACCCTGGCACCGGTGCAGGTGATGGCGCGCATGCTGGCGCCCGCCGCCGGGCCCGATCAGGCGGACGCGCGAGCCGGGGCGCCGGCACGTGCCGCCGCCCATCCGGCGCAGCTCGCCTCCGCATCGGCCGCCACCGTGCGCCGCCCGGCACTTCGTCCGCACCCGGTGCCGGGCCTGTCGGCCTCCGAGCGCTCGGCGCTGCAGCTGGCGCAGCTCAGGCCGCCTGCTCGTCTGTCACCGGCCAGCCGGCTCGCGGCATATGAAGGCGCGCCGGCGCGCAGCCTGCTCAGGAGCGGCGGCGTCTTCGGCCGTCCGGCCGCCTCGGCGGCCACCTGGCATCCCGCGCTGCACGCGCCCGGCATCGCCTCGGTGCGCTTCGGCAACGTCGGCTCGTCGCTGGGCTTCTCGCACGCGGTGCTGCCGGCGCCGGTGCCGACGCAGGATGGCGGTTGACGACGTGGCGATGCAGCGCGGCGTGGCCTCCCGGGCCGCGGCATGACCGCATCCCGGAGATGATTTTGGTTCCGGCATGAACGAAGGCGAGGCTCCGTTCGCCGGCGAGACCGTGGTCAGCGTGAGCCGTCACGAGCTGGAGCGGCGCGCGCTGATGGAACGGATGCGCGTGCGCGTGCTGTGCATCGCCGGCGGCTTCGCCGTCCTGTTCGGGGCCGTTTCAGTGAAGCTCGCGCTGGCGACGGTGTTCCGGCCGATGGCGCCGGCTGCGCGCCAGATCGCGCCGCAGGTGCCGCGCCTGCCCAGCCACGATGCCGATCCCAAGGGGCTGCTGGTCGACGATCTCGGCCTCACGCACGTGCATCGCGCCAGCATCACCGACCGCAACGGCCAGATCCTGGCAATCTCGCTGCCGCTGGCAGCGGTATACGCCAACCCGCTGGAACTGATGGATCCCGCCGACGTCGCGCGCCGGCTGAAGCGCGTGCTTCCGGGCATCGACGTGAACGACGTCGTGGCACGGCTATCGCTGAAGAAGCAGTTCGTCTACATCGCCCGCGACATCCCGCCGGACAAGGAGCTCGCGATCAACGACCTCGGCATTCCCGGCATCTATTTCGAACCCGGCGAGAAACGCCGCTACCCGCTGGGACGGGTGGCGGCGCAGATCATGGGTGCCGTGGACATCGACGATCGCGGCGTCGCGGGCGTCGAGCGCTTCTTTGACCGTCGCCTGAACGGCGATCCGCGGCCGTTGCGGCTGTCGCTCGACGTGCGGGTGCAGGCGGTGGTGCGCGACGAGCTCGAGGACGCCAAGGAGGAGTTCCGCGCGATCGGCGCCTGCGCCATCGTGATGGACGTGCGGTCGGGCGAGATCGTCGCCATGGTCAGCCTGCCCGACTACGACTCCAATCTGTTCAACCATGCCACTGACGATCAGCGCTTCAACCGCGCGGTCACCGGCATGTACGAGCCCGGCTCCACCTTCAAGCTGCAGACCGCGGCGATGGTGCTGCAGGACGAGGTGGCGCACGTCTGGGACCGCTTCTCGACGATCCCGATCCATGTCGGTCGCTTCACCATCTCCGACATGAAGACCGATCATTTCGCGCCGCTGCTGTCGATGCCGGAGGTGATGGCGTACTCCTCCAATCCGGCGGCGGCGCACATGGCGATGCAGGCCGGGGCGAAGCGGCAGCAGGACTGGCTGCGCGGCATGGGCTTCTTCGCCAAGGTGCCGGTCGAACTGCCGGAAGCGGGACATCCGATCGTGCCCTCGCTGCGCAGCTGGGGCCTGTCGACGGTGATGACGGTGGCGTTCGGGCACGGTGTCGCCGAAGCCCCGCTGGCGATCGTGCGCGGCACCGCTGCGGCCGCGAACGGCGGCGTGCTGGTCCCGCCGACGCTGCTGGCGCGCCCTCGGCCGGCCGAGGGCCCGGCGGCGGACGCCGCTTCGGTCTTTTTCTTCGTGATCTCGCGCTTGAGAGCCCG
>CAXTNV010000048.1:11539-23011 GCA_964245755.1 uncultured Acetobacteraceae bacterium | reverse complement strand
TGGGCTGGGTGAAGGCCGGCTCGTCGCTCTCGTTGTGGCCGTGCCGGCGGTAGCAGACGATGTCGAGCACGATGTCGGTGGCGAAGCGCTGCCGGAACTCGGCGCAGAGCTGGGCGCAGAACACCACCGCCTCCGGCTCGTCGCCGTTGACGTGCAGGATCGGCGACTGCACCGCCTTGGCGATGTCGGTGCAGTACATGCCGGAATAGGCGTGCGCGGAGACCGTGGTGAAGCCGATCTGGTTGTTGACCACCAGATGCACGGTGCCGCCGGTGCGGTAGCCGATCAGCTGGCTCATCGCCATGGTCTCGTAGACCAGGCCCTGCCCGGCGAAGGCGGCGTCGCCGTGCATCAGCAGCGCCATGCCGGAGCGGCGTGTCTGGGTGTCGCCGGTCATGTCCTGGTTGGCCCGCACCTTGCCGACCACCACGGGATCGACCGCCTCGAGATGCGACGGGTTCGGCTGCAGTGACAGGTGCACCATGTGGCCGGCGATCTCGACGTCGGTCGAGGTGCCGAGATGGTACTTCACGTCGCCGGAGCCCTGCACGTCGTCCGGCTTGAACGAGGCGCCGTTGAACTCGCTGAAGATCGCGGTGTACGGCTTGCGCACGATGTTCACCAGCGTGTTGAGCCGGCCGCGATGCGGCATGCCGATGGTGATCGAGCGCACCCCGTCCTCGGCCGCCTGGTCGATGATCGCGTGCAGCGCGGCGATCGCCACCTCGCCGCCTTCCAGGCCGAAACGCTTGGTGCCGACATAGCGCTTCTGGCAGAACGCCTCGAACCCCTCGGTCTCGGTCAGGTGCTGCAGGATGGCCGCCTTGTCGTCGGCCGAGTAGCGGTCGCGCCAGCCGCCGGACTCGATCCTGCTCTGGATCCACTCGCGCTGCGCCGGATCCTGCACGTGCATCGACTCCACGCCGACCGGGCCGCAATAGGTGAAGCGGATCGCGGTCAGGATCTCCCGCACCGACGCGGTCTCCGCGCCGAGCATGGTCGACATGGTGTGGCCGAGATAGATCGGCCGGTCGAGGTCCGCCCCGGTGAAGCCGTACGAGGCCGGATCGAGATCGGCATGCGACTTGGGGATCTGCAGGCCGAGCGGGTCGAGGCGCGCGTCCAGGTGGCCGCGCACCCGGTAGGCGCGGATCAGTTGCATGGCGCGCAGGCTGTCGTCGGCGGCGGCGCGTATCGAGGCGGCCGCGGCGGGCGCCTCGACGGCGGCGCGCGCGGGTGCCGCGGGTCGCGGACCGGACGGCGTGCCGGCGGGCTGGACCTCGCTCTGATGCGGTGCCCAGGACGCGCCGGCGGCATTCTGGGTGATCGCCGCCGCCTCCTCGTCGAGGGCCGCGAACAGCTCGACGAAGCTGGTGTCGACCGCGCCCGGATCCTCGACCCAGCGCGCGTGCAGGTCGGCAAGATAGGCGGCATTGGCGCCGCTGAAGGCCGTCGCGAGGATATCGACGCCCGCCATGATGTGCTTCTCCTAGCAGCGCGTCCGGCGCGCGCACGGCTCCGAACCGGGGTGCGCCGCAGCCGCGGCGCATAACATAAGTAGGCCCGGGCGGAGCATGGCGCCGCCCGCTTTCATCCTTGGCAGCAATGCTGCGAGCGCATGGAAGTTCTCCAGCCCGTCAGGTCGGCGACGGTCGCACCACGCGCGATCCGCGCCGCTAGGCGCCGAGTGCGCGGAAATCCGCCAGCAGCTTCTTCACCGCGGCGCAGGAGGCATCGAATGCCGTCTGCTCCTCGGGGGTGAACGCGACCTCGACGATGCGCTCGACGCCGCCGGCGCCGATCACCACCGGCACGCCGACGTAGAAGTCGGTCTGGCCGTACTCGCCGTTCAGCTTCACCGCGCAGGGCAGCACGCGCTTCTTGTCGCGCAGGTAGCTCTCCGCCATCGCCACCGCCGCGGCCGCGGGCGCATAGAAGGCGGAGCCCTTCTCCAGCAGCTTGACGATCTCGCCGCCACCGTTGGCGGTGCGCTGCACGATCGCGTCGATCCGCTCCCGGGTGGTCCAGCCCATCTTGATCAGGTCCGGCACCGGGATGCCGGCGACCGTGGAGTAGCGGGTCAGCGGCACCATGGTGTCGCCGTGGCCGCCCAGCACGAAGGCGGTGACGTCCTCCACCGAGACGCCGAACTCCTGTGCCAGGAACAGCCGGAAGCGGGCGCTGTCGAGCACGCCGGCCATGCCGACCACCTTGTGTGCCGGCAGGCCCGACTTCTCCTGCATCACCGCGACCATCACGTCGAGCGGGTTGGTGATGACGATGACGAAAGCGTCCGGGGCGTGGCTCCTGATCCCCGCGGCGACCTGGCCGACCACCTCGGCGTTCTTGGCCAGCAGGTCGTCGCGCGACATGCCCGGCAGGCGGGGGAACCCGGCGGTGACGATCACCACGTCCGCACCCTCGATCACGCTGTATTCCGAGCCGCCGCTGAGCGCCGCGTCGAAGCCGTCGACCGGGGAGGACTGCGCCAGATCGAGCGCCTTGCCGGCGGCAACGCCGCCGAACACGTCGAACAGCACGACGTCGCCCAGCTCCTTGAGGCCGATCAGGTGGGCGAGCGTGCCGCCGATGTTGCCGGCTCCGATGAGCGCGATCTTGCTGCGAGCCATGGATCCCCCAAAGTGCTGTCGGCGCCGCCGCCCTCGGCGCCCGGCGCCGGAACACGCCAGCCATGCGGTGTGCTAGTCCTTCGGCACTGGCGCGACAAGAGCGCCGCTCAACCCGGCTGCGGCATGTCGAGATAGGCCTGGCTCTGCATCTCCTCGAGCCGCGAGGCGGTGCGTTCGAACGCCGCCGCACCCTCGCCGCGCATGTAGATCCGGTCCGGCCGGTCGTCCGCCGAGGCAACCAGCTTGGTCTTGTGTTCGTACAGGGTGTCGACCAGCACGATGAAACGGCGCGCCACGTCGAAGTTCTCCGGGCCGAGCCGTGGCACGTGGTCGATGATCACGCTCGCGAAGCGCGTCGCCAGCGCCAGGTAGTCGCCGGCGCCGAGCGGCTGGCCGCACAGCCAGTCGAAGTCGAAGCGCGCCACCGCGCCCGCCGCCTGCTGCACCGACAGCCTACGGCCCATCACGGTCAGCGTCACCGGTTCGACCCTCGCCCCGCCGGACAGCCGCCGGAACGCCACGTCGAGCTGCTGGTCGGCGCGCCGATCCGCCGGCACGTGCCATACCGCGACCCCGCGCAGTCCGCCGCGGCGATAGTCGCGCGGGCTGTGCAGCGGCTGGGTGTCCATCTCGCGCTTGATGCTGGCGATGAACGGCTTGAAGGCGTCGCGGCCCGGCCGGTTCTGGAACAGCTCGTCGGGCGGCGTGTTCGAGGTCGCCACCACCACCACGCCGCGCTCGAACAGGGCGTCGAACAGCCTGCCCAGGATCATCGCGTCGGTGATGTCGTTGACCTGGAACTCGTCGAAGCACAGCAGCCTCGCCTCGGCGGCGATGATCGCGGCGAGCGGCGGGATCGGGTCCGCGAGTTCGGGATGCGCACGCTTCATCGCGAACAGCTTGGCGTGCACCTCCTGCATGAAGCGGTGAAAGTGGATGCGCCGCTTGCGCGACACCGGCGCCAGCTCGAAGAACAGGTCCATCAGCATCGACTTGCCGCGACCTACCGCACCGACCAGGTAGACGCCGCGCGGACGGCAGGCGCGGATCGCGCCGCGGGCGAACAGCCGCCCCAGGCCGCGGCCGTGACGTGCCTCGCACCTGGGCTGCGTGCGCAGCCCCTCGAACAGCAGGTCGAGCCGCGCCGCCGCCCGCTCCTGCTCCGGGTCGTGATCCAGCATGCCGCGCTGCAGCCGCTGGCGGTAGGCGGCGAGCGGACCGCCGGGTGCTGCAGGCGGGTCCGATGCGCCGGGATCCCGGGGCGACACGGGCGCCGGTGCGGGAGCCGCAGCGGGCATCTGCGGCACGGAGGTGAGCGAGAGCTGGGTCATGCAGGTCGCGGGGTCATCCGTCGGCGGCGCGGCACGGTGCCGGGCGCGGAATTGGGTGATCGGGGCGGCAGCTTCAACCAATTGCGAGGGAGGTAACCTTCCTCCTCAACCGTCATTACCCGAACATCCGCTCCCGGACGAGGCCCCGCGATGTCATCCTCCAGCCGCCCCCCGCTCCGGACCTTTGCCGCGCTGGCGCTGTGCGGTGCCGGCTTCGCCGTCGGTGGTGCGGCACGCGGCGCGGACCTGCGCATGACCGTCGAGAAGCCGCGCTTCACCTGCGAGCGCGGCGGCTCGGCGCTTTCCCACGTGGCCTTCCATCCGGAGCGGCAGCGGGCCGCCGGCGCGGTGCTGCCGACGGCGCTGCCGTGCTGCGACGGCCAGCTCGGCTGCGCGCAGTTCCTGTCCACCAACACCGTGGTGCTGCCGTCGCGGCGCTGGCACAGCTAGCCGGCGCGATGTCGGCCGCGGCTTGAAGCCGTGGCCGCACTCCTCTACCTGACGGTGCGAAAGGAACGCCCGGGCATGCTGAGGACAGAGGACACCAACCTGCAGTATGCGGCGCTCGACGCGGCTCCGGTGGCGCTGGATCCCTTCCCGCACCTCGTGGTCCCCGACTTCGTGCCGCCCGAGAGCCTGGCCTCGATCGTGTCGGCGCTGCCGCAGATGTCCAGCGGCGGCTCCTTCCCGCCCGCCTCGCTGCGGCTGCGCCCGGTGGTGCAGGCGCTGGTGCGCGAGCTGGAGGGGCCGCGGCTGCGCCAGTCGATCGCCGCCAAGTTCGGTCTCGAGCTGGAGGGTGCGCCTACCATGCTCACCCTGCGCGGCCGCACCCGGGCCAGGGACGGGCGCATCCACCGCGACTCGACGGCGAAGCGGGTGACGGTGCTGCTCTACCTCAACCCCGGGAGCGAGAGCTGGGCGCGCCGCGAGGGCTGCCTGCGGCTGCTGCGGCACGGCGACGACATCGAGGACTTTGCCGTCGAGGTGCCCCCGGTGAACGGCACCCTGCTCGCCTTTCCCAATGGCGAGACCACCTGGCATGGGCACCGGCCCTATGTCGGCCGGCGCTACGCGGTGCAGCTCAACTACATGGCCGAGGGGCCGAGCGCGCGCACCGAGATGCGCCGGCACCGGCTGTCGGCGTTGCTGAAGCGCTTCATCTCGGCCGCTTGAGCAGCGGTTCGCGTCACACCTCGGGCGGCAGGCCGCGCGCCAGCTCCTCGAGCCAGGCGCGGGCGTTGCCGTCCGAGGGCGCGCGCCAGTCGCCGCGCGGCGACAGCGATCCGCCGGAAGCGAGCTTGGGGCCGTTCGGCATCGCCGAACGCTTGAACTGGCTGAAGCCGAAGTAGCGATGCAGGAACAGCGCCAGCCAGTGGCGGATCTCGCCCAGCGTGTAGGCCTGCCGCCGCATCTGCGGGAAGCCGGGCGGCCAGTCGCCCCGTTGCGCATCCCCCCAGGCCTGCAGCGCCAGGAAGGCGATCTTCGAGGGCCGGAAGCCGTAGCGCAGCGTGTAGAACAGGTTGAAGTCCTGCAGCGCGTACGGGCCGATGCGCGCCTCCGTGCTCTGCAGCGCGGAGTCCGCGCCGGCCGGGACCAGCTCCGGCGAGATCTCGGTGTCCAGGATCAGGCCCAGCGTGCGCAGCACCTCCGGCGCGAACCCCTCGGACGTGATCACCCAGCGTATCAGGTGCTGGATCAGCGTCTTGGGCACGCCCGCATTGACGTTGTAGTGCGACATCTGGTCGCCGACGCCGTAGGTGCACCAGCCCAGCGCCAGCTCCGACAGGTCGCCGGTGCCCAGCACGATCCCGTCGTGCTGGTTGGCTAGCCGGAACAGGTAGTCGGTGCGCAGGCCGGCCTGGACGTTCTCGAACGTCACGTCGTGCACCGCCTCGCCCCGCGCGAAAGGATGGTGCATCGCCTCGAGCATCAGCCTCGCCGCGGGGCGGATGTCCAGCACCGCGGCGCTGATCCCGAGTGCCTGCATCAGCGCCATCGCGTTGCCGCGGGTGCCGTCGCTGGTGCCGAAGCCGGGCATGGTGTAGCCGAGGATGTCGCGCCGCGGCAGCCCCAGCCGGTCCATCGCGCGCGCCGCCACGATCAGCGCCTGGGTCGAGTCCAGCCCGCCCGAGACGCCGATGACGAGGCGCCGGATGCCGGTGGCGCGCAGCCGCTGCTCCAGTCCCGACACCTGGATGCCGTAGGCCTCGAAGCAATCCTGGCCGAGCCGCCCGGCGTCCGAGGGCACGAACGGGAAGCGCTCGACCCGACGACGCAGCCCGATGTCGCCCCGCGGTGGTGCCAGGGTGAAGCCGATGCGGCGGTATCCGCCGGCGGAACCGGCACCAATTTGGGTCGCGCGGCGGTTGGCCTCGAACGTGCCCATGCGGGTGCGCTCCTGGCGCAGCAGATCGAGGTCGATGTCGGCGACCGCGCTGACCGGTCCGGCAGGGAACCGCTCCGTCTCGGCGAGCAACGCCCCGGCCTCGAAGATCGAGACCTGGCCGTCCCAGGCCACGTCGGTGGTGGACTCGCCTTCGCCGGCGGCGGCGTAGAGGTAGGCGCACAGGCCGCGCGCCGACTGCGCCTGGCAGAGCAGCCGCCGGGTCTCCGCCTTGCCGACGGTGATGTTGCTGGCCGACAGGTTGGCGATCACCGTGGCGCCGGCCAGGGCGGCGCCGGAACTCGGCGGCGCGGGCACCCAGAGGTCCTCGCAGATCTCCGCGTGCACCACCAGCCCCGGCACGTCGGCGGCCTCGAACAGCAGGTCGGTGCCGAACGGCACGCGCTCGCCTGCCAGCGCCGCGCTCTCGCCGACGCAGCCGACGCCGGAGGCGAACTGCCGCGCCTCGTAGAACTCGCGGTAGTTCGGCAGGTAGGATTTCGGCACCGCGCCGAGGATGCGCCCGCGATGGATCGCGACCGCGCAGTTGAACAGGGTGCCGCCATGGCGCAGCGGCGCGCCGACCAGGAGCAGCGGCAGCAGCGCCGAGGAGCGTTCGCGCAGCAGGGCCAGCGCCGCCTCGACCGCGTCGAGCAGCGCGTCCTGCTGGCGCAGGTCGTCGATGGTGTAGCCGGAGATGCCGAGCTCGGGGAACACCGCGAGCACCGCGCCTTCGGCACCGCAGCGCGCCGCGAGTGCGGCGGTGGCTTCCGCGTTGCTGCGCGGATCCGCCAGGCTGACCGGCAGCGTGCAGGCGGCGACGCGGGCGAAGCCGTGCCGGTAGATCGAACCGAAAGCCGCCGGCGCCGCCTCTGGCTCGAGTTCCGGGGTGCCGTGGAACTCTGGAGGGTCGCCGACGCTGCCTGCCATGAGCGATGTCATGGGCTGACCCCGGGGTCGGCGCAAGGGAGGCAGGACTCGTTTTTCAAGAGCTTCACGAAAAACATCGCATCTTCCGAGCAGGGAGAAAGCGTATAGAATCAGGGACTAGATGAACATCACGCGAGAGTCTGCTGCCATGAGGCGCGTTCAGCCGTGAGTCGGGCTGTATCGATCATCGGCGCAGGACCCGGCGGTCTCGCGAGCGCCATGCTGCTCGCCAATGCCGGTGCCGACGTAACCGTGCACGAGCGCCACGCCGAGGTCGGCGGCCGTTCCGGCACCATCAGGGCGAACAGCGCGCAGGGGCGGTTCCAGTTCGACATCGGACCGACCTTCTTTCTCTACCCGCGCATCCTGTCCGATATCTTCGCCGAGTGCGGCCGCAGCCTGGAGCGCAGCGTCGAGCTGATCCGCCTCGGCACGCACTACGACCTGCTGTTCGAGGACGGCGCACGCCTGACCGCCAGCAGCGACATCCCGGCGCTGCAGCGCTCGGTCGCCGGCATCTCGCCGCACGATGCGGCCGCGATCCCGGCCTTCCTCGCCGACAACCGCGCCAAGCTCGCGGCGTTCCGGCCGGTGCTGGAGAGGCCCTTCCATGGCTGGCGCGACCTGCTCACGCCGGACATGCTGCGCGCGTTGCCGCTGCTGCATCCGGGACGGTCGGTCGAGACCGACCTCAAGCGGTTCTTCTCCGATCCGCGCATCCGTCTCGGCTTCTCGTTCCAGAGCAAGTACCTCGGGATGTCGCCATATCGCTGCCCGAGCCTGTTCACCATCCTCGCCTTCATGGAGTACGAGTTCGGCATCTTCCATCCACGCGGCGGCACCGGCGCGGTGATGGCGGCGATGGCCGAGGCGGCACGCTGCATGGGGGTGCGGATCAGGCTGAACGAGCCGGTGCGCGAGCTGCTGTTTGAAGGAAGGCGGGTGACCGGCCTGCGCACCGACCGCGGCGTGCAGGCCGCCGACGCGGTGGTGCTCAACGCCGACTTCCTGCGCAGCATGGGCACCCTGGTGCCGAACCGGCTGCGCCGACGCTGGACCGACCGCAAGATCGCCCGCAAGCGGCTCTCCTGCTCGACCTTCATGCTGTATCTCGGCATCAAGGGCGAGCTGCCGCAGACCGCGCACCACACCATCTTCCTGTCCAAGGACTACCGCGAGAACTTCCGCGAGATCAACGAGGGCAAGACGCCGCCGAAAACCCCCTCCTTCTACATGCAGAACGCCAGCGTCACCGATCCGACCCTGGCGCCGGCAGGCTACTCGACGCTCTACGTGCTGGTGCCGGTCGGCCATACCCGCGAGGGCGGCACCGACTGGAACCCCGCCGAGCGGGCACGCTACCGGGCGCTGGCGCTGCGGCGGCTGGCCCACGCCGGCCTCACCGACATCGAGCAGCGCATCGTGTTCGAGAAGATCGTCACTCCCGACGACTGGGAAAGCGAGCTCGACGTGCATCGCGGCGCCGTCTTCAACCTTGCCCACTCGCTGCCCCAGATGCTGCATCTGCGGCCGCGCAACCGCTTCGAGGACCTCGACGGGGTCTACCTGGTCGGCGGCGGCACCCATCCGGGCAGCGGCCTGCCGGTGATCTTCGAGGGGGCTCGCATCAGTGCCCGGCTGCTCGCGCAGGATCTCGGGCTGCGCTCGGTGCCCACCGAGATGCGATGGGCGGAACAGCCGATGACATCGCCCGCGGCCGTGTCGCCGGCGCCGGTATTCGCAGAGAGGACATCAGGGTGAACCTGTCCAGGAACCGGCTGCAGCCGGTCGGCGTCATCGGCAGCGGCCTCGGTGGCCTGGCCGCCGCCTGCACGCTGGCGGCGCGCGGCCACCGCGTCGTGCTGTTCGAGAAGAACCCTTGGCTCGGCGGCAAGGCGGCACAGCACGAGGCGGACGGTTTCCGCTTCGACATGGGACCGACCATCCTGACGGTGCCCTCGGTGCTGGAGCGCATCTTCGCCGAGGCCGGCGAGCGGATGGACGCGCATCTCGACCTGCGTCGCATCGATCCGCAATGGCGCTGCTTCTTCGAAGACGGCGCGGTGCTCGACCTCGACCAGGATGCGGTGGCGATGGCGCAGCGGCTGCGCGCCTTCTCGCCGCAGTCGGAGGCCGGCTACACCGACTTCCTGGCACTCAGCGAGAAGCTGCACGAGGTGAGCCGCAAGTTCTTCTTCTGGCGCTCGGTCGAGGATATCGGCGACACGCTGGACCTGCGCAAGAACATGGACCTCGCCACCCTGAAGGATGTGCTGAGCCTGCGCATGGGCTCGACGGTGGCGGCGCAGATCCGCAAGCGGGTGCCCGACGAGCGGGTCTCGCAGATGCTCGATCACTTCGTCCAGTATGTCGGCTCCTCGCCGTATCTGGCCCCGGCGGTGCTGTGCTCGATCGCGCACATGCAGACCCAGGAGGGCGTGTGGTATCCGATCGGCGGCACTCGGGCGGTGCCGGAAGCGCTGACCGCGCTGGCGCAGCGTCTCGGCGTCGACATACGCTGCGAGACCGGCATCGCCCGGATCGAGCGCGAGGACGGCCGGGAGGACGGCGCAGTGTGCGGCGTCGTGACCGAGGGCGGCGAGCGGGTCGCGCTGTCGGCGGTGATCTCCAACATGGACAGCGTGCGCACCTATCGCGAGCTGATCGGTGGAGACACCGGCAGGCGCTTCACCCGGCGCAAGCGCGAGCCCGCCTGCTCCGGCGTGGTGCTGTATCTCGGTCTGGACAGGGCCTACCCGCACCTGGCGCACCACGACTTCGTGTTCTCGCGCGACGCCCGCGAGGAGTTCGATCACATCTACGGCCGCGGCGAGCCTGCGCCGGATCCGACCTGCTACATCGCCGCACCCAGCCGCACCGAACCCGGCGTGGCACCGGAGGGCGGCGAGGCGCTCTACATCCTGGTGCACGCGCCCTACCTGCGGCCGCACCACGACTGGAAGGCGATGCTGCCGGCCTACCGGCAGGTGATCTTCGACAAGCTGGCGCGCACCGCCGGCCTGACCGACCTGCAATCACGCATACGCACCGAGAGGGTGCTGACCCCCGCCGACATCCACGAACGCTACCGCGTGCTCGACGGCGCGATCTACGGCCTGGCCAGCCACGGACGCTTCCTCGGCGCCTTCAAGCCGGGCAACCGCTCGCGCGAGGTAGAGGGGCTGTATCTTGCCGGAGGTGCCGCGCACCCGGGACCCGGCATGCCGATGGTGATGATGTCGGGCTGGATCGCGGCCGACAGCCTGGACCAGGATCGCCGCTCCAACAGCGTGCCGAGGAGTATCGCAGCCGGCGAGGCCAAGCAGCCGGACATGGCGCTGCGGAGCGTCTGACGTGAGCGGCGTGCGCCACGCCGATCCCGTGGCGCTGCGCTCAGAACTGCTGTTCCGGCTGTTCACCTTCTACCTGCGGTTCCGCCTCTCGCGCGCGTTCCATGCCGTCCGGCAGTCCGGCACCCTGACGGCACTGCCACGCGACCGGCCGGTGATCATCTACGGCAACCATCCCTCCTGGTGGGATCCGGCGCTGTACATGGTGCTCGCCGGCAGCCTGTTTCACGGCCGGCCGGGCTTCGGCCCCATGGATCAGGATTCGCTCGTCCGCTACGGCTTCTTCAAGAGGCTCGGGGTGTTCGGCATCGACAGGAACAGCGTCGCCGGAGCGCGCCGCTTCCTGGAGGTCGCGCGCAACGTGCTGGGAGGCTGCCGCGGCCCCGGCGGCCGGGCGATGATCTGGGTGACGGCTGAAGGCGACTTCGCCGATCCGCGCAAGCGGCCGCTGGCGCTGCGCTCGGGAATCGCGCACCTGGCGCGCACCGTGCCGGAGGCGCTGCTGCTGCCGCTCGCAGTCGAGTACGTGTTCTGGAACGAGAGCCGACCGGAACTGCTGCTGCGCTTCGGGCCGCCGCTGGAAGCCGACCCGGCGCTGCGTCCGGCCGACTGGACGCAGCGGCTGCAGGACGCGCTGGCACGCGAGATGGACACGCTCGCCGCGGACTCGATGAGCCGGGAGGCCGCCCGTTTCCGGTCGATCCTGCGCGGCAGCGCCGGCAGCGGTCTCGTCTACGACCTGTATCGCAGGGGCCGCGCGCTGTTGTCCGGCCGCCGCTTCTCGACGGCGCACGGGGAAGAGGCATGACCCTGCTCACGGGGCTGGCCTGGCTGGCGCCGGGGCTGGC
>CAXTNV010000048.1:0-11439 GCA_964245755.1 uncultured Acetobacteraceae bacterium | reverse complement strand
GCTGGCCTGGCTGGCGCTGGCGCTGGCGCTGCTGCCGATGCTGATCGCGCTGAGCAACTTCGCGCTGCTGCGCGCTCCCCCGCTGGCGGCGGCGACCCCCGCGATCTCGGTGCTGATCCCGGCCCGCAACGAGGCGCTTCACATCGGTCCGGCGGTCGCCGCGGTGCTGGCGAGCCTGGCCTGCGAGATCGAGCTGCTGGTGCTGGATGATCATTCCACCGATGCCACGCCGGCGATCCTCGCAGCGGTCCGCGACCCACGGCTGCGCGTGATCAGCGGGCCGAGCCTGCCGCCTGGTTGGTCGGGCAAGCAGCACGCCTGCGCCAGCCTGGCGCGCGAGGCGCGTCATCCGCTCATGGTCTTCGTCGACGCCGACGTGGTGCTCGCACCCGATGCGCTGTCCCGCATGGCCTCGATGATGCAGGCGCAGCCCGAACTCGGGCTCGCCAGCGGGTTCCCCCGCCAGATCACCCGAAGCTGGTCGGAGTGGCTGCTGCTGCCGCTGATCCACCTGCTGCTGCTTGGCTACCGTCCGCAGATCCTGGACCGGGACCCGCGTATCGCCGGGTTCGCCGCCGGATGCGGCCAGCTCTTCATCGTCCGCCGCGACGCCTACCGCCGCACCGGCGGTCACGCGATCATCCGCGCGTCGATGCATGACGGGCTGAAGCTGCCGCGCGCATTCCGCGCGGCCGGATTCGCCACCGGGCTGTTCGACGCCACCCATTTCGCGCGCTGCCGGATGTACACCCGCTTCGGCGAGGTGTGGGAAGGGCTCAGCAAGAATGCGACCGAGGGCATGGCGACCCGGCGGGCTCTGCCGCTCTGGACCCTGCTGCTCGGCGGCGGCCACGTGCTGCCGTTCCCGCTCGCCGTCCTGTCGCCGGGCCCGGTCACGTTCGCCGCCTGCGCGCTCAGCCTCGGCCTGCGCGCCATGCTCGGCGTGCGGTTCAGGCAGGATCCGCGCGGCGTGCTGCTCAGCCCATTCGGCGTCGCCCTGATGCTGGTGCTGCAGTGGAACGCGCTGTTCCGTGCGGCACGCGGGATGCCGGCGATCTGGCGCGGCCGCGCCTACCCGATGCAATGAAACGATGAGGGCGCGGGTCCTGCTGCCGACACTCGTCGCCGGCTGGCTGCCCGCGGCCGGCGCTTCGGCGGCGACGCTGCAGATCACGGTGCGCGAGATACGCAGCGACCGCGGCACGCTGCGCATCGGCGTGTGCCGGAAGCAGGAGTTCCTCTCCCAGTCCTGCGCCTACCACACCCTGGTCCCGGCGCGGCGCGGCGAAGTCAGCGCGCAGATCGCCGGGATCCCGCCCGGCCGCTACGGCGTTGCGGTGTTTCAGGACCGGGACGGCTCGGGAAAGCTGAAGCGGAACTTCATCGGCCTGCCCCTGGAGGATCTGGGCTTCTCCAGGGATCCATCCCTTTCCTTCGGTCCGCCTTCCTTCTCCAGCAGCGTGATCACGGTCGGCCGCGACGACCTGCGCATCGCGGTGACGCTGCGTCACTTCGGATCCTGAACCCACGAGGCACCTCATGCGACATGCACTGCGCGCCGTCCTGATCCTGGGCGTGATCATCGCGAGTCTGCCGGCGGTCGCCAACGCGCAGCCCGTCGGGCCGGGCTACCGCGGTCCGCCGCCGCACCGTCCCTACCATCACCGGCATCATCGTCCCTTCCATCGGCCGGGGCGCCCTTACTGAGGCGCGTTCCACGCGGGCTGCAACCATGCCGGCGCTCGACCGTTACGGTGCCGGGTGGTGAATTCTTGTCCGACATCCTGATCGCCGGAGGACTGGCGTGGAACTGCTGCACTGGACGCTGATCTTCCTCGTCGTGGCGCTGGTCTGCGCCGCACTCGGCTTCGGCGGTTTTGCCGCCACATTCGCGGGCATCGCCAAGATCCTGTTCTTCGTCTTCCTGGTGCTGTTCGTGGTCAGCCTGCTGTTCGGACGCGGACGACGCACGAGGTTGTAATGTCGCCCGCCCGGCGCGCTACAGGATCTCGCTCACCGCGATGGCCGCCCGGCACCCGGCCTTGATCACCCGCGACATCACGCGGTAGGCAGGCGCCAGCTCCGCCTCGTTGGCAAGGCCGATGTCGCGATGTTCGAGTTCCTCGAGGCGGAACTGCTCGATGGTGCCGCGCAGCTCATGCTCCTCGTCGTCCAGGGTCGCCGCCTGCTGCGCGTAGTGCTCGTCGATCGCTTCCTCCACCGCGACCGTGCAGGCCATCGCCGCCCGCTCGCCGATCGCCGCGGTCATGGCGCCCAGCGCGAACCCCGCCACGTGCCACAGCGGCAGCAAGGCGGTGGGGCGCACCCGCCGCCTGGCGATCAGTCCGGTGAACACCTCCTTGTGGTGGGTTTCCTGCGCCATCATGTGGCGCAGCAACTCGCCCTTGTCGCCGCGCCCGAGCACAGCGAGCTGTCCGGCGTAGATCCGCTCGGCGCCGTATTCTCCCGCGTGATCCACCCGGATCATCCGGCTCAGCCGGGTCGCCCGGTCCGGCTCGCCGGGCTGCGTGCCCCGTGTCTCGCTGCTCAGGCTCTCGCTCATGACACACTCCGGCTGCGCGCCGCGATTCCGATCGAGACCGACGCCAGCGCCGCATAGATCAGGTCGAGGGACGACATCGACAATGGCAGGAACACGAACAGCCGGTTGGGGCTGTCGCAGGGCTTCGCCGGAAGTCGCGGCATGGCGGCCAGGCGCTCGGCCATGCTGCCGCCGTGGAACCGGGGGGCCATGCAGGCCGGCCAGGGATCGGGCCACCATCCCTGCTCCACGCCGAGGTGTGTCAGCGACAGCGCGAGTGCCGCCGCGAGCGGCAGCGCGCAGCACAGCAGCACCAGCCGCGCCACCCGGGCCGGCGCCACCGCGGTCGCCAGCATTGTCGAGAGGCCGAGCAGGATCAGCACCCGGTACGGCCAGCGCTCCAGCAGGCACAGCGCGCACGGCGCCATCGACAGTCGATGTTCCGCCACCCAGGCGACGGCGAGCGCCACCGTGCCGCTGGCTACCGCCAGGGCACCGGCGCGCCGCTCAGGCCGCACGGTGCGGCTGCCGGTCGAGAGCAGCGAGGAAGTCGCGCGCCCAGCTCGCCGCGGTGACCGCATGCACCGCGGCATCGAGCGCCTGCCAGCGCGCGCGGCGCTCGGTCGCCGGCATCGACAGCGCCTGGTGCAGCCCCTCGGCAATCTCGTCGGGATCGTAGGGGTTCACCAGAACGGCGTCGCGGAACTCGGGAGCGGCACCGGCGAAGCGCGACAGCACCAGCACTCCCGGATCCTCCGGTTGCTGCGCGGCGACATACTCCTTGGCGACCAGGTTCATGCCGTCGCGCAACGGCGTCACCAGGGCTACGCGGGCGAAGCGGTGGAACCCGGCCAGCGTGTTGCGCGCGATCGCGCGGGTGATGTAGCGGATCGGCATCCAGTCGAAGTCCGCCCAGGAGCCGTTGATCCGTCCGGCCTGCTCGTCGAGGCGGCGACGCAGCGTCTTGTATTCGGCCACGTCGCCGCGCGAGACCGGCGCCACCTGCAGGAAGGTGACGTTCTTGCGGTGCTCGGGGAAACGCTCCAGCAGGCGCTCGTAACCCTGGAAGCGCTGCGGCAACCCCTTGGAGTAGTCCAGCCGGTCGACACCCAGGATCAGCGCGCGTCCGCTCAGGCTCTCGGTCAGGCGCACCACATCGGGGCCGCGGCTCGCCTTTGCCGCCTGCTTGGCGAACTGGTCCGGATCGATGCCGATCGGAAATGCGGCCGTGCTGGTCTCGACGGCTTCCGCCTGCAGCGACTGGTCGAGATGGCCACGATCCTCCTCGGTCTGCAGGCCGACGAGGTCGTAGGCGCCCATCGCGCGGATCAGCAGCCCGGCTCCGGGCAGCGCTCCGAACAGGGCGAGCGGCGGGAACGGCGTGTGCAGGAAGAAGCCGATCCGAGCCGTGACACCGAGCTCGCGCAGCGCCGCCCCGAGCGGGATCAGGTGATAGTCCTGCACCCAGATCACGTCGTCGGGACGCAGCATCGGCAGCAGGCAGCGGGCGAACAGCGCGTTGACCGAGAGGTAGGTCTCGAGGTCGTCGCGGCTGTACTCGACCAGCCCCATCCGGTAGTGGCACAGCGGCCACAGGATGCGGTTGGAGAAGCCCTCGTAGAAGCCCCGGTTCTGCGCCGGCGTCAGGTCGATGGTGGCGTAGGTCACCCTGCCCTGGGCGTCGGTCTTGGGCTTCGGGTCGGTTTCGAGGCCCGCGCTCACCTGCCCGGACCAGCCGAACCAGAGCGTCGGCTGACCGCGTATCGCGTCCTTCAGCCCGACGGTCAGGCCGCCCGCCGGGTTGCTGCGCTCGCGCGGCGCCGGCACGCGGTTGGAGACGACGACTAGACGGCCCATTCACCCTCGCCTTCCGCCAGCGCGCTCAGCCAGCGGCGCAGCGCCTCGGGATCGGCGAAGTCGCTGGGGATGCGGTAGCCGGTGCCGCCGAGCGCGATCGAGGCGGCGATGCCGTCCTCGTCGGTGACGTCATCGCCCACGAACACCGGGCGTCGGCCCGCGAACGGAGGCTGCCGCATCAGCATGTGCGCCGCACTGCCCTTGTCGATGCCCGATGGACGGATCTCCCAGGCCATCTTCGCCGACTGCACGTGGAAGCGTCCGTCCGAGCCCGCGACCAGGGCGTCCGCAGCCTGCTTCAGCGCCTCGCCCGCGTCAGGGTTGGCGCGGAAATGCAGCACAAAGCCGGTCGCCTTGCGCTCGACCCGCACGCCCTGGTGGCGACCGGCGAGCGCATCGGCGGCGTCGAGCCATCGCGGCGGCAGCGGCGGCAGGTCCGGCCGCTGCACCGCCGCCCCCGGCGCGTGCCGTATGGCGATGCCGTGCTCGCCGGCGACCGCGAACGCCACGTCGGGCAGGAACGCGTCGATCTGCGCGATCGGCCGACCGGTAACCAGCGCCAGGGCATCGCCGCAGCGGGCGCGCAGGCGCTGCAGCGTCCGCACGAGACCGGGCGGCACCTGCACCAGCTCAGGGGCCGGCGCGATGTCGACGAGGGTGCCGTCAAAATCCAGCAGAAAGGCGGCAGCCTCGGCTCCCGGCAGCGGCGGACGGACGGCACGGGCAGGCTGCTGCGTCATGGATGGAGAACCATCGGCTCGGGGGACGGTTGCAACCGGCCTCAGTCGGGCGGCGCCGCGGCGGGCGGCGGCGGCTCTCCGGAAGGATAGACCGGGCTCGGCTCGGCGTCGGGCGGCGGCGCGTCGGGCGGCGGCGCTGCGCGATCGGCATCGGCAGGCGCGGCGGCAACCGCCGGCGGCAGCGCCGGTGCCGCGGGTGCCGCTTCGCCGCCGCCGCACGACACCAGCTGCACGCCGTAGACCGGGCTCTCGAACACGGCCACGAAGGGCTCGGCCGAGAACATCCAGCCCTCGAACGGCGTCGCGGCAGCATTGGCATCGCGCACGCTGAGTGCTGCGGCGGCGTCGGGAGGCAGCCCGGGCGGATGCTGCAGGCACCTGCGGATCGCGATGCCCAGGCTCTTGTAGCTGCCGCTCTGCCCGACCGGGATGCTCAGGGTCTCGACGTGCGCGTCGAGCTTGTCGAGCACCCGAACGATCGCCGCCGAGCGGCCTTCCCAGCTCTCCGGCGGATACATCGCCGGGGGCGAAACCGGCTCCGCCGCCGCCGCCGAAGCGATCCAGAGCGGCAGTGCGAGCAGCCGCGCCGCCAGGCACCGCTTCATGCGCGCGACGGTCTGCCCGCCCCCCCGGTGCAGCCCGGCATCTCCAGCGCCTCCACCATCGTCACCAGCATCCGGCGCATGACCGCGCCGTCCACGCCCATCAGCACTGCGTCCTCGAAGGCGTCCCGCAGCACCGACTGCAGCTCGGCATGGTTCTCCTCCAGCATCCGCAGCTTCTCGCGGCAGGCGACCGGCGTGCCGTCGGGTTGCGGCCAGCGCGCGCTCATGGCGCGGAAGGTGTCGCCGACCCGGGCGAGGCGCCCCCATTCCCCGCGGCTGGCAGCCTGGGTGGCGCCGGGGGATTTCCCGGAGGAGTGGGTGTCGGCTGCTTCTTGGCCATCGAGTCGGTGACCGTGAAGATGAACTTGCTGAGCAGCTGCTCCAGGCTGATCGCGCCCTGGGTCTGGGTGATGCGGCCGCCCGGCGCCAGCACGCTGTCCGCCCCGCCGGGCGCCAGCGCCAAGTACTTGCCGCCGAGCAGGCTGTCGGAGGTGACCACCGCGGAACTGTCGGTCGGCAGCCTGATGTCCGGGCGTACGGTCAGGGTGACGATCGCCTGGTAGTCCTTCGGGTTCACGGTCTCGCGCAGCACCTGGCCGACGGTGACTCCTGCCATGCGCACGTCGGCACCGACATCGAGACCGTCGATATGGTCGAACTGCGCGGTCAGCACGGTGCCGGTCTGGGCGCGGCGCCCGCTGCCGAGCACGGCGCCGAGGATCAACGCCGCGAGCAACGCCAGCACCACGACACCGGCCAGCAGCTCGACCGGATCATGCCGCCGCCCTCTGCCGCGCGGCCTGGCCGAAGCGGCGTCGCTCACGCGTCGGGCGACCAGGATTCGTAGTCGCCGCGGGACGGCCGGCGCCGGCCGCCGAGGTAGTCGCTGCCCGGGGGCCGGTAGCCCTCCGGGTCTCCGGTGCGGTTGGGCTGGAACGGCAGCTGCCACGCCTGACGCACCGCCACCGGGAGCGGCGCGTCATCGGAATGATGCAGCCAGTTCCACCACTCGGCCGGTACCGCCGAAGGATCCTCGCCCGGGCGGTAGATCACCCAGCGACGCACCCGCCGGCCGCCGACCCGGCTCGCGCGCCGCTCCTGGTAGTAGCTGCGTCCATCGGGATCGGTGCCGATGAGTCGTCCCCTGAGCATGGTGAACAGGCGCGTGCCGATGCTGGTCATGGCGCATCCTATACGCGGCGTGGCGGGGCCGGTCCATCCGCCGCTGCGGCACCGCCCGCCCCCCGCGAGTTATCCCGGATATCCACAACATGCTGTGGCACCTCCACCGGTTCTACATCAACATACAGCTTGGGATCGTGTCGGGCGGCGCGTAGCATGACCCGCATGAACGCTTCCGACAGCCTCGCCACCAGCCCTCCCGAGCATCCGCTTCGCGCCGCTCGCGGCAGCCGCTCGCGCCTCGCTGCGCACTGGTACGGCGTGCGCATGCGCAGGGCGGATGCCGGCGCCGATCCGGATGCGGCGACGCGTCCGGTCACCCTGCCGGCAGACTGGGACGACGATGCCGCGGCGGCGCTGGCCGAGCTGGCCCCCGGCCAGGGCGGGGTGACGCTGGCACAGGCCGCGGCGCACTGGATCGCGCCGCTGGCCGACGCGCCCGACGCCGCTCCGGAGCTGGGCGCCCGCCTGAGCCTGCTGCTGCTGCGCCGCGCCGCCTGCCCCGATCTGCCGGTCTGGCAGCCAACCCGACCCGACCGCGCCGCCTTCGTGCTCAACCTGGCGGCCTTCGCGCAACCCGGAGACGGGTTCGACCTGGATGGCATGGTGGCCGCCATCGACACGCTGCTCGAGGCGCTGCGCCTGCTGAACCGCCCGGGCCTCGCGCCAGGCCGCCTGCTGCTCGGCAACCTCGATGCCTGCCTGGCCCGGCTCGGTCTGGACTATGACAGCGACGCGGCGCGCGACACCGCCGCCTGCCTGCTGGCGCTCGCCACCGGCCGCGCCCGCTGCGGCCATCCTTGCGGCGAGGCCGGCGACCGGCTGCCGACGCGTGGCGTCGCCGTCCCGGGGCTCGCGGCGCGCGCTCTGGCGGCGTGGCAGACGGCGGCGGATGAGGGCACGGCGGGGCGCCATGCTCCCAAGGCGAGCGGGGCCGCGCAGCCGATCGAGACCGGCCTCTCGGTTCCGGGTCCGGCCGATGCCCTGCTCGGTCTGGAGGCCTGCGGGATCGCCCCGATCTTCTCGCCGCTGCGCCCGGACGGCAGGCTCGCGGACAGCACCCTCGCGCGGCTGGCGGCTCGCGGCCTGAGCCCGGAATCGGCACTTGCCGCGAGCCTGGCCGGAGAGCCGGTGCTGCGTGCGGTTGATTTCACGGCGGTGCGGGCGATGCAGCGTGCGGTGCGTCCGTTCGTCGGTCGCGGGCTGGCGTCGCCGCAGGCGCTCGGCCCGGCTGCCGTTCCTCACGCACTTCCCGAACCGGCCCCGCACGATGCGGCGCAGGGCCAGGTCGCGGGGCGCTGCCGCGAGCTGCCGTCGCGTCGCGGCGGCTTCACCCAGAAGGCGTCGGTCGGCGGCCATCGCCTCTACCTGCGCACCGGCGAGTACGACGATGGCAGCCTGGGCGAGCTCAGCATCAGCCCGACGCGGGACGGACCGGCGCAGCGCGGGCTGATGGATGCCTTCTGCCAGGCGATCAGCCTGGGCCTGCAGCACGGCGTGCCACTGCAGCGCTTCGTCGAGGCGTTCGCCTACACCCGCTTCGGGCCCGGCGGCGCGGTGGAGGGGGACGCCTCGGTCGCGACCGCAACCTCGCCGCTGGACTACGTGTTCCGCAGCCTGTCCGCCGCCTATCTCGGACGCGCGCTCCCCGATGCGGGGCACGGGGAGGCGCCGCCGGAGGCGGACGACGCGCTGCTGCCGCTCGACCTGCCGCGCTCCAGCAATGCCGGCGTGCGGCAGCGCCACGGGCTGCGCCTGGTCGGCTGAACCCGAGCGGAAAGCATCGTCGATGTCAGAGAGCGATCTGGAAGCGCGACTGGCGGCGCTCGGCGTCATCCTGCCGGTCGCGGCTTCGCCGGTGGCGAACTATGTGGCGAGCGTGGTCACCGGCCGGCTGCTGGTGGTGTCGGGCCAGCTGCCGTTGATCGAGGGGCGTCTCAGCGCGACCGGCAAGCTCGGCGGCGGCGTCAGCATCGAGCAGGGCGCGCAGGCGGCGCGGACCTGCGCGATCAACCTGCTGGCGCAGATCAAGGCGTCGCTCGGCGCGCTGGAGCGGGTCGGCCGCGTGGTCCGGCTCGGCGGCTTCATCGCCTGCACCGGCGACTTCACCCAGCACGCGACGGTGATGAACGGCGCCTCCGACCTGATCGCGGCGGTGTTCGGCGCCTCGGGAGGTCATGCCCGCTCCACCATCGGCGTGCCCTCGCTGCCGCTGGACGCGCCGGTCGAGGTGGAAGGCCTGTTCGAGCTCGCGTGAGCCGTGCGCCCCTGTGGTCGCGGATACGCTCCGCGGCCCTGGCTTGGGTTTGGCATCGCCGGGGTGCATGCCATATCGGGCGCATGCCTGATCCAACCTTGTCCCTGAGCCTGCATCCGGCGATCAGCGCGATCGATCCCGCGGACTGGGATCGCTGCGCCGGCGACGACAACCCGTTCGTCAGCCACGCCTTCCTTTCGGCGGTGGAGGATAGCGGCTCGGCCGGTTCGCGCACCGGCTGGCTGCCGCGGCACGCCACGCTGCACGACCGGGATGGCCGGCTGCTGGCCGCGGCGCCGATGTATGCCAAGTCGCACAGCTACGGCGAATACGTGTTCGACCATGGCTGGGCGGCGGCGTTCGAGCGCGCCGGAGGGCGCTACTACCCGAAGCTGCAGGTCGCATCGCCGTTCAGCCCGGTTCCCGGGCCGCGCCTGCTGCTGCGCTCGGACCTGCCGGCGCAGCAACGCGGCGCGGTGCTGCGCGCGATGGCCGGCGCGCTGAGCCAGGCCTGCGGCGAGCTGAAGCTGTCCTCGGTGCACGTCACCTTCTGCGGCGCCGACGAGTACGAGCAGCTCGGCGAGGCCGGCTGGCTGCAAAGGCTGGGCACGCAGTTCCATTGGGAGAATGCCGGCTATGGCTGCTTCGAGGATTTCCTCGGCAGCCTCAACTCGCGCAAGCGCAAGGCGATGCGTCGCGAGCGGCGCGACGCGAACGCCTGCGGCCTGGTCTACCGGACCCTGCGCGGCAGCGCGATCACGCCGGCGCACTGGCGCGCCTTCTACCGGTTCTACACCTCGACCGTGGACCGCAAGTGGGGAAGCGCCTACCTCAGCGAGCGGTTCTTCCCGATGCTGTCGCAGCGGCTCGGCGACCGCGTGGTGCTGATGCTCGCCGAGCACGAGGGGCACCCGGTCGCCGGCGCGCTCAACCTGCTCGGCGGCGACACTCTCTACGGTCGCAACTGGGGATGCATCGGCGACTGGCCGTTCCTGCATTTCGAGCTGTGCTACTACCGCGCGATCGAATTCGCCATCGAGCATGGCCTGGCCCGGGTCGAGGCCGGCGCCCAGGGCGAGCACAAGATCCAGCGCGGCTACCTGCCGAGGCCGACCTACTCGGCGCACTGGATTGCCCACCCCGGGCTGCGCGAGGCGGTCGCCGGGTTCGTGGAGCAGGAGCGGCTGGCGCGGCTTGCCGAGATGGAGGAACTGGCGACGCTGTCGCCTTATCGTCAGGACGGTTGAAGGTTCCTGCAACGCCCTGCTTCATCATCTGTTTCCAGACCCGGACGGCACGCATTTTGCGCAACATGCGCACGGCGCATGGTCATAAGATGCCGCCGGATTCGAGGTCCATGAGCCATGAGCGACGAAGCGAAACGCACAGACGAGCGCGTCCGGGTGCGCGCCTACGAGCTTTGGGAGAAGGACGGCCGGCCGCACGGCCGCAACGAGGAATACTGGACCGAGGCGCTGCGCCAGATCCACGAGCAGGATCGCCTGGATCTGCCGCCCAAGTAGCCGTGCCGCCGTGCGCGCCCGCTACGAAGTGAGGAGGTCGGGCGCGGCGCTGCCGCGCCTCACACGCCGCTCGCGCGCCGCAGGTTGTCGTCGATCCTGCCCAGGAAGTCCTCGGTGTTGAGCCACCGCTGCTGCGGACCCACCAGGAGCGCCAGATCCTTGGTCATGTCGCCGGCCTCGACGGTGTCGATGCACACCCGCTCCAGGGTTTCGGCGAACTGCGTCACGTCCGGGGTGCCGTCGAACCGCCCGCGATAGATCAGGCCGCGGGTCCAGGCGAAGATCGATGCGATCGGGTTGGTGCTGGTCTGCCGACCCTTCTGGTGCTCGCGGTAGTGCCGGGTCACGGTGCCATGCGCCGCCTCGGACTCCACCGTGTTGCCGTCCGGCGCCAGCAGCACCGACGTCATCAGGCCAAGGCTGCCGAAGCCCTGCGCCACGATGTCGCTCTGCACGTCCCCGTCATAGTTCTTGCAGGCCCAGACATAGCCGCCGCTCCATTTCAACGCGGCCGCCACCATGTCGTCGATCAGGCGATGCTCGTAGGTCAGCCCGAGCTGGACGAACTCGGCCTTGAACTCGGCATCGAACACCTCTTGGAACACATCCTTGAACATGCCGTCATAGGCCTTCAGGATCGTGTTCTTGGTGGACAGATAAACCGACATCCGGCGGTCGAGGCCGTAGCGGAAGCTGGCGCGCGCGAAGCCGGTGATCGACGCTCTGGTGTTGT
>CAXTNV010000047.1:11833-23227 GCA_964245755.1 uncultured Acetobacteraceae bacterium | reverse complement strand
CCCTGGCGGTGGTGGCTATGACCCGGCGAAGCGTCGCGGCAAGCGCCGCGCCTGAAGGTCGGGGCGCCGCACCGAACCCCGCCGGAGGTTTCGCCTCTGGACACCTTGGGTCGACTACCTGCCTGAAGGGACGAACATGCTGGAACTGACGAACGGCGGTTCGGTGCTGACGCTGCTGCCCGAGGTCGGAGCCGCCGTCGCCGGCTGGCGGCGCGACGGGGTCGATGTGCTGCACCCGGTGTCGGACCCCAACCTGATCGCCCAGCATGAGCGGCCGGTTGCCGCCTATCCGCTGATCCCGTTCTCCAACCGGGTCGGCTATGGCCGCTTCGCCTTTGGCGGCGAGCGGTTCCAGCTCGCGGCGAACTTCGGCGGCGAGCCGCACACCATCCACGGCAACGGCTGGATGCGCGAGTGGCGCGTGGCCGAGGCGCAGGCGGCGCGCGCGGTGCTGACGCTGGATCACCAGGGGCCGCCTGAGCAGTGGCCGTTCCACTATGAGGCCGCGATCACCTACCTGCTTGCCGAAGACAGCCTCTCGGTCTCGATACGCTACGAGAACACCGACGAGCGGGCGCAGCCGGTCGGCTTCGGCTTCCACCCGTTCTTCCCACGCAGCGACGATACAACCCTCCGCTTCGCAGCGCGTGACGTCTGGTTGCCGGGGCGGGACGCCTTGCCGGAACGGTGTGTCCCTGCGACGGAGTCGTTCGCGTTCCATCCTCCACGTCTGGTCACCGACACCAAGCTCGATAACTGCTTCAACAGGTGGGGCGGCGAAGCGGTTCTGCATTGGCCAGGGCGCCGACTCGCACTCAGTGTCGCTGCATCGCCGCTTTTCGGCCATCTGGTGGTCTATACGCCGCCGGGACGCGACTATTTGGCCGTGGAGCCGACCAGCAACATGAGCAATGGCGTCAACTGGCTGGACAAGTCCGTCGAGACGGGAGTCCGGGTGCTCCAGCCGGGCGACAGGTTGGAAGGTGAGGTCGTCCTCGCGCTCCTCGAGCTGTGAGCGAAGCTGGCGACACGGGCGACGACGAGGAGGGCGGCACCGTCACGCTGGCGCAGGGCCTGCATCGCTACGTGACGCCAGCGGGCCTCGCGCGCATGCAGACTGAGCTGAACCAGCTGTTGCGCGAGGAGCGCCCGAAGATCGTGGAGATCGTCTCCTGGGCCGCCGGCAACGGAGACCGGTCGGAGAACGGCGACTACCTCTACGGCAAGAAGCGGCTGCGCGAGATCGACCGGCGCATCCGGTTCCTCGGCCGGCGCATCAAGCAGGCGCAGCCGGTCGATCCCGCTGCCCAGGCGCGACGCGACCAGGTGTTCTTCGGCGCCACCGTCAGCTTCGTCACGCTCGGCCTGGCGGACGAGGCGGACACCGTGCGCACGGTGACCATCGTCGGTGTCGACGAGGCCGAGCTGTCGCAGGGGCAGGTGAGCCTGGCCTCGCCGCTGGCGCGCGCGCTGCTGCGCCGACGTGTCGGCGACGAGGTGCGCGTGCAGACGCCGCGCGGCACCGCGTTGGTCGAGATCACCGCGATCCGCTACCCATCGGTGTGAAGGAGCTCCGCATGCCGCCTGCCGCCCTGAAGGTCGCGGTCCAGATGGATCCGATCGAGAGCGTCGACATCGACGCGGATTCCAGCTTCGCGCTGATGCTGGAGGCGCAGGCGCGCGGTCACGCGCTCTGGGTCTACGAGGTGCGCCAGCTCAGCCTGCGCGAGGGCCGGCCGGGCGCGTCGTCCGCCGCAGGCCGGCCGCTGCACCGGCTGACGGCGCGGGCGCGGCCAGTGCGGCTCGACCGGGTGCGCGGCGCGCATGCCGATCTCGGCGAGCCGGCGCTGCTCGATCTCGCCACTGTGGACGTGGTGCTGATGCGCCAGGACCCGCCGTTCGACATGGCCTACATCACCGCGACCCACCTGCTGGAGCACGTCCACCCGCACACGCTGGTGGTGAACGACCCGCGCGCTGTGCGCGACGCGCCGGAGAAGCTGCTGGTGACGCACTTCCCCGACCTGATGCCGCCCACCCTGGTGAGCTGGGACGTGCAGGCGATCCGCGACTTCCGCGCCGAGCACCGCGACATCATCGTCAAGCCGCTGTTCGGCAATGGCGGTGCCGGGGTGTTCCGGCTGCGCGAGCACGACGAGAACTTCGCGTCGCTGCTGGAGATGTTCTTCGCGGCTTCCCGCGAGCCGCTGATGATCCAGCGCTACGAGCCCGCGGTGCGCGCCGGCGACAAGCGCATCATCCTGGCAAACGGCGAGCCGATCGGCGCCATCAACCGGGTGCCGGCGCACGGTGAATCGCGCTCGAACATGCATGTCGGCGGGGTGGCGCAGGCGGTGTCGCTGACCGGGCGCGATCGCGAGATCTGCCGTCGCATCGGCCCGCACCTGCGCGAGCATGGGCTGATCTTCACCGGCATCGACGTGATCGGCGACTGGCTGACCGAGATCAACGTGACCTCGCCCACCGGGCTGCAGCAACTCGACCGCTTCGACGGCATCAACAGCGCAGGCCTGTTGTGGGACAGGATCGAGGCCCGCCGCGCCGCCGATCTGCGGTCCGGCCTCGCCGATCCCGGAGCTATTTCCGCGCCGACCTGAACAGCGTGCGCAACCGGTCGGTCAACGGCTCGTAATGGATCCGGCCATCAAGCCAGTGATAGATCGGCAGGCGGAAATAATAGATGACGTTCCCGCCCCAGAATACGACGTTGAGCACGACCAGGCTGATATCCAGATCCGACATGCGGCCGCCTCCTCCCGTCGGGTGCGAACCCGAACATAGCGTGCGCCCCGGGCACCGGGCAAACCTCGCCGCGGCAGCTCCTCGCGCCGACCTCGTGAGTGCCCGGCTCTTGCTGCAAGGGCCCGGGCAGGGCAGAGAGGGGATCCGATGAGCCACGCCCTAGAACAACAGCCACGTGGCCCCGACGGACCCGTGCCGCGCTCCGCCCTCGATGCCGACGCGGTGAAGGCTGCCTACCGGCGCTGGGCCGGCATCTACGACGCCGTGTTCGGCGGCATCTCCGCCTTCGGGCGACGCCGTGCGGTCGCCGCGGTCAATGCCCTGCCGGGGCAGCTGGTGCTGGAAGTAGGCGTCGGCACCGGCCTTGCCCTGCCGCACTACGACCCGGACAAGCGGGTCACCGGGATCGACCTGTCCGACGACATGCTGGCCTTCGCGCGCCGGCGGGTGCACAGCCGCGGGCTCGGCAACGTCGAGGCGCTGCTTGAGATGGACGCCGAGGAGACGGAATTCGCCGACGGCAGCTTCGACATCGCGGTGGCGATGTTCGTGGCCTCGGTGGTGCCCAGCCCGCGCCGGCTCTACGCCGAGCTGCGCCGCGTGGTGCGCCCGGGCGGCCACATCCTGTTCGTGAACCATTTCCTCGCCAGCAACGGTATCCGGCTGATGGTCGAGCGCGGCATGGCGCGTGCCTCGCATTCGCTAGGCTGGCATCCGGACTTCGCCATCGAATCGCTGCTGCCGCCGGGCGACCGGGCGCGGGCGCGCATCGAGCCGGTGCCGCCGGCGGGCCTGTTCACCCTGGTGACGCTGCGCAACGGCCCGGCAGAGAGCGGTTGGCACGCTTGATCCGCCTGGGGCGTCGACCATCTCAGCCAAGGGGACCGGAGACAGGATGGTGACGGGCATGTGGGGCCGCCTTGTCGTCCATCGGGGGCGTCGCGGTGTCGCGGCGGCGCTCGGTATGCTGCTGGCGGCCGGCGTCGCGGCGCCGGCGATGGCGCAGGTGCCGCATCCCTGGCAGATGGGCCTGCAGGCGCCGCACAGCCCGGTGCAGCAGGAGGTGGTGGCACTCAACACCTGGGTGCTCTACATCATCATCGGCATCGTGGTGTTCGTCGCCAGCCTGATGCTCTACGTGATCGTGCGCTTCAACCATCGCGCGAACCCGGTGCCCAGCCGCACCAGCCACAACTCCACCATCGAGATCCTGTGGACCACGGTGCCGGTGCTGGTCCTGATCATGATCGCCGTGCCGTCGTTCCGCCTGGTGTATTTCCAGGACCGCACCACCGCGCCGGACATGACGGTCAAGGTCACCGGCCACCAGTGGTATTGGGAGTACACCTATCCCGAGCAGGGCGGGCTCGACTTCCAGAGCTACATGATCCCGTCCAAGCAGCTCAAGCCGGAGCAGCGCGCGCTGCGTCAGCTCGCCGTGGACAACCCGCTGGTGGTGCCGGTCGGCAAGAACGTGCGCGTGCTGATCGCCAGCGGCGACGTGCTGCACAGCTTCTTCATTCCGTCGCTCGGGGTGCAGCGCTACGCCATCCCGGGCCGTACCATCGAGACCTGGTTCAACGTCGACAAACCCGGCGACTATTACGGCGAGTGCAACCAGATCTGCGGCATCAACCACGACGCCATGGCGATCGAGGTGCACGCGGTCAGCGAGGCCGACTACGCCGCCTGGCTCAAGGACGCCAAGAACAAGTTCAGCGCGCTGGCGCCGGCCCGTCCGGCCCGGGTCGAGCTGGCGCTGGCACGCTAGCGTGGGCTTCGGCTCGGACGGTTCCAACCCATACGCTATCGTGTTGCACGGCAGCATGTCAGAGCGCGGCGCAGACGCTAGTCTGCGCCCGGCGCGCAGGAGACGGTAGGATGTCGGCAACCACGCATGACGGGCAGAGGCCGGTCGGATCGCACGGCGCGGCGCACGCGCAGGCGTTCGAACAAGGTCATGCCCAGGAACACGGGCATGGCGACCACGCCCATGTGCCGGGCTTCTTCGTGCGCTGGTTCTGCTCGACCAACCACAAAGACATCGGCACGATGTACATCATCCTGTCGATCGTGGCCGGCCTGGTCGGCGGTGCGCTGTCGATGATCATGCGCGCCCAGCTGCTGCATCCCGGCTCGCACGTGGTTGCCACCGGCCAGGCCTGGAACGCGATCGTCACCCAGCACGGCCTGATCATGATCTTCTTCATGGTGATGCCGGCGATGATCGGCGGCTTCGGCAACTGGTTCATCCCGCTGATGATCGGCGCGCCGGACATGGCCTTCCCGCGCCTGAACAACATGTCGCTGTGGATGGCCGTGGCCGGCTTCTTCATGACCATGATGGGTCTGCTGTGGGGAACCGGCTCGGGCTCCGGCTGGACGCTGTACCCGCCGCTCTCCAACGGCCAGTACCAGTCCGGTCCGGCGATGGACTTCACCCTGTTCTCGCTGCATCTGTCGGGCATCTCGTCGCTGCTCGGCGCGATCAACTTCATCACCACCATCTTCAACATGCGCGCGCCCGGCATGACGCTGCACAAGATGCCGCTGTTCGTGTGGGCGCAGCTGGTCACCGCCTTCCTGCTGGTGCTGGCGATCCCGGTGCTGGCCGGCGCCATCACCATGCTGATCTGCGACCGCAACTTCGGCACCAGCTTCTTCGATCCGCAGGGCGGCGGCGACCCGGTCCTGTTCCAGCACCTGTTCTGGTTCTTCGGCCACCCTGAGGTCTACATCCTGATCCTGCCGGGCTTCGGCATCATCAGCCACATCGTCTCGACCTTCTCGAAGAAGCCGATCTTCGGCTATCTCGGCATGGTCTACGCGATGATCGCGATCGGCGTGGTCGGCTTCGTGGTGTGGGCGCACCACATGTTCGTGTCCGGCATCTCGGTCGACAGCCGCGCCTACTTCATGGCCGCGACGCTGGTGATCGCGGTGCCCACCGGCATCAAGGTGTTCTCCTGGATCGCGACCATGTGGGGCGGCTCGATCGAGTTCAAGGTGCCGATGCTGTGGGCGGTCGGCTTCATCTTCCTGTTCACCGTCGGCGGCGTCACCGGCGTGGTGCTGGCCAACGCCTCGCTCGATCAGTACCTGCACAACACCTACTACGTGGTGGCGCACTTCCATTACGTGCTGTCGCTGGGTGCCGTGTTCGCGATGTTCGGCGGCTTCTACTTCTGGATCGGCAAGATGACCGGCAAGCAGTATCCCGAGGGTCTCGGCAAGCTGCATTTCTGGCTGACCTTCATCGGCGTCAACCTGACCTTCTTCCCGCAGCACTTCCTCGGTGCCGCCGGCATGCCGCGTCGCTATCCGGATTACCCGGACGCCTTCGCCGGGTGGAACTACGTCTCCTCGATCGGCGGCTTCATCTCCGGCGCGGCCACGCTGGTGTTCCTGCTGGTGATCGTCATCACCTTCAGCCGCAAGGCGACGCTCGGCGCCAATTACTGGGGCGAAGGGGCGACGACGCTGGAGTGGACGGTGCCTTCGCCGGCGCCGCACCACACCTTCGAGCAGATGCCGCAGCTGCATTGACCCAAGGGCGCCGCTGGTGAGCGACAGCACCGTCCCGGTCGCGGCGGCACCGGGCCATCTCGGCGCCGAGGCACGCGACTGGTTCGCGATCCTCAAGCCGCGCGTGGTGTCGCTGGTGGTCTTCACCGGCGCCGCCGGCCTGATGATCGCGCCCGGGGGGATCAACGTCCTGGTCGGCTGCATCGCGGTGCTCTGCATCGCGGTCGCGGCCGGGGCGGCCGGGGCCATCAACATGTGGTACGACCGCGACATCGACCGGCTGATGCACCGCACCGCCCGCCGTCCGGTGGCCGCCGGCCGGATCGCGCCGAACGACGCGCTGGGCTTCGGCGTCGTGCTTTCGGTCGCCTCGGTGCTGCTGATGTGGCTCGCCACCAACGCGGTGGCGGCGACCCTGCTCGCGGGCTCGATCGCCTTCTACGTGCTGGTATACACCATGTGGCTGAAGCGCCTCACGCCGCAGAACATCGTCATCGGCGGTGCCGCCGGGGCGTTTCCGCCGCTGATCGGCTGGGCTGCGGTGACCGGCTCGATCGGCGTGCTGCCGCTGATCCTGTTCGCGATCGTGTTCTTCTGGACGCCGCCGCACTTCTGGGCGCTGTCGCTCTATGCCTGCAAGGACTACGCCCGTGCCGGCGTGCCCATGCTGCCGGTGACGCACGGTGCCGCGCACACCCGCCGGCAGATCATGCTCTACACCGTGCTGCTGGTGGGCATCTCGCTGCTGCCGGTGGCCTTGCGCCTTACCGGGCCGATCTACGCGGCGGCGGCGCTCGCACTCGGCCTGGGCTTCCTCGGCTGCTCCTGGCGGGTGTTGCGCGACCGCCAGGACGAGCGCGGCGTCAGCCTGACCCACGACAAGCCGGCGCGCCTGACCTTCCGCTTCTCGCTGATCTATCTCGCCGTGCTGTTCCTCGCCGTCATCTTCGATCGCCTGACCTGAATGCCCCGCCCGCGTGGATGAGGGTTTTCCGCCGCCGATGCGGCCCGATGAGGCCCGCGAGTTCAGGCGCCGCCGTCGCGGCCGCAACGTGGCGCTGCTGCTGGCGCTGCTGGCACTCTGCCTGATTTTCTATGGCCTCTCGATCGTCAAGCTGGCAGGAACACACTGAGCACGCCGCGTGCGTGACGACATGCCAAGCAGACGGGTTTCACCATGACGAGCAACGCGCCGCCCGGCACCCCTCCGGCCGTCGTCCCGGACGAGTTCAGCCCGACCCGCCCATACTACGTGCCCGGCCCCAGCCCGTGGCCGCTGGCAGGTGCATTCGGCGGCGCGGTGATGCTGGCGGGGATCGTGATCGCGGCGCATTTCGGCCAGTACTGGCTGCTGGTGTCGGGCTTCCTGATCATCGGCGCGGTGATGGTGCTGTGGTGGCGCACGGTGATCGCCGAGAGCGTCGGCGGCAAGCTGCTGACCCCGGTGACCCGGCTCGGGCTGCGCTACGGCATGACGTTGTTCATCTCGTCGGAGGTGATGCTGTTCGTCGCCTTCTTCTGGACCTTCTTCAACTACGCGATCTTCCCCGAGAACGTGTCCGGCTCGAACGCGCCGCTGTGGCCGCCGCTCGGCGTGCACACCTTCAACCCGTTCAGCCTGCCGATCATGAACACCATGATCCTGCTGCTCTCGGGCTTCACCATCACCTGGGCGCACCACGCACTGATCGAGGGCATACGCAAGCCGCTGGTGATGGGGCTGGGCCTGACCATCCTGCTCGGCATGCTGTTCACCTGCTGCCAGGCGATGGAGTACTCGGAGGCGCCGTTCCGGTTCAGCGGCGGCGGGGTGTATCCGGCGATCTTCTTCATCGCCACGGGCTTCCACGGCGCGCACGTGATCATCGGCACCGCCTTCCTGACCGTGTGCTTCTTCCGGGCGCGCGCGGGGCAGTTCAACCCGGCACGGCATTTCGGCTTCGAGGCCGCGGCCTGGTACTGGCACTTCGTCGACGTGGTCTGGCTGTTCCTGTTCGTCTGCATCTACTGGTGGGGTGCCGGGCCCGTGGTGCACGAATAGTCGGCCGATGCGGCGGTCGGGCACGTTCGGCGCAACGCGCCGTCGCCTGGTGGTGCCGTCGCTGACCACGCTGGCGCTGGTCGGCCTGACCAGCGGCCTGGGCGTCTGGCAGGTGCACCGGCTCGACTGGAAGCTCGGGATCCTGGCCCGGCTCGACGCGGCCGAGCGGGCCCCGGCGGTGCCGCTGCCCGCATCACCGGCGCCGTTCCAGAAGGTCGTGATGCACGGCCGTCTCGATGCCGGCAGGGTGGTCTCATACGAGGACGACGTGCGCGACGACGCGCGCGGCGACGTGGTCATGGGCACCCACCTGATCGAGCCGCTGCTGCGCCCCGGCCTGCCGCCGGTGCTGGTCGATCTGGGCTGGGTGAAGTATCCGCCGTCGCCACTCGCGGGCGAGGTGAGCGTCACCGGCTACGTGCGTCCGGCCGAGCATCCCGGCTGGCTCAGCGCCCGCGACGATCCGGCGCACGGCCGGTTCTATACGCTCGATCCGGCGCGCATCGCCTCGGCGCTGGCGCTGCCAAACGCCGCACCCTTCACCGTGGTGGCACTTGGACCGGCGGGAAGCCCGGATCCGGCGCGCAGCTTGCCGCGGCCGCCGAACGACCACCTGCAGTACGCCGTCACCTGGTTCGGCCTCTCGCTGGTCGCCGCGGTGATGTTCGCGGTCTGGGCACGCGGCGCGCTGCCCGAGCGCAGCCACCCCTAGGCTAGGACGGCGCGTGCGCGGTCTCGGCGAGGAACTGCAGCAGCGGCTCGAGCGACGCCCGGGACGCCTCCTCGAACGGCACGTGCCCCAGCCCGGGCAGCATCACCAGCTTCGCGTGCGGGATCGCACGGGCGTACTCCACGGCGTTGCTCGGCGGGATCATCGCGTCCTTCTCCCCCCAGAGCAGCAGGGTCGGCGCGCGGATGCCCTTCAGCAGCGGCACCGGGTCCTCGAGCATGACCTGCGCCATGCGCGCCAGGATGGCGCGACGCACCCCCGGCGCGAGCATCAGGTCGCGATAGCGCGCGACCGTCGCGGCGCCGAGGCGGCTCGGGTCGCCGTATGCCGGCGCCAGGCTCATGCGCAGCAAGGCCCTGGGCAGGATGAAGGGCAGCAGCCTCATCGTCAGCGGCAGGCTCGGCTTGCGGCCGTATGCGAAGCCGGGGCTCGCGAAGCCGTCCGGGGAGATCAGCACCAGCCGGTCCACCCGGTCCGGATCCTGCGCCGCGAACTGCCAGGCGAGCCGGCCGCCCAGCGAGTTGCCGACGAGGCTCGCGCGCCGGATTCCGAGCCGGTCCATCAGCGCAGCCACCACCTGCACGCCGCGACGATCCGAATAGTCCCCGGTCGGATCCGGGCCGGTCAGCCCGAAGCCCGGCAGGTCGAAGCGCACCACCCGGAAGCGGGTCGAAAGCTGCCCGGCCCAGCCGTCCCAGGTCTGCAGGCTGGAGCCGAAGCCGTGCAGCAGGATCAGCGCCGGCGCATCGCGCGGGCCGCTCTCGCGCAGGTGCAGGCGGATGCCGGCGACGTCGCAGTACTCGCCGGCACCTGCGGCGTATCGCGCCTCGAGCCAGGCGCGCGGGCGGTCCGGGGCGTACAGCCAAGCAGCCCCGCCGAGCAGGGCGGTCAGCAGCACCGTCGGCAGCATCCTGGCGGCGAGCATCACGCGGCGCATCCTGGGCAGTGGAGCAGGGAGCTGGGCACCCCGGGGCGGGCTGCGTCCGCCAACGCCGCCGCCGGCAGCGGTTTCCGCCGCTGCTCCGGGCGTTCGATCAGACGGCCCCCGTCAACATCGCCTGCGCGACCCGCCGGATCACCTCGTCGGTCGGGCCGGCCATCCTCTCGCTGATCTGGCCGTCCAGGAACAGCACGGCCAGGCCGTGCGCCAGCGCCCAGCAGCCGACCGCGCGCGCCTCGCGGCCGCGGCCATCCGCCGCCTCGGCGGCGACACGCTGCGACAGCACCCCGAAGGTGGCATCGGCCGCCGCGACCAGATCCGCATGCGCGCCCGGACCCTTGGGACTGGAGATGAGCCGGAACAGGGCAGGGTGGGCGAGCGCGAAGTGCACATAGGCGACGGCCTGGTCCACCAGCGCCTGGCCCGGCGCGGCCTCGCGGTCCGCGCGACGCAGCGCGTCGTGCAGGCCACGGAAGCCATGCGTTGCCAGTGCCGCGAGCAGCGCCTGCTTGCCCGCGTAGTGCCGGTACGGCGCCATGGCGGAAACCCCGGCGCGCCGCGCCACCTCGCGCAGCGAGAGTGCGTCGGCGCCATCCTCCGCCAGCAGCTCGAGTGCTGCCTCGAACAGCGACGCGCGCAGGTCGCCGCGGTGATAACGGCCGGATCCGGATGTTGACACTGTAAGCGAAGCTCCTATGTATACAGCGTAAGCACCGGCGCGGCGTTGTCCAGCCGCGGCCGTGCCCAACCCTCTTGGAGCACCGTGATGATCAAGTTCACCATCCTGCTGCGGCGCCATCCGTCGCTGAGCCACGAGGCGTTCGTCGCCTATCACCGGAAGCAGCACGCCCCGTTGTTCTGCGGCCTGCCCGAGGTGCGCCAGCACGTCCGCCGCTACGTCCAGTGCCACACCCTCCCGCTGTCGCTTCCCGGTCTGCCGCCGGTCGGGTTCGACGGCATCACCGAGCTCTGGTTCGACGACGCCGAGGCGCTGCAGGCTGTCTTCACGTCGCCACGCTACATGGAGGTCATCCGGCCCGACGAGGCGAAGTTCCTCGACCTTGCGGGCTGCGAGTTCGTGCTCTCCGAGGAGACGGTGGTCATCGCCTGACCAACGTGGCGCCCGCGCCGGCGGGCGCATCGGCCGCACGCCGCACGCAGCGCCGTCGCGGCGGATGCTGTAGGCTCGCGACGATGAGCGAGAGCCTGACCGTCTCGGACGAGCCGACCTTCGACCGCGCCTTCCAGGCAGGCCTGCTGGAGCTGTTCCGCTGGCGGCGCGACGTTCGCCGGTTCCGCCCCGAGCCGGTTCCGGCGGAGCTGCTGGACCGGCTGATCGCGGCGGCGTCGCTGGCGCCGTCGGTCGGCCTGAGCGAGCCCTGGCGATTGGTGATG
>CAXTNV010000047.1:395-11823 GCA_964245755.1 uncultured Acetobacteraceae bacterium | reverse complement strand
ATGGTCGACGACCCGGCACGCCGCGCCGCGGTGCGGGCCAACTTCGAGGCCTGCAACGCCCGTGCCCTGGCGGCCGCAGCCGAGGAAGACGCCCCGCTCTACGCGCGCCTCAAGCTCGCCGGGCTCGACCAGGCGCCCTGCCAGTTCGCGGTGTTCGCCGAGCCGGAACCCGATCAGGGACGCGGCCTCGGGCGTCGCACCATGCCGGACGCCACCGCCTATTCGGCGGTGATGGCGGTGCACACGCTGTGGCTCGCGGCGCGCGCGCTCCAGCTCGGGCTCGGCTGGGTCTCGATCCTCGATCCGACCGTGGTGGCGAAGCTGCTCGACGTGCCGGCACGCTGGACCCTGATCGGGTATTTCTGCCTGGGCTATCCGCAGGCGGCGGATGCCACGCCGGAGCTGGAACGCCTCGGCTGGGAGCACCGGCACGCGTCGCGCGCCGTGCGGATTCAGCGCTAGGCCACGGCGCTGCCTCGGAGCTGCCGGGGCAGGCAGGCCCGAGCCGGGTTGCCGCGAGGTCTAGCGGGCCTGCTGTATCGCGGAGAGACCCCAGTTTCCGCCGGGCACGCGCACGAAGGTCCAGAGCTCGCCGACACTCACCCGCTCGCTCGGGCTGCCATCCACGACGCGGCCGCCGGCGTCGGTGGTGACGTCGATCATCGAGTAGCGCATCGCCACCGTCGCGTAGTCGCGGCCGCCCTCGCTCCAGGCTTCCGACAGGTCGCCGCGCTCGAGCCGGACGTCGGAGACGGCGTTGCGCACGCCGCGGCGCGACTGGTCCTGCAGCTGCTCGGCGAAGTAGCGCACCATCTCCGGTGTCGCGAGCCGCTGCAGCCCCGGGAGGTCGGAGCGCGTCCACGCCGACTGCACGTCGCGCAGGGTCTGCTCGAACTGGCGGTAGTCAGGCGCAGAGATCGCCAGCGGCGGTGCGTTGCCAGCGACGTTGCCAGCGACGTTGCCAGACATCGTGCGCGCGTTCGCCTGACGGTAGCCAGCGCTCGACAGGCCGGCCGGCGCCATGCCGGCAAGGCCGCGCGCCCCGGCACCGGAGAAGCGGCGCAGCAGCCAGCGCACCGCGAAGACGATCAGCGCGATCTGCAGCAGCAGGCCGAGCAGGCCGCCCAGACCCATGCCGCCGCCGCCCATGAAGCCGTGGCCGAACAACATGCCGCCGATCCCGGCGCCCAGGAAGCCGCCGAGCAGCCCGGCCGCCAGCGGATGGCCGCGCATCCCCTGCGACATGCCGCCGAACGGGGCCCCGCGAGACGCCATGCTGCGATCCATGGGCGCGGCGCTGTATGGACTGGTGCGCGTCGGCGCCGGCATGCTGAAGGTACGGCTGCCGCGGCTGCCCATCGAGAAGCCGCTGCCGGCGCGCGCGTCCGCCGCTGCCGGCGCCAGGCTCAGCAGCAGGAAGGCTGCCATCAGGCAGGAAAATCGGTGGCGCGTGATGCGGGTCATGGAACCTCTGATGGAGTGCGGGCGGGGTCGCGCCGAGTAGTGGCGGAGTTCTGGTGCAGCGCCCGGGGCACTCCCTCAGATGGGGCGTGGCTCACGATCCTGCAACGGTCATCCCGTCGATGCGGATGGTCGGCGCATCGGTGCCGCGGCGGAACACCAGGTCGGTGGCGGGGGTGAGCTCCGACAGCATCGCGATCAAGTTGCCGGCGACCGTGATCTCCGCCACCGGTTCCGCCAGCGCGCCGTTGCGTATCATGAAGCCGGTGGCGCCGCGGCTGTAGTCGCCGGTGATGCCGTTCACCGCCGAGCCCATCATCTCGATGATGTAGAGGCCCTCGACGATGTCGGCCATCAGCTCGGCCGGGCTGAGCGTGCCCGGCGAGAGGCTGAGGTTGGTCGTCGAGGGCGAGGGCGGCGAGGAGGGACCGCGCGAGGCATGGCCGTTGGTCGCGAGCCCGAGCTGGCGCGCGCTGCGGCCGTCGAGCACCCAGCTGCGCAGCACGCCGTCCTCGACCAGCACCAGTGCGCCGGTCGGCACGCCCTCGCCGTCGAACGGACGGCTGCGCAGCCCGCGCACGCGCCGCGGATCGTCGGTCACGCTCAGCCCGGGACGCAGGATGCGCGTGCCCATGCGGTCATGGAGGAACGAGGTGCCGCGTGCCACCGAGGCACCGTTGATCGCCCCCGACAGGTGTCCGAGCAGGCTGCCCGACACCCGCGGGTCGTAGACCACCGGCATCCGCGCGGTGCTGGGCCGGGTCGGGTTCAGCCGCGCCACCGCGCGCTCCCCGGCGCTGTGGCCGATGCCGGCGGCGTCGTCCAGATCCGCCAGGTGCACGGTGGAATGGCCGTCATAGTCGCGCTGCATTCCGGTGCCGGTGCCCGCGAGCACGCTGGCCGAGACCGAGTGGCTGGTGCGCGCGTAGCGGCCGGAGAAGCCGGCCGAGGTGACCAGCACGATCTCGGTGCGGCCGAAGCCGGCGGAGGCGCCGAGCGAGTTGGCGACCCCGGACACCGCCATCGCCGCGTCCTCCGCGCGTCCGGCGCGCTCGGCCAGCGCCGCGACGTCCGGCTCGGCCGGATCCTCCAGCTCGAGCCCGTCGCCGTCGAGCCGGCCGGCGGCGGCCTGCTCGCACAGGCCGGAGAAGCGGTCGTCAGGCACCACGCGCGCCATCGCCACCGCGCGCGTCGCCAGCTGCCGGAAGCCGGCCGGATCGTCGCTGGTGGCAGACACGATGGCGCTGCGCAGGGCACCCGGCTTGCCCACGAACACGCGCAGCCCGAGGTCGTTGTGCTCGGAGCGCTCCAGCTCCTCGGTGCGGCCCTGGCGCACCTGCACGCCGAGCGAGGTGCCGCGCACCAGCACCGCCTCGGCGGCATCCGCTCCCTGCGAGCGCGCCAGCTGCACCAGCTCGCCCAGCGCCCCGATGCTCAAGCTTCCAGGACTCATGCTTCCAGGGCTCATGCCGCGAGGCTCTGCATGACCGTGTCCAGCATCGGGATGTGCCGCGACGGCCCGATCGAGGCCAGGGTCGGGGTGCCGTGGAACAGCCTTGCCGCGCTGCGGCGCACGTCGTCGATGCCGACCGCGTTCAACCGGGCCACGGTCTCCGCCACCGGGATCAGCCGGCCGAACACCTGGTACTGCCGGGCGAGCTGCTCGCAGCGGCTGCCGGTGCTCTCGAGCGACATCAGCAGGCTGGACTTGACCTGCGCGCGGGCTCGGTCGAGTTCCGCCTGGCCGATCTGCCGCTGCACCTTGCGCAGCTCCTCGATGGTGACGGGGAGCAGCTCCTTGGCTTCGGTCTCCCCGGTGCCGGCATAGATGCCGAACAGTCCGCCATCGAGGAACGGCGCGTTGAACGCATACACTGAGTACACCAGCCCGCGCTTCTCGCGCACCTCCTGGAACAGCCGGGACGACATGCCGCCGCCGAGCAGGGTGGAGAGCAGCAGCACCGGGTAGTAGTCGGGGTCGCCGTAGCCGACCGAGGGGAAGCCGAGCACCACGTGCACCTGGTCGAGCTCGCGCTCGCGCCGGAACTCGCCGCCCTTGTAGGCTCCGGGCTGCACCGCCTCCGCCGCATGCGTCTCGAGGTCGGCGAAGTGCGTGCCGACCAGATCCACCACCCGGTCGTGCTGCAGGTTGCCGGCGGCGGTGACCACGACGTTGCCGGTGGTGTAGTGCTGGCGCATGTAGCCGGTCAGCGACTCCCGCGACATCCCACGCACCAGCGCGTCGGTGCCCAGTGTCGGCCGGCCCATCGGCTGGCCCGGGAACGCGGTCTCCTGGAAATAGTCGAAGATGATGTCGTCCGGCGTGTCGTTGGCCTGGCCGATCTCCTGCAGGATGACGCCGCGCTCGCGCTCGATCTCGCTCGGCTCGAAGCTGCTGTGGGTCAGGATGTCGCCGATGATGTCGGCACCCAGCGCCAGGTCCTCCTTGAGCAGCTTGACGTAGTAGGCGGTCTGCTCGCGCGCGGTGTAGGCGTTGATGTGGCCGCCCACGTTCTCGATCTCCTCGGCGATCGCCGCCGCCGAGCGCCGCGCCGTGCCCTTGAAGGCCATGTGCTCAAGGAAATGCGACACGCCGTTCTCCTCGGCGCTCTCGTTGCGCGTGCCGCTGGCGACGTAGGCGCCGAGCGAGACGGTCTCCACCCGGTCCATGCGCTCGGTGACGACGAGCAGGCCGGAGGGCAGGCGGGTGATGTTGATCGGGTCGGTCATGGGGTTCCTAGCGGCTCCGCGCGACGGCGCGGAAGGGAAGGGATCAGGCGGCGTTCTTCATCGCGGCGCCGCGCACGGCCGCCTCGACGGCCTCCAGCTCGTTCGGCACCAGCCGGTAGCGCTCCTCGCGCTGATACAGGTCGGCGAGCCGGGGCGGCAGCTCCGGCCGGATCCCGGTGGCGGAAAGCATCGCGTCGGGGAACTTCGCCGGATGCGCGGTCGCCATCGCGACCATCGGCGCGCCGCCGCCGTCGCCCTCGGCGGCGTGCCGCCGTGCCGCCGCGATGCCGATCGCGGTGTGCGGATCGGCGAGGTAGCCGGTGCGCCGGTGCAGCGAGCGTATCTCGGCCTGCGTCGCCGCGTCGTCGAGTGCGGTGCCGCTGAACAGCGCCGTCGACCTGCGCCAGGCGGCGTCCGGCACCGCCATGCGGCCGGTGGCGCGAAACCCGGTCATGATCCGCGCGCAGGCCTCGGCGTCGCGGCCCAGCAGCTCGAACAGCAGCCGCTCGAAGTTGGAGCTGACCTGTATATCCATCGACGGCGACAGGCTCGGCACCACCTCTCGCATGCTCATGTCGTTGGCCGACAGGAAGCGGCTCAGGATGTCGTTGCGGTTGGCGCCGATGCACAGCCGCGCCACCGGCAGGCCCATCTGCCGCCCCGCCCACGCCGCCAGCACGTTGCCGAAATTGCCGGTCGGCACCGCGAACGCCACCTCCCGGTCGGGCGCGCCTAGCGCCAGGGCGGCAGCGGCGTAGTACGGGATCTGCGCCGCGACCCTCGCCCAGTTGATCGAGTTCACCGCCGACAGCCGCAGGTCGTCGCGAAACGGCGCGTCCGCGAACATCGCCTTCACCAGGTCCTGGCAGTCGTCGAAGCTGCCGCGCACGGCGAGGTTGGCGATGTTGGGCGACAGCACCGTGGTCATCTGGCGGCGCTGCACCTCGCTGGTGCGGCCGAGCGGATGCAGCATCACCAGCTGCATCCGCGCCCGGTCGCGGCAGGCCTCGATCGCCGCCGAGCCGGTGTCGCCCGAGGTGGCGCCGACGATGGTGATGCGCTGGTTGCGCGACGCCAGCACGTGGTCGAACAGCCGCCCCAGCAGCTGCATCGCGATGTCCTTGAAGGCGAGCGTCGGCCCGTGGAACAGCTCCTGGACGAACAGCTGCCGGTCGAGCTGCACCAGCGGCACGACCGCCGGATGGCCGAAGCCCGCGTAGGCCTCGACGCAGAGCCGCTCCAGGGTGTCGGGCTCGATCGAGCCGGCGGTGAACGGCGCCAGGATGCGTGCCGCCAGCAGCGGATAGGGCAGCCCGCGCATGTCGCGCCACTCGCCGGGCGAGAAGTGCGGCCAGGCCTGCGGCAGGTACAGCCCGCCATCCTCCGCGAGCCCGGCGAGCAGCACGCCCGCGAAGTCGCGGACCGGGGCCTGGCCCCTGGTGGAGATGTAGTGCATCCGCCCACTCATAGCCCGGCGCGGCGGCCGCGCGAAGCGATCCGTTGCGCCGGCCCGTCTAGCGTTCGGTGCCCTGCCGCGCGACAGGATGCAGCCGCAGCGCCAGGAGCTCGACCGGGAACTGCACCTGCGCCCTGCCGTGATGGAACGGCGCGCAGCGATCGAGCTGCGCCACCGGCAGGGTCAGCGTGCCGTCGCGCAGGAACGGCGCGTCGGCCCAGTGCAGCCGCGCATCGCGCAGCACCGTGCTCAGCACCCGGCCCGGCGTCAGGCTGAGCACGCGGTCCTGCTCGAGATCGTTGAGGTAGAGCGTGCCGTCGGCGTCGATCGCGGTGCCGCCCAGCGCCGGCGTGTCGTACCAGAACTCCACGCCGGCCGCGACCGCCTGCGGGCTCGCGCGGGCGTCGTCGAGCAGGGCGGTGGGCACGCGGAACATCGGTCCGGGCAGCGGCTGGTAGTACAGGTAGCGGCCGTCGGGGCTCACCTCGAGCTGGTCGGCATGGATCATCGCCGGCTTGTTGTCCGGGCCGCGGAGAACCTCGCCATCCACCACGATCGGGCGCTGCGCGGTGGTCGAGGGGTCCCGGTCGAGCAGGCGCCGGGCGCCGCCGCTGGCGAGGTCGAGCACGATCAGTCCGGGGGCGCCGGCATCGGTGATGTAGGCGTTGCTGCCGTTGAAGCGGACATCGTCGATCATGCTCTTAGGCCGCAGCACGTCAGGCGGCAGCACGAAGGTCCGCGTCACCTGGTTGCTGGCGAGGTCGATGCGCAGCAGCTTGGTGGCGCCCGGCAGCGGCGCGCGGCCGAAGCCCGGCACCCCGGTATCCACCACCCACAGGCTGCCGTCCGGTGCCAGGTGGACCGCGTTCAGCCCGACGAAGGCGTGCGTGGGATCGGTCTTGCTGTCGCCGGCGGTCCAGTCGTTCCAGCCGGCACCGGGGTAGGGAACCGCCGCGCCCTCGCCGTCGAGCCTCGCCAGCGACGGACCGGGGTTGCCGCAGACGCGCGGGAACACCACGAAGATGCGCTTGTCCGGCGCCACCGCCACGCCGTTCCACACCAGCTTGTCCGAGCTTCCGACGCGGCTGAGGCGGTCGGCGGCCGGCGGCCCGGACGGCAGGCCCGCGACAGTCGCCGCATCGGGGGCGGCGGCGGCGGGCGAGCAGACGAGGAGCAGCAGCCAGAGGCTTCGCCGCAGCCGCGCTGCCACGGGGACGCTGCCGGGCCGGCGCCGCCGCGGCATCGGCGGATCAAGCCCCACCGAGGTAGCGCCGGCGCAGGTGCTGCTGGTAGGGGGCCGCGGAAAGGGCGGCGCCGCTCGCGTCGCGCACGATCTCGCCGGTGGTGGCGGCGCTGCCGCGGGCGTGCACGTGCCGGCCGAGCCAGCGGCGCAGCGGCGCGAAATCCCCCTCCGACAGGCAGTCGGGCAGCGCCGGCTCCTCCCGGCAGGCGGCCTCGAACAGCTGTGCGGCGGTGATTGCGCCCAGCGTGTAGCTCGGGAAGTAGCCCCACAGCCCGGCCGGCCAGTGGATATCCTGCAGGCAGCCGCGCCGGTGGTCCGGCACGCGCAGCCCGAGCAGCTCGGCGATGCCGGCGTCGAACGCGTCGGGCAGGTCGGCAAGCGCCAGGGAGCCCTCGATCAGCCGCGTCTCCAGCCCGTAGCGCACCAGCACGTGCGCCGGGTAGGTCACCTCGTCGGCATCGACGCGGATGAAGCCGGGCGCCACCCGGGTCATGCGGCGCTGCAGGTTCTCCGCCTCCCAGGCCGGTCCCGCGACGCCGAAGGTCTCGCGCAGCAACGGTGCCAGGTAGCCGACGAAGGCGCGCGAGCGGCAGGCCTGCATCTCGATCAGCAGGCTCTGGCTCTCGTGCAGGGTCATGCCCCGCGCCCGCCCGACCGGCTGCGACAGCCACTCGCGCGGCCGGCCCTGCTCGTACAGCGCGTGCCCGGTCTCGTGCAGCACCCCCATCAGCGCGCCGGCGAAGTCGGCCTCGTCGTAGCGCGTGGTGATCCGCACGTCGTCCACGGCGCCGCCGCAGAACGGATGCGTGCTGACGTCGAGCCGGCCGCGCGCGGCATCGAAGCCGACCGCCAGCATCAGCCGTTCCGCCAGCGCCTTCTGCAGCGACGCCGGGAACGGCCCCTGCAGCGACAGCGCCGGTGGCAGGCGTGCCTGGTGCTGCATCACGCTGCCGATCAGCTCCGGCAGGCCCGCGCGAAGCGCCTCGAATACCGGGTCGATGAGCGCCTGCCGGCTGCCGGGATCGAACTGGTCGAGCAAGGCGTCGTATGGGGCGAGCCCCAGCGCCTCGCCCTTCACCGCGGCGATCTCGCGCTGACGGTTCAGCACCTCGCCCAGCAGCGGCAGCAGCCCCCGGAAGTCGCTGCGTGGCCGCGCCTCCCGCCAGGCGAGCTCGCAGGCGGAGGCGGCGCGCGAGGCCGCTTCGACGAGGTCCGGCGGCACCGCGCTCGCATGCGCGTGCAGCCGGCGCATCTCGTCGAGGTTGGCGCGCTGCCAGGGATCGAGCCCGTCCGCCTGCTGCGACAGCAGCTCCGCCATGTCCGGCGCGGTGAGCATCTCGTGCGCGATCACCGAGAGCGTCGCCACCTGACCGGCGCGCGGCTCGGCGGCGCCCGTCGGCATGATGGTGTCGTTGTCCCAGTTCAGGATGCCGAGCGCACCCTCCACGTCGTTGATGCGCGCGAAGCGCTTCTCGAGCGTCCGGTAGGCCTGCATGCGACGTTCCTTCACGGTGCGTGGTCAGCCATAACAGGCCGCGGCAGCGGCTGGGAGCCGTAAGACGCCGCCGCGGCGGCTGGGAGCCGTAAGGCGCCGCCGCTGCGGCCGGGAAAGGGGGCAGGATGCAACGCAGGGAAGCGGCGCGGCTCGCCTCGCAGGCGGCACGGCATCACCGGGCGCGTCGTCACGCCGAAGCGGAGCGGTTGTACCGCGAGGCGCTTTCGCTGTCGCCGGGACACGCCGAGAGCCTGCACGGCCTGGGCTGCCTGGCGCACGAGGCGGGACGGCCGGAGCTCGCGATCGGCCTCATCGGGCAGGCGGTGTCGGCCGCCCCCGAGGTGGCCGCCTACACCGTCTCGCTCGGCCTGGCACTGCTCGATCGCGGACACCTGGAGGAAGCGCGCGCGGCGCTGCACGTCGCGGCACTGCGCGCGCCGGGGGATCCGCGGGCGCATCGCGCGCTGGCGCAGGCGCTGTCGCGTCTCGGCCGGCTGGACGAGGCCGAGGCCAGCCTGCGCCTGGCGCTGCGCCACGCGCCGGACGATGCCTCGGCCTGGCTGTCGCTCGGCGGCGTGCTGCGCGCGCGCGGCGCGCACGCAGCGGCCACCGCGGCCTTCGGCGACGCGGTGCGGCTGACGCCGGACGATCCGCTGGCCTGGCACGCGCTGGCCTCCGCGCACGGTGCCGCCGGAGCGCTCGATGCGGCGGAAGCCGGCTTTCGACGCGTCGCGGCGCTGCTGCCGCAGGACGCGGCGGCGCAGGCCAATCTCGGCACCGCCCTGTTCGCCCGGGGTCGCCTGGAGCCGGCGCGCGACTGCCTGCTGCGTGCGGACGCGCTGGCGCCGCACAATCCCGCGACGCTCAGCAGCCTCGGGTTGGTGCTGATGGGGCTCGGCGAGACCACGCATGCGGAAGCCCTCCTGGCGCAGGCGGCGGCGCTGGCGCCGGATCAGGACGCGATCGCGGTCAACCACGGCACCGCGCTGGCGGCGCTCGAACGGCCGGCGGAGGCGGAGGCGCGGTTCCGCGCGGTGTTGCGGCGTGACCCTTCGGCACCGCAGGCCCGCTTCAACCTCGCGACCCTGCTGCTGGCACGCGGCACGCTTCCTGAAGGCTGGGCCGGCTTCGAGGCGCGGCTCGACCTGATCGGGGAGCGCGCGCCCGTCGGGCTGCCGGAGTGGGACGGCGTCGCCGGCCTGGTCGGCGCGGTGCTGGTCCGCGCCGAGCAGGGGCTGGGCGACGGCATCCAGTTCCTGCGCTGGGTGGCGCCGGCCGCCGAGCGTGCGGCGCTGGTGCTCGAGCTACCGGCGCCGGTGCTGCGCCTGGTGCGCGAGTCGCGGCTGTTCGATCCGGCCCGCGTGCGCCTGCTGCAGGCCGGCGAGGCGGCACCGCCCTGCGTCGCACAGGCGGCGCTGCTCAGCCTGCCGCACCTGCTGCGCGCGCCGGCGCCGCCGGCCTTGACGCTGCGGGCGGATCCCGAGGCGGCGGAGGCCTGGCGGTCCCGGCTGCCGCCCGGCCTGCGGGTCGGGCTCGCCTGGGCGGGCTCGTCCGGCTACCGCTTCGACCGTCTGCGCTCGGTGAGCTTGAGTGCGCTGGCGCCGCTGGCGCGGGTGGTCGGGGTGCGCTTCGTTTCGCTGCAGCAGGGCACGGCGGCGGCGCAGGCATCGACGCCGCCGGACGGCATGGCGCTGACCGTGCCGACGCCTGGCCCGCGCGATCTCGCCGACACCGCGGCGCTGATCGAAGCCCTCGACCTGGTGATCAGCGTCGACACCGTGATCGCGCACCTGGCGGGCGCGCTTGGCGCCGAGACCTGGCTGCTGGACCGCTTCGGCGGCGACTGGCGCTGGGGCGAGGGCTTCCGGGCCGGGCGCGACTGGTATCCCTCGCTGCGCCGGTTCGGGCAGGTCGCGCCGCAGCACTGGGCGCCGGCGATCGAGAGCCTGGCGCAGGCGCTGGCCGCACGCAGCGACCGGTTCGTCACCCGCCGCCGGGATGCACCGCGATCAGCTCGATCCTGAAGGTCAACGGCGCGTTCGGCGGGATCGGCCCCTGCCCCTTCGGACCGTAGCCCAGGCGGCTCGGGATGTAGAGCATCCAGACATCGCCCGGGCGCATCAGCCTCAGGCCCTCCATCCAGCCCGGGATCAGCCCCTGGAACGGCAGGCGCGCCATGCCGCCCTGCTGCTCGGTGCTGTCGAACACCGCGCCGTCCGACAGCTTGCCCTCGTAGTTCAGCACCAGCTGGTCGCCGGGCGCGGGCGGCGTGCCGTGGGGATCGCCGGACTGCAGCACCTCGTATTCCAGGCCCGAGGGCAGCGTCTTCACGCCGGGCTGCGCCGCCATGCGCCGCATGAAGTCCGCATCGTCGTCGCCGGGACGGCGAGGAGCATCGCGGTGAGCAGCCGCCTCGCTGCGGCAGGGCGGATGGGCAGGCTGGGCATCGGGCAATTCTCGTGCGGCAAGGGGCGAGGCGATAGCATCGGCGCCGGCGACGGTCCAGGACGGCCTAGCTGCGATCGGGCGGCGCTCCGACGTAGCGCGCCAGGTGCGAGGCGATCGCCTCGCCGGAGTCGGTCGCGGACAGCGGCGCCACGAAGCGGCCGTCCGGGCCCATCAGCAGCAGCACGGAGGTGTGGTCGATGGTGTAGCCGCCGTCGCCAGCGACGACCGGGCGGGTGACCGCGAGCACCCGGAACTCGCGCTCGACCGCGTGGATCTGCGATGCGGGGCCGGTGAGGCCGATGACGCGCGCGCCGAAGCTCGCGGCGAACCGCCCGACCACCCGGGCGGTGTCGTGCCCGGGGTCGATGGTGATGAAGATCGGCTGCACCCGCTCCGCGCGCTCGCCGAGCCGGGACATCGCCTCGGCGACCGCGCCCAGCGTCGTCGGACAGACGTCGGGACAGGAAGCGTAGCCGAAATAGATCAGCACGAAGCGGCCGCGCAGGTCGCGATCGCTCACCCGGCGGCCGTCCCCGTCGGTCAACGTCCAAGGGCCTCCCAGCGGATCGAGGCCGGCCGGTGCGGTTCGCTGCAG
>CAXTNV010000047.1:0-385 GCA_964245755.1 uncultured Acetobacteraceae bacterium | reverse complement strand
AGCATGTCGGAGCGCGCCCGGCCGCCCCCGTCTGCCGCACGCCGCCGAGGCCTGCGCTTCATGGCGGAGCCGCCGGCATGTCCATGCCCGGGGTCAGGCCGCTCAGCACGGTGGAGGCCCCCACCGCCAGCAGCCCAAACCCGGTCTGCACGACGATGCTGCCGACGAGCCTGCGCCTCGCCGCATCGGTGTCGCGGCCGCGCAGGCGCGGGGCCAGCCCGTAGCGGTTCAGCAGCGCCAGGCCGAGCAGCGCCCCGAACAGCGCGGTCTTGACCAGCAGCAGCACGCCGTACGGCGTCGTGCGCAGCGCGTTCAGGCTGCCCACCAGCACCCAGCCCTGCATCAGCGACGACCCGGCGAGCAGGCCGACCGACCACTTGCCCAG
>CAXTNV010000046.1:0-23593 GCA_964245755.1 uncultured Acetobacteraceae bacterium | reverse complement strand
GCTGCAGGGCGGCCGCGCCGACGCTGGCGCAGGCTGCCGGCAGCGCCAGGCCCTCGGGGCCGTCCGCTCTTGCGGCCGTGGAGCCGAGCCAGAGCCCGAGCACGAAGGTCGTCGCGACGGCGCATGCGGTCTGCTGGAACATCGGCGGGAAGGGTGGCGCAGGCCGTCCGCCGTGGCAATGTGCAGCTCGTCTCGCCGCGCTCGGCCGCGCGACCCCCTGGACCGCCGCATGCCCAGACCGGACCCGTTCCTGCTCGCCCTGCTCGGCACGCTCGTGGTGGCGACGCTGCTGCCCTGCCGGGGGGAGGCCACGGCGCTGTTCCATGCCCTGACCATCGTCGTGATCGCGGTGATGTTCTTCCTTCAGGGGGCCCGACTGTCGCGCCAGGCGATGCTGTCGGGGCTGGTCGCCTGGAGGCTGCACGCCGTCATCTTCGGCTGCACCTTCCTGCTGTTCCCGCTGCTGGGGCTCGGGCTGCACGCCATGCTGCCGCGGCTGCTGACGCCGACGCTGTGGCTCGGCATCCTGTTCGTGTGCGCGCTGCCCTCGACGGTGCAGTCCTCGATCGCCTTCACCTCGATCGGCCGCGGCAACGTCGCAGCCGCGGTGTGCTCGGCCACCGCGTCGAACCTGCTCGGCATCGCGGTGACGCCGCTGCTGGTCGGGCTGCTGCTCAGCCGCCGCGGCGGCGGCGTCTCCGAGCACGCGGTGCTGGACATCCTGCTGCAGCTGCTGCTGCCGTTCCTGCTCGGCCAGCTGCTGCAGCCCTGGATCGGCGCCTGGGCGCGCCGCCATCACCGGCTGCTCGGCTTCACCGATCGCGGCTCGATCCTGATCGTGGTCTACACCGCCTTCAGCGAGGCGGTCGTGCAGGGGATCTGGGGCAAGCTGTCGCCGGCGATGCTGGCGCTGGTGCTGGTGGTCGATGCGGCCCTGCTGGCGCTGGTGCTGCTGGCGACGCGCTACGGCGCGCGCCTGCTCGGCTTCTCGCGCGAGGACGAGATCGCCATCGTGTTCTGCGGCTCGAAGAAGACCCTGGCCTCGGGCGTGCCGATGGCGGGCGTGCTGTTCCCGCCGGCGACCGTCGGCATGGTGGTGCTGCCGCTGATGGTGTTCCACCAGATCCAGCTGTTCGTCTGCGCGATCATGGCGCGGCGCTACGGCGCCCGCCCGCAGGGCCGGCTCGAGGATCAGCCGATCGCGTAGTCGACCGCGTCGATGGTGGCGATGTCGAGCAGGCGGTGGAACACTTCCGGCTCCTGGGCGCCCGAGACCGCCATGCGCTCGCCGATCACGAAGCAGGGCACGCCGCTGATGCCCAGCCGGTGCGCCCGCAGGTTCTCGCCGTGCACGACGTCGGCGCCTTCGCGCGAGCGCAGGTAGGCGCCGGTCTGCAGCTCGTCGAGGCCGCCGGCGCTGACCGCGATCGCGACCAGGGTGGCGAGGTCGCCGATGTCGCGGCCGTCGCTGAAGTGCGCCGCGAACAGCGCCTCGACGATCTCGGTGGCGCGGCCGAAGCGCTGCGCCCATCCGACCAGGCGATGCGCATCCACGCTGGAGGGAACGTGGATGACCCGTTCGAAGCGGAAGTCGACGCCCTCGCCGCGCCCGAGCTGGGTCACCGCGGCATACAGCCTGCGGGCACGTTCCTCGCCGCCGAACTTGCGCACCACGTAGTCGAAGCGCGACATCCCCGCGCGCGGCATGTCGGGATTGAGCAGGAAAGGCCGCCAGGTGATGTCGAACCCCGGCGACGAGGCTGCGGCGGTCGCGGCGTGACGCTCCGACAGCGCCCGCAGCAGGCGGCGCACCCCGAGGTAGCACCAGGGACAGACGAAATCGTGCACGATCTCGATCGCGAGGCGGCTGCGCAGGGGCGTCAGAGCGTTCACATCGCCAGTCTATTCCGGAAAAATTTAGATTCGACTAAAATCGCATCGGCAGCCAACTTACACGCGATGCGTGTGCCTCCGCGCGACAGGTTGTGGAGTTCGAGGATCACCATGGACGTTGATGCCGTGCAGGCCGAGTTCGCCCAGTACGTGGCGACGCTCGGGCGGGGTCCGGGGCGCTCCCGGCCGCTGCGCCGCGACGAGGCTCGCGCGGCGTTCGGCGTGGTGCTGCAGGGCCTGGCCGATCCGATGCAGGTCGGCGCGTTCCTGATGCTGCTGCGCTACCGCGGCGAGGATCCCGACGAGATCACCGGGCTGGTCGAGGCCGCGCGCGACCATGCGAGGCTGGGTCGGTCGGCACTCGTCGCGGCGGCTGGCGGGCGCGGGCTGCCACCGGTCGAGCTCGACTGGCCCAGCTATGGCGCGGGGCGCACCCGCGGCGCGCCCTGGTTCCTGCTTTCGGCGCTGGCACTCGCGGATAGCGGGATCCGGGTGTTGATGCACGGCAGCAACGCGTTCTCCGGCGGCCTGTCGGTGCCGGACGCGCTGCTCGCACTCGGACGGCAGGCGCAGGGCGATGCGGCCGGCGTCGCCGAGGCCCTGTCGCGCACCGGGTTCGCCTACTGGCCATCCGCGGCGATGGCGCCGGCGCTGGACCGCCTGCTCGGCCTGCGCCGGCTGTTCGGCCTGCGCTCCCCGGTCAACACGGTGGCACGCCTGCTCGATCCCGCGGATGCCGCCGCCTCGGTCGACGGCGTGTTCCATCCGCCCTACATCGCCCTGCACCTGGGTGTCGCGGAGCGGCTGCACCGGCCGTCGCTGCTGGTGCTCAAGGGCGGTGGCGGCGAGGCGGAGCGGCCGCCGGCGAAGCCCACCACCGTGCACCTGCATCGACGCGGCGAGGATGTGCGCGAGATGCTGCTGCCGAAGCTGGTCGACGCGACGCCACCGCGCGAGAGCGACGCCGCCGGGGACGCTACCGCCAGGCTGCGCGCGATCTGGCGCGGCGATGCCTCGGACGATCGCGAGGCCGACGCCGGCCGCAGCGGGGTGATCGCGGCGACGATCATCGGCACGATCGCGATCGCGCTGCTGGCGAGCGGACGCTGCGGCAGCGCCGAGGAGGCGGACCGCCAGGGACGGGCGGTGTGGGCGGCGCGGCGTCCGTGATGATGAGCAGGAACGCGGCGGCCGGCGGCGCGTAATGAGGCTGCATACTCCCGCGCATTGAAGGAACCGTTGCCATGAAGAACCTGCTGCTGTCCGTCGCCGGCGCCACGCTGCTGCTCGCCGCCGCCGGCCCGATGACGCCGGGCGTGGCGAAGGGCTGCATCAAGGGTGCCGCAGTGGGTGGCGTCGGCGGCCACATGGCCGGGCATCACGCCGTCGTCGGCGCCGCCGCCGGCTGCGCCGTCGGCCACCACATGGCCAACAAGAAGGCGAAGGACGCACAGGCCAACCCGCCGAGCTGAGCCGCGAGCCGGGCGCACTCGCGCCCGGCCCGGCGGGCTAGGACAGGCTCTGCGTCATCCCGCCCATGCTCTGCGTCATGCCGGACGGACCCGAATCCTGGACCATGAGGCCCTGGCCGGGATCCACCACCAGGACCGGCCGAAGCTCCGTAGGCGGCGGCCAGAAGGCCCGTGCAATGCCCTCCTGCAGCGCGCGCAGCTCGATCTGCACCCAGTCGAGGAATTCATGCAGCCCGCGCACGATGATCTCCTCGATGCTCTGGTCGTTCAGCGCCGCGCGCAACTCGTCCAGCCGCTCCAGGATGGCGCCGCTGCGGCGTAGCCCGTAATCCGTGCGCAGCTGGCCCAGCGCCCAATAGACCTGGCGCAGGGTCAACGACAGCGAGCGCGGAAAGGCGTTGTTGAGCAGCAGGAACCCCGCCACCGCCGAGGGTGCGAGGAGGCGCGGCATGTTCCGCCGGTAGGCGTGGTAGGCGGCCGCGGCGCGCAGCACGGCACCCCACTGGCTGACATCGACTTCCGAGCCGATCCCCGCCTCACGCGGCAGCAGCGTATGATACTTGATGTCGACCAGGCGGGTGATCTGGTCGGCGCGCTCGAGATACTTGCCGATCATGTAGAAGCACCAGCCCTGGTCGCGATAGAACGTGCCCTCGGTGATGCCGTAGTGGGTCTGGCATTCCTGCTTCAGGCGCGAGCAGAGTGCCGAGAGCTGCGACGGTCGGATGTCGTTCTCGCCCAGCCGCTGCACCCAGTTGTGGAACATGTTGATGTGGGTCCACATCTCGGTGGAGATCAGCGGGCGCAGCGTCCGCGCGTTCTCGCGCGCCATGTGCAGGATGCTCGCGATCGAATTCGAGTTGGCGCGGTCGAGCAGGTAGAACAGCACGACGCTCGCGGCGCTGGCCTTGTCGTGCTGGGCGTAGAACTGCTCGTCGTCGGCGTTGATCTGCACTACCGAGGACCAGCCCTCGTCGCCCTGGCCGGTGCGTACGAAGGTCTCGGTCACGTCCAGAACGCGCGCGAGGTTCTCGATCCGCTCCAGGTAGCGGGCGAGCCAGACGGTGCTCTCGGCGTAGCGCGAGAGCAGGTCCGACGACCTTATGGCGGCGGTCTCTGGACGTGCGGGGTTCATTCGAGCACCCAGGTATCCTTGGACCCGCCGCCCTGCGACGAGTTCACCACCAGCGAGCCGCGCCGCAGCGCGACCCGCGACAGCCCGCCGGGGAGCACCCAGGTCGAGCGGCCGGTGATCGCGAACGGCCGCAGATCGACGTGACGCGCCTCGATCCCGCCGTCGCACAGCGTCGGCGCGGTGGACAGGCGGATGACCGGCTGGCTGATGTAGTTAGCAGGGTCGGCGAGCAGCTTGGCGCGGAACTCCTGCAGCTCGTGCGCCGCGGCGTGCGGGCCGATGATCAGGCCGTAGCCGCCGGACTCGCCCACCGGCTTGACCACCAGCTCGGCGAGGTGGTCGAGCGTATACTGCAGACCGTCCGGCTCGGCGCAGATGTGCGTCTCGACGTTGTGCAGGATCGGCTCCTCGGACAGGTAGTAGCGGATGATCCGCGGCATGTAGGCGTAGATCGCCTTGTCGTCCGCGACACCGGTGCCGACCGCGTTGGCGATGGTGACGTTGCCGGCGCGCCAGGCGTCGATCAGACCGCGCACCCCGAGCTGGCTGTCCGGGCGGAACACGTCGGGGTCGAGAAAATCGTCGTTCAGGCGTCGGTAGATGGCGTGCACGACGCGCAACCCCGCGATCGTGCGCATGTACACGCGCCGGTTCTCGACGATCAGGTCGCGTCCCTCCACCAGCGGCACGCCCATCTCGCGGGCCAGGAACACGTGCTCGAAATAGGCCGCGTTGTAGATGCCCGGCGACAGCAGCACCACCTGCGGGTCGTCGGCGGCCGGCGACACCTCGGCCAGCGCCTGCTGCAGCCGCGCGCCGTAATCGTCCACCGTGCGCAGGCGGATCCCGGCGGCGAGATCCGGCAGCACACGCAGCATCATGTGCCGGTTCTCGATCACGTAGGAGACGCCGGAGGGCGTGCGGGCATTGTCCTCGAGCACCAGGAAGCGCCCTTCCTGATCGCGCACGATGTCGGTGCCGTTGACGTGCACGTAGACGCCCAGCGGCACGTCCAGTCCCATCATCTCGGCGCGGAAGTTGCTGTTGCCCAGCACCAGGGCGCGCGGGATGACGTCGTCGGCGAGGATCTTCTGGTCGTGGTAGATGTCCCACAGGAATGCATTGATCGCGGTCACGCGCTGGCGAACGCCGCGCTCGATGACGTCCCACTCCGCCGAGGTGATCACGCGCGGGATGAGGTCGAACGGCAGGATGCGGTCGATCGCGTCACGGTCCGAGTACACGGTGAACGTGATGCCCAGGTTGTACAGTTCCGCTTCCGCGACCGCGGCGCGGCGGCGCAGCTCCGCGAGGTCGAGGCGGTCGAGACGGTCGCGTATCAGGGCGAGGTCGCCATGGTCGGGATCGAGCCCGTTCATCAGCTCGCAGAAGAAGCGCGCCTCGTAGCCGCAGAGCAGCCCCCCGGGCCGGGCTGCCCAGGCCGTCATGCGGTGCGGCGTCCAGGGCGCCGCGGGGCGAGTGTTCCGTCTACCAGGCGCGAGGAAGTCATTCCGTCCACCTGCGTTGGATCGGGCATCAGCGAAGCAAGAAACCGCTGCTCCGCCAAGCCTGAACTGAGAGTGCTTTGCCGGCCCCGAGACCGCGCCTATGAAGGGCGGCCGTGGATGGGTGGCCGAGTGGTTTAAGGCAGCGGTCTTGAAAACCGCCGTAGGTGCAAGCTTACCGTGGGTTCGAATCCCACCCCGTCCGCCAGCCGACCTGCACCGGTTACGAGCGTCAGCAGCCGCCTCCGGCAACACCGGCCAGCCCGCCGCCCGATCCGCCGCCGCCCGCCACGTTGCCGAGCGCGGCGCCGCTGCCGCCGGAGGTGCTGCCGTGACAGCCGCTCGGCGGATCTCCGGCACATGCCGCGAGTGACGCGGCGGCGAGCCAGACGGCGAGCAGGAGGAGATGTTTCAAGTGACTTTCCTTCAGTCGGCGGCGCCCGCCGCGATGCTGGTGGCGACGGCCCGGGGCGTTTCAGAAGATCTTGCTGAGCAGGTCCTCGCCGAGCCCGAAGCCCGCGCCCATTTCGATGGCCCGGCCGAACCCGGAGTTGAGAAAGCCGCCGAGCATCCCGCCGCCCGGTGGTCCACCCTGCGCTCCGCCTTGCGGCGGCGATGCGAGAGCCTGCGGCTGGTAGCCGGACGGCTGTCCCCAGGCCGCCTGCTGCGCCGGTGCCGCGGTCACCTGATACTGCGCCTGCGCGGCGTTGGCCACGAAGGCGTGCAGTGCCTGCAGCAGATTGGCGACCTGGTCCTGCTCGCTCCGGAACGCCAGCGCCAGTTCGCGCAGGTCGAGAAGCCATTCCCGCGCCTGCTGATCGCCGGCCTGGGCGGCCGCCTGCAGCTTGCCGCCGAGCGTCTGCAGCGCCTGCGCGGTCTGCTGCGACTGTCCCTGCAGCTGCGCGTATTGCTGGTCGATGGTCTGCACATCCATGCTCGGCTCCTGCCGTCTGCGATCCCAGGTGAGGCCCGGGACGTCGTTCCCTGCGGGAGCAGTATCCCCAGGCTCGCGTCGGTTCAATCGCCGCTCAGCCAGTCGAGGCGGATGTCACCAGCGCCGGAAGCTCCGTTCGCGGTTCCAGGCATAGAGCAGCCCGATCACGACCAGGGCGATGAGCACGATCTCCCCCAGGCTGAGGTGGCGCAGCATCCGGAAGATCGCGCCGTAGATCAGGCCGTGCACGATCGACGACACCACCAGATGGGTGATCCAGGCGCCCCCGCCGTAGCCGTGGTGCAAGCCCGGGTAGTAGCCGTAGGCGTGGTGCATCCAGGCCGCCGATCTGAGGGGGTTCACGCTTCACCCGCCGTGGACGCGGCCGCGGCGCTGTCCGCGATCATCGTCGTGCCCGGCCGGGCCGTAGCAATGCCAGCAGCATCGCGGCGATGCCGCCGGGCAGCAGGATCGCCGCCACCGTCGGGCCGCCGAGCGACCCGGCCAGAACCCAGAACAGCACGATACACCACCATCCTCCCGCGCCGCGGCGCGGCGAGACTAGCATCAATCCGCCGAGACAGGGCAGGGAGCGCATGAGGGAGCCGAGCGCCACCCGGAGCGGATGGAATGCGATCGCCTGGAAAGGCGGCAAGCCGGCGGAGCCGCCCGGCAGTGCGCCGCGCAGCCAGTCCAGCCACGAGCCGATCAGGACCAACACGCCGCGGGTCACGGTGTCGAACAGCACCATCAGCAGCACCAGGAGCAGCGGCAGCAGCAGCAGCGCCAGCGCCGCGATGCCGGAGCACAGCGCCAACGCCACGCCGAGGCCGCGCAGGTACAGGCTCACCCAGCGCAGCGGCGGCCCCGCCGACAGGACGGGCGGCACGTGATCGGCCGGATCGAGCGCCACCCGCCAGTTCGAAGCTGTGTTCAGGCGGCGGAGTGCTTGTGCGCCTCCGTGGCGTGGTCGTGCGCCCTCTCGCTATGCTTGTGCGCGGCGGCCGAGTGCTTCCTGGCTGCCTCGTGATTGCCTTGGCCGTGCTCGAAGGCCGCGGCGTGGTGGTGGTGCGCAGCTGCAGCATGATGTGCCGCTGCGGAAAGGTGCCGCTCGGGCGCGGGATGCTCGTTGGCCATGATCGTGGAACCCCTCTTGCGTGTGGTCTGGTGACGTCACCGCCTGCACCAAACACCCGACCGATGGCCGCCGGGCCATGATGTTTCCGCGACCCTGACCCGAGCTCGGTAGATGCCATGGGGAAGGAGCGGCGAAAGCCTCTCCGCCGTTAAGCTTCTCTTAATCTGATCACGGTATCGTTACCTGGCGATGTCACTCCCGCCGGCATCGCGGCGGCAGGGCCGCATCAGGCGGATGCAATCCGGGATGAACGCGATGAAAGAGACCCTGGTAGACGTCCTGAACGAGCGGGACACGGTCCTGCATGTGCTTCCGGTCCCTCGGGAGGACGCACAGGGCGAGCTGGACGAGGCGGGCTGCGTGCAGCAGGCGCTCAGGACGGCGGCACAGCTCCGCCTGGTGCCGGAGGCCGAGACGCAGAACCTGCACGCCCGAATCCATGTGCAGCGCGGCGGCCAGCTGGCTCCGGTCGGCGACGTGCTGCGGGTCAGGCTCGAGGCGCAGCGCCGCGCCGAGGAGCATATCCGCGCGCGCGCCTACTTCCTCTGGGAGCGTGATGGCCGTCCCGAGTGCGGGAGCGAGGACTACTGGTTCCGAGCCTGCGCCATCGAGGGCTGGAACACCGCCGGCTGATCGCCCGGCGGACCGCTGCGACGCTTTGCGAGCGCGTCGGAGAGCAGGCGCCACGTGGGAGATGCAGGTGCGACGATCGGGATCCACGTTAGGTTCCAGGGGTGGAGCAACCGATATCGCGGGACTGGCTCCACCCTCTTCGCGACACGAAGGCGGCGTCGCGCGCTGATGTCCAGGTCGCCACGTGCCGGTGCGATCACCTCATGCGGTTACCGGTAGCCACCCTGACCGAGGAGCACGGCGGGCTGTGCGCCCGGCCGCGACCTGTCGCACGTCCGCTGCGGCCGGAGTGGCCAGAGCGGCGTCGCCCGCGCCACGCCGGTTCGGCTTGCGATCCGCGACGCGGGCGGCACGGCGGTGACGCGCCGGGCAGGGGTCGGATGCTGCAGCGCCGCCGGCCTCAGGCGTCCTGGAACTCCGGGTAGTCTGCGGCGAGCGTGGTCTTCTCCCAGGCATCGAAATCCTGCTTCAGCGACTCCAGCTTGCTGCGCGCCAGCCCGAGCGCCGGCTTGCCGAGCACCAGGCGCAGCGGCGGCTCCGCCGACTGCACCGCCGCGATGATCGCCTCCGCGCCGCGCACCGGGTCGCCCGGCTGCTTGCCGCTGCGCGACTCGGTCTGGCTGCGGCGCACGCCGGCAGTTGCCTCGTAGTCGTCGATGCGGGTGGCGGACTGCTTGATCGAGCGGCCGGCCCAGTCGGTGCGGAACGGGCCGGGCTCCACCACCGTAACCTTGATGCCAAGTGGCGCCACCTCCTGTGCCAGCGACTCCGACAGCCCTTCCACCGCATATTTGGTGGCGTGGTAGAAGCCCGTCGCCGGGAAGCTGACCAGGCCGCCGATCGAGGAGATGTTGACGATGTGGCCACGTCGCCGCGCGCGCATCCCCGGCAGCACCGCCTGCGTCGTCGCGATCAGGCCGAACAGGTTGGTCTCGAACATGGCGCGTATCTCCGCATCCTCGCCCTCCTCGATCGCCGCGAGGTAGCCGTAGCCGGCGTTGTTCACCAGCACGTCGATCGCGCCGAACCTCGCCTCCGCCTGGGCCACCACGCCGTCGACCTGGGCGCGCTGGTCGACATCCAGCGCCAGCGCCAGGGCGTTGTCCTCGCGGCCCTGCACCAGGTCGGCGACCTTGCCCACGTCGCGCGCGGTCACCACCGCACGCCAGCCACGCGCCAGCACGAGGGCCGCCAGCTCGCGCCCGAACCCGGTCGAGCATCCGGTGATCAGCCACACCGGCGATGAGGTCTCAGCCATGGTCGAACTCCTGTCTCAGCTGCCGCCGGGCGCCCGCACGGAGGCGTCTCCATCGGGTTCGTGCCGACCCGCCGGATCGGCCGGCGTGCGGGGGCCTGCCGCCATAACGCGGTCGCCGCGGCCCCGGTTCGTGTCCTCGGCAGCAGGCTCAGGCCGTGGCGGCCAGGGCCTGCTCCAGCAGCTCCGCGAGGTCCGCCGTCGCGTCGCCGAGCATGTCGCGCCGGACCATGACGACCTGGGTGCCGGGAAGCGGCGGCAGCGCGTCCGGCGGCGGCATCGCCAGCCCCTCGAACCGGGCGTAGTCGCGTGTGCGGCAGGTGATCCCGAGGCCGGCGCGCAGGCCGGCGCGCAGGCCGGGGAGGTTCGGCGTCTCCAGCGTGATCCGGTAGCCGCGTGCCTGCCGTTCCAGGCTCTCCAGCGCGGCGGTCCGGAAGGTGCACGGCTGTTCCAGGAGCACCAGCGGCAGCTCCTCGTGCCCGGCGAGGGCCGGGTCGCCGACCCACGCCATCTGCACCTCGCCCAGGATCCGGCTGCTGCCGCGTCGAAGGTCGCCGGTGCGTCCGATCCCGACCACCAGGTCGCACTTGGCGCGGTCGAACAGCTCGACCAGCTCGGCCGAACCAGCCACACGCAGCTGGATCCGGGCTCGCGGATGCAGGTCGTGGAAGCCGGCGAGGACGTTCGGAAGGATGGTGTCGGCGAAATCCTGCACCAGCCCGAGCTGGATCGGCTCGGGCTCGGCGACGCTGCCGAGCGAGGCCATGATGCGGTCGTTCAGGTTGAGCACCTGGCGGGCCAGGGTGACCAGCTCCTCGCCCGCCGGGGTCAGGGCGAGCGATCGGCCGTGACGGCGGAACACCCGCTGCTGCAGCAGATCCTCGAGCCGCTTCATCTGCAGCGACAGCGCCGACTGGGTGAGGAGGATGCTCGCCGTCGCCTGCGCCATCGAACCGGTATCGACGATGGCGACGAAGGAGCGCAGCAGATCGGTCGGCACGTTGGTCGCCATGCGCTGCGGCCGGCGGATCGCGGCACCCTGGACGGGAGGGCCAGAGGTGTCCTGCATGTCCGGCGGCGCCTCCTATCAACCGTGCGCAACCGTCTCATTAGCACAATTGTATTGAGATCCACCATCATAGACCGGAGAATGCGGAAACTTACGGCTCACGACGTGTTGTCCTGAGCGTCATCGTTCCCGGAGGCGGCATGTCCGTAGAGTTCATCGGCTACGTCGGCAACCACGAGCAGTCCGAGACGATCGCGCCCACCGGCCCGGTGCTCGATCTCGAGCACATCGCCACCGCGGCGAGGCTGCACGAGGCGGGCGGCTTCGACCGGGTGCTGTTCGCGTTCCACTCCAACTCGCCCGAGAGCATCCTGGTCGCGCAGTATGCCGCAGCCATGACCGAGCGGCTCGGGCTGATGATCGCGCACCGCCCGGGCTTCAACGCGCCGACCATCCTGGCCCGGCAGCTGGCGACGCTTGACCACATCACCCGCGGACGCGTCGCCGTGCACATCATCACCGGCGGCAGCGACGTCGAGCTGCAAGCCGACGGCGACCACACCACCAAGGCGGAGCGCTACGTCCGCACCAGCGAGTACCTCGACGTCGTGCGCCGCGAATGGAGCAGCGCCGCGCCGTTCGACTACGAGGGGCGGCACTACCGGGTGCACGGCGCCCACTCGGCGGTGCGCCCGTATCGGCCCGAGGGCATACCGATCTATTTCGGCGGCTCCTCGGACGAGGCGATCGTGGTGGCCGGCCGGCACGCCGACATCTACGCGCTCTGGGGCGAGACCTACGACCAGGTGCGCGAGACGATCGCACGGGTGCGCGGCGCCGCCGCGGCGCACGGCCGGTCGCCGGGTTTCTCGCTGTCGCTGCGGCCGATCCTGGCCGACACCGAGGCGGCCGCCTGGGCGCGCGCCGACCAGATCCTGGAGCAGGCGCGCGACCTGCGCGCGCGGACCGGTGCCGGCGAGCCGACGGCGCCACCCAACGAGGGCTCGCGCCGCCTGCTCGCCGCCGCCTCGCAGGGCACCCGGCTGGACAAGCGGCTGTGGACCGCGATCGCTGCCCTGGGCGGCGCCCGCGGCAATTCCACCTCGCTGGTCGGCACCCCCGACCAGGTCGCCGACGCCATGCTCGACTACCATCGGCTCGGCATCTCCACCTTCCTGATACGCGGCTTCGATCCGCTGGCCGACGCTGTCCTGTACGGCCGCGAGCTGATCCCGCGCGTCCGCGCCCTGGTCGCCGACGCGGGCGCGGCCGAGGTCGCCGCGGCGTAGCCTCGGGATGCCGCCACTGATCCTCAACCAGCTCGGGCCGGAGATCGGCAGCGCGCTCGCCTCCCACGCGCTGCGTCCGCCGGTGCTGCACGCCGGACGCGACGGTGCGCCGTGGCAGAGCGGCGAGGCCGAGATCCTGCTGACCGGCCCGTCCCCCTCCTGGCGCGACGCACCGACCGTGCCGCCGCCGGGCTGGCCCGGGCGGCTGCGCTGGGTGCAGGTCGCCTCCACCGGCGTCGACTGGTTCCCGCGCTGGCTGCTGGACGGCCCGACGGTGACCTGCGGGCGAGGCCACGCCGCGGTGCCGGTGGCGGAGTACGTGCTGGCGGCGATGCTGCTGCACGAGAAGCGGCTGGACCGCATCGGGCTCCGCGATCCGCAAGGATGGCGACCGCACACGCTCGGCACCCTCGAGGGGCGCACCCTGGGCCTCGCCGGCTTCGGCGCGATCGGACAGGCGGTGGCGGTGCGCGCGGCGGCCTTCGGGATGCGCGTGCTGGCACTGCGCCGGCAGGGCTGGAGCGCGAGCGACCCGAATGCCGCGGCGGTGCAGCCGGTCGCCGATCTGGCGAGCCTCGCCGCCCGCTCCGACCACCTGGTGCTGGCGCTGCCGCTGACCGACGCCACCCGCGGCTGCGTCGACGCGGCGCTGCTGGCGCAGGCCAGGCCCGGGCTGCACCTGGTCAACATCGCGCGCGGCGGCCTGGTCGATCAGCCGGCTCTGCTGGAAGCACTCGACCGCGGCCAGCTCGGCTTCGCTTCCCTCGACGTCACCGAGCCTGAGCCGCTGCCCGAGCGGCATCCGCTGTATGCCCACCCGCGGGTGCGGCTGAACCCGCCACTCACCAGGTCCGGGGGGTCGGCCCAGCAGGGCCTCGCCCGGCAGATCCTCGGCAACCTCGACCGCTACCTCAGCCAGGAGCGGCTGCAGGACGTCGTCGATCCCGAACATCGCTACTGAAGGATCCAGCACGATGAACGCCATCTCGCCCCCTCACGCGCCGCGCCGCCCCAGGCTGGAGCCGCGGCCGGCCGTCGGCTTCGAGCAGGAGCGCCTGCATCGCAAGCAGCGGCTGGCGGCGACCTTCCGCCTGTTCGCGCGCTACGGCTTCGACCAGGGGCTGGCCGGACACGTCACCGCGCGCGACCCGGAGTTCCCCGAGCAGTTCTGGATCAATCCGCTGGCGATGCACTTCTCGCAGATCCGGGTGTCCGACCTGCAGCTGGTCGATCACGACGGCAGCGTGCTGATCGGCGAGCGGCCGATCAACAACGCCGGCTTCACCATACACTCGGCGATCCACGCCGCGCGGCCGGACGTGATCGCGGCGGCCCACACCCACTCGACCTACGGCAAGGCGTTCTCCACGCTGGGCAGGCTGCTCGACCCGCTGACCCAGGATGCCTGCGCATTCTACGAGGACCACGCGGTGTTCGACCCGTTCACCGGCGTCGTGCTGGACGAGTCCGAGGGGGTCCGGCTGGCGCAGACGCTCGGCCCGAGGAAGGCGCTGATCCTGCAGAACCATGGGCTGCTGACCGCCGGTCCGACCGTGGAGGCGGCAGCCTGGTGGTTCATCGCGATGGACAACGCGGCCCACACCCAGCTGCTCGCCGACGCGGCCGGCAGCACCAGGCCGATCGCCCCCGACATCGCGCGTCACACCGCGAGCCAGACCGGCAGCGCGCTCGGCGGCTATTTCTCGTTCCAGCCGCTGTGGGACATGATCGTCGCCGCCGAGCCCGACCTGCTGGAGTGATATCCCCGGACCGGCCGACCCGGCCGGCTCAGGCCCGCAGCAGCGGCGTCAGCGCGCGCGAGAACCACGGGGCGACGTCGACGTCGGCGGGGATCAGGCGCGCGGCTGCGAAGCTGTCGGCCACCTGCTGGCAGGAGCGGACCGCCTCCTCCGTCACCGGGACCATGCTGTATGGCCGGTCCAGCGCGCGCAGGTAGCTCAGCACCACCGGCTCGGGCACCTGCACCACCGGCGCGATCAGCCTCGCCCAGCGCGGCCGGTCGGCCTCGAGGATGGCGTTGGCGCGGTTGAGCCGGCCGAGGTAGTCGGCCACGACCGCCAGCATCACCGGGTCGCGCTCGTGCTTCGGATGCAGCCCGACCAGGTAGTTCCCGGACAGGATGCCGGTCGCGTCCTGCAGCACCCGCGCGCCGGAGTTCGCGGCCGCCAGCTGGATCGCGTAGCCGTAGGTGGCCCAGGCATCGAGCAGGCCGGAGCTGAACGCGGTGGCGCCCGCGTCCATGCCCAGCGCGATCGCCTGGACGTCGCCGAGGCCAAGGCCGTGCTGCTGCAGCATCTTGAGCAGGAAGTAGTGCGACGTGGTGGCGCGAATGTAGCCGACCCGCCTGCCCTTGAGGTCGGCGACCGAGCGCGCGGTCGAGTTGCTGGGGACGATCACCGCCTGGTTGGTGGTCGGGCCGCGTTCGACCGCCACCACCCGCAGCCGCGCCTGCGCCGCGGCGGCGAACACCAGCGGGATCTCGCTCCAGGTGCCGAGGTCGAGCGCGTCCGCATTGATCGCCTGGGTGATCAGGTTGCCGGCGTTGAACTCGTGGAACTCGACCCTGTAGGGGAACCGGTCCTGGCCGGTGGCGGGCAGGATGGTGGCGTCGAAGCCGCGGAACACGCCGACGCGCAGGGTGACGCCGGAGAGGTCGGTGGCGGCGCGTGCCGCACCGCCCGAGCCGATCCCGAGTGCCGCCGCGGCGCCGAGGCCGATCGCGTGGCGCCTGCCGAGGTAACGCATCGCCCTCAGCCCAGCAGCGCCAGGCGCCCGGCGCGCGCCAGCGCCGCATCGCCTTGCGGCGTGTGCACCCGGGCGCACAGCACGTCGCGGTAGTGCCGTTCCAGCGGGTTGCTTCGGCTTAGCCCCGGATTGCCGATCGCCGCGATGCCCTTCTCGACCGCGCGGATCGCGTTCTCGCTGACCACGTGCTTGGCCAGCGCCGCCTGTGCGTCGCAGATCGCCTCGCCACGCTCGCTCGCGGCGAGGAAGCCCTCGATGAGGTGGTGGTTGGCCAGCAGCAGCGCGTCGATCTCGCCCACCAGTTCGTGGAAGCGGGGCAGGGTGGCGAGCGCCGCGCCGAGGTTGGCCGGAGCCCGCTCGCGCAGGAAAGCGAGCAGCCAGTCCCGGGCGGCGCGCGCCACCCCGTCGTACAGGGCGGCGATCGTGATGCTGCCCCACACCGCCTGCACCGGGTTCGGTGTCTTCCACGCATCCGGAAGCCGGATGTCGACCGCGTGCTCCGGCGGCACCGCCACGTCGTCGAGCACGACGGTGTGGCTCTCGGTGCCGCGCATGCCGAGCTGGTCCCACGAGGCCTCGATACGCACCCCGTCCGCGGCCCGCGGCACCAGGAAGCCGCCGACCCGCGGGATGTCCTCGTCGGTGCGGGCCCAGACGACGCCCCAGCGCAACGCCCGCGAGCCGGTCGAATAGATCTTGCGCCCGCTGATGCGCCAGCCTTCGGCGGTGCGCCGGGCGCAGGTCGCGGGCAGGCCGCCGCGCGCCGGGGTGCCGAGTTCGGGCTCGACCCGGAGCGCGTTGATCAGCGCTCCCTCGCGCACCGCCTCGCGCGACACCAGCCGTCGCACCGGCTCCGGCCAGCGCGCCGAGCGGGCGATCTCGGCGTGCTGCAGATGCTGCATCGACAGGATCAGCGCCACCGAGGGATCTCCTCGCGCCAGGCGGCCTATCACGTTGGCGACTTCGCGCAGGCCGGCGCCGGCGCCGCCGTGGGCGGGCGACACGGTGAGCGCGGGCAGGCCGGCGCGATGCAGCGCGCGCAGGCTTTCCACCGCGATGGTGCCGTCGCGATCATGGTCGGCGGCGCGGCCTGCGAGCTGCCGCACCAGTTCGTCCAGCGCGGGTGCGCCGACCGCATCCGCCTTCAGCATGCCGTCCATGATCGTGCCCGTTCCCGTTCGGTCAGGTGAGAGTAGCGGCTGAGCGCGTTCTGCATATGTGAAATATCTCAATCCCACCCTATTACACTATTCAAGTCAGTCAGTATTGATAAACACGATATTCTGTAGCGGATATCGGCGCGACCGCGGCACACGCCGCCGACCCTGCCGCCGGAACCTGCTCATGTCGCGACCTCGACCACTGCACCTCATCGACCGCGCGCGACGATACGGCACGTCCTGCGCCGCCCTGATCGTGACCGTGATCGCTCCTGCTGCGGGCGCCGCAGCGGCGCCGGGCGCCACCGTTCCGGCCAGCGCCGCCGCCGCCGCGCCGCACGCCAAGGCGCCCCGCGCGCGGGTGCAGACCATCACCGTGTCGGGAGTGTCGCATCGCGCGGCCCGGCACTCCAAGCTGCAGCACACCGCCGCGTCGGTCTCCAGCCTGTCGTCGGAGAAGCTGAGCCAGCTCGCCATCACCACGACGCGCCAGATCAGCAACCTGACGCCGAACCTGTTCCAGCCCCGCGCCACGGTGGGCTACTCCAACTCGAACTATTTCATCCGCGGCATTGGCGAGCTGGACGCGCAGGGCGAGCCGTCCGTCGGCAGCTACATCGACGGTATCTATCTCACGCGCACGATCGGCACGATGCAGGAGCTGCTGGACATCGACGAGATCGAGGTGGATCGCGGTCCGGTCGGCTTCACCACCGGCCACGGCGCGGAGGGAGGTGCCGTGCGCATCAACACCGTGGTGCCCGACGACGTCACGCACTTCACCGCCCAGGCCGGCTACGGCAGCTACAACGAGGTGCAGGGAGGGCTCGCGGCCAGCGGCGCGCTGCTGGCGAACCAGCTGTACGCGAGCCTCGCCGTCGAGCATCACCAGCGCGACGGCGTGGATCACAACTATACCCTGGACCGCGACGAGAACGACATCGACTACACCCAGGCGCGCGGCAAGCTGCGCGCAACGCCGAACGACCGGCTCGACATCACGCTCGTCTTCGACGGCACCGCGGACGGCAGCACCAACCGCGGCTACGGCAACCTGCTCAACCCCTATCGCTATGGGCTGTTCTCCTCGATCTACCCGAAGAACAACTACAGCGAGGCGGGCTTCACCGGAACGCTAGCCTACCGGCTGGACAGCCACCTGACGCTGCGCTCGGTCGGCGGCGTGCGCGGCTACGACGACAACGGCTACTACGACAACACCGGCGACCTCTATGCCCGCACCTCGCAGCTGCTGCACTACGGAGACCGCGCGTACTCCGAGGATGCGCAGCTGCTGGGCGAGTACGGGCGCTTCTCCTTCACCACGGGCGCCTACTTCCTCGACGAGGACTGGCGCACCGGACGTCGGGCGAACAACGTCTTCGGCACGCAGACGAACGATGCGGCGGCGATCCGGCTGCAGCCGGTCTACGCGGGGATCGACCAGGTCACGCACAACTGGGCGCTGTATGGCCTTGCCCAGTACAGGATCACGCCGAACCTGAACGCTTCCGTAGGGCTGCGCTGGAACTGGGAGCAGCATTCGAACTCCGAGGTGCTGAGCTATCTGGCGACCGGCAGGAAACACACGACGACGGCCGCGAACGAGCTCGCTGTGCTCTACGGCGCGCCGCCCGGCGCCGTCGCCTGGACCGCCTCGGCGCGGCGCAGCTGGTCGCAGCTGCTGCCGAAGGGCGCGCTGCAATGGACCTTGGCGGCGCGGATCATGCCGTACGTGTCGATATCGCAAGGCTCCAAGTCCGGCGGCTACGACTACCGCGCACAGACTCCGACCGCACTCGGCCGGCAGCAGGCGCTGCTGCCTTACGATCCCGAGACCGTCACCACCTACGAGCTCGGCATCAAGAGCGAGCCGTTCGCGCACCGGCTGACCCTGAACGGCGCCTGGTTCTACAACGACTTCCAGGACATCCAGGTGACCACGCTGGACCCGTCGAGCGGCATCGCGCGGCGCTACAACGTCGGCAACGGCCACTCGCTGGGGGTCGAGGGCGAGGCGTCGCTCCACCTGCTGCCCGGCTGGGACGTCGACGGCACCGCGTCGTATCTTTTCGGCCAGCTCGACAGCTTCGACGGGGTGTTCTCGCGCAGCGCCTATCCGACCGGGGTCGCACTGAACAACACGCCGCACGCCGGCGAGCGCCTGCCGTATTCGCCGCGCGTGCAGATGGACCTGAGCAGCAGCCTCGTGCTGCCGCTGAGGATCCCCGGCGCGCTGCGCCTCGCGGGCGACGTCTCCTACCAGGGCCCGGTGTTCACCGACGCGCTGGAGAACGACCAGACCCGGCTGCCCGACCAGGTGTTCCTGAACACGCTGATCGCCTGGACCAGCCCGGCGCGGCACTGGACCGCGACGCTGTCGGCCAAGAACCTGCTCGACCGCCGCTACCCGCAGAGCCTGTCCTACGCGCAGGGCGCCGGTGTCCCGGTATACTGGGCCGCAGCCTTCAACGATCCCCGCACACTGTTCTTCTCGCTGCGCTATACCCTCTGAGCGGCTCCGGTTGCCGTTTTCGCGCCGCGCCTGCAAACTCCGCAGGTTCGGCGGCCGGAGAGGCAAGAGCATGACCGGTTCCACCCGTCTCCGCCGGTGCTGCGCCGGCCTCTGCGTCCTGCTGCTCGCGGTCGCCGCGGCGCCGGCCGCGGCCCGCAGCCTGGACGGCGTGACCATGCCCGAGACGGTCGCGAGGGCGGGCGAGACCCTGCAGCTCAACGGGCTCGGGCTGCGCCGCTTCACCATCCTGCGCATACACGGCTACGTCGCCGGGCTCTACGTCCCGCAGCCGGCCCGCGCGGCGCAGACCATCCTCGATGAGCCGGGCAGCAAGCTGCTGCGGCTGCACTTCCTGCATGCGGCCGGCGCCGGGCGGGTGCAGGACCAGCTGCGCGAGCAGCACGCGAGCATCTGCGCGGAGGGCTGCCCGAAGTCTGACGAGGACTCCTTCGCCCAGCTGCTGCAGACGGCGCGCGCGGTCAAACCGGGCGACGTCACCACCTACGTCTACGGTCCGAAGGGCCTGCAGGTGCTGTTCAACGACGAGAGCCTGGCGGTGATCCCGGACATCGACTTCGCCCGCCGCATGCTGGCCGGGATGATCGGCGCGCATCCCCCGAGCGCGGAGCTGCGCGACGGGCTGCTCGGCGGCACTTGATCGGCTTCGTCCATCCCGATCCGCTGCGGATCGAGGACGGCGCCCCCGCACTGGTGTTCTTGCTCGACCGCCAGCAGGTGGTGCTGCGCGGCACCGGATGCCGCGGCCTGCTGCCGGGATGGCGCGCGACGCTGCTCTATTCGGGCTTCGCGCCGTTCCTGCTGATGCAGCTCGTGCACGAGAGCGGCGCCCGAGCGGTCTGGTACCTGTGCTCGGAGGGCCACCGGCTGGGCGACCACGTTGCCGGCCTGACGCCGCGCGACCGCACGCTGCTGTCGCGCGCCGCCTCGCCGGTGCTGGGCGAACTGGTCCGGGCGCTGCTGCAGGACCCGAACCCCGTGCTGCGCCCGGCGGCGGAGGGGTTCCTCGCACTCGACGAGGCCTGCCGGCTCGACCTGATGGGGCTGTGCCGCGAGCGGCTGGCCGCCGGGCCGCTCGAGTTGCTGCCGCTGGTCGCGGCGCCGCAGTCGCTGCTGGCCAGTCCCGCCGACGACCGCGCGGCGCTCACGCTGCGCCGGCCGCACCTGCACGACCTGCTCGCCACCGACCTGCAGGCGATGCTGCCGGCGATCGTCGCCGGCGGCCGCTTCGAGGTGCCGGATCCGGTCAGCGGCGCCCCGGTGGCGTCGCAGGGCAGCCTCTGCATCGACGACTTCCATTTCGCCTACCGCTTCGTCGCCGCCGGCGGGCTGGTGTTCTACCTGATCGCCGGCCACGAGCACTCGCAGGTCTACGCGCTCTACCTGCCGCGTCCCGGCCTGCTGCTGTGCGGCCCCGGCCAGGAGGGCATGGCCGCGGGCGCGCAGCGCTTCCTTCCCGATGCGCTGTCGCACCACCTGGTCGTGCACGGCACCGCCTACGCCGCCTACCTGGCCGCGCCGCTGCGCGGCGTGTCGGTGCCGCTGCGCGCGCCACCCTGGAGCCATATCGGCCACCAGCTCTGGAACGAGCTCACCGGCATCGAAGGGTTCCTCGCCGCCGCGGTGACGGATGCCGCGCTGCCGGAATGGATCGTGCCGGACGCGGATCGTCCGGTCGAGTTCTACGGCCCGATCGATACGCTGTTTCCCGAGCTTGCCGGCAGCGTCCGGCGCGGGCTGCTGCGCGATGCGCGCGAGCTGGTCGGCTACGCCTACGGCAACGGACGGCTGGTCGTCCGCGCGACCGGCACGTTCGTCTCGGCGGCGCTGCGTCGCCGGCTGCTCGCCCATGCCGAGGCGGTTTCGCCGGACCAAGCCGGCCAGCCTGACCGGAGGCCAGAGCGAGACGAACAGGCGCCGGCCGCGGCATGGCCGGTGCTGCTGCTCGGCCTGCGCGTCGAGAACCGCACCCTGACCGACCTGCTCGGCTTCTACGGCCGGCTGATCGCCGCGGTGCGACGCCGCCACCCGCGGGCGCGCTTCGTCATCGACGGGCACAACGTGGCGGCGGGCGGGGTCAAGCATCGCAGCTACGGCGAGCGCGCCGGGCAGGAGGGTGCCACCGCGGCGGCAGAACGTGCCATCCTCGACGGGTTGCGCGCGCTGCACGGGCGGGAGGCGATCGTGGACGCGGTCGGGCTGAGCGTGCCGGAGAACCTGTGTCTGATCGCGCGCTGCGACGGCTTCGTCGCGATGTGGGGTGCCGGGCTCGCGAAGTATCGCTGGGCCTGCAACAAACCCGGCTACGTGATGACCGGCCGGTGGAACCTGGACCATCGCGCCGATCTGGGCATCTACGAGCTGCCGACGATGCTGGAGGCGCCGACCGCGCTGCGCTGGCTCGCCGCCGAGCACGTGACCGACCGGCCGCTGGACCATCCGAGCCTGGTCATGCCGTACCCGCACGCGCAGTGGGCCAATTTCGACATCGACGAGGCGGCCGCCGTCGACGGCATCCTCGAGTTCATCGCCTCCCTGGGAGCCCGGGACGACGTCTCCGGAGCGGGCGGGTCGAGCTGCTGAGCCAGCGTTGCGGCGGATACGCTCAGCGCCCGCAAGCCGACGACAGAACTCTAGGTGGCGGCGGCGATCCGGCTCCGGCGCGTAGCAGCGGCCTTGCGGGCGGCGGCGGTCCGCTTGCGGGTGCGTGATGCTTTCGCGCCGGCATCCTTCATCCGAGCCTTGTGGTCGGGCACGCCTCGCTTGTCCTGCCAGTGCAGCTGCAGCAGCCGAACGGCCTCGATGGGATAGAAGCCGGCATCGTACATCCAGTGATGCGTCGGGCACAGGCGGGAGAGGTTCTCGGCAGCGTTGTTGCTGGCGTCATGGTCGAGATGGGCGATCTGCAGGCACGTCGGGATCTGCAGGCCGCAGATGACACAGCATCGGAACGGATACGCCAAGTTCGCAACCCGCCGCGCTTCGGCCTGGTTCCGGCGTCTGTCGGCGGGCTTCGCATCCATCGCCTCGAGGTCGACCGCAACCATGACAGACCCTCCATCGGCCGGGGCGGCGACGCCACGGGTGCTCCATCGAGTAGCACGGGAAGGTTCGGTAACGATATGAATCGTCTCGGCCCGTGGCGTGACCGACGCCCGAACGACCCGCGCGGCTGCTGCCTTTTGCGAGCAGGTTCAGACCGCTGGCCTGCCGACATGGACCGGCACCTCATCATCCCGCGTAGTATCCGGGCTGATCGATGTCGGCGAGCAGGTCCGGCCCGGTCGCCGCCCAGCCGAGCCACGACCGGGTGCGCTCGCTCGACGCCGGCATGTCCAGGCCCACGAAGTCGGCGAACCAGCCGAAATGCTCAACGCCGCGCGGTTCGACCGGCACTCCGAGGCGGCGGCCGATCACCTCGGCGATGTCCCTCAACGGCACGCCCTGGTCGGCGATGGCGTGATAGGCCGGCTCGGACGCGCCCGCCTCGAGCACGAGCCGGTAGAGGTGCGCGGCATCCAGCCGGTGCACGCCTGGCCAGCGGTTCAGGCCGTCGCCGAGGTAGGCCGATACGCCCTTCTCGCGCGCCAAGCCGATCAGGATCGGGATGAAGGCACGATCGCCGAGGCCGTGCACCGACGTCGCAAGCCGCAGCGTCGCGGCGCGCACGCCGCGCCGCGCCAGCACCCTCGCGGCCGCTTCGGACCGGCGCGGGAAGGAAGGGTCCGACGCGGGCACGTCCGCCTCGGTCGCGACCCGGCCCGGTGCGAGCAGCGCGACGCCCGAGGTGACGATCAGCGGGCGGTCGCTTCCGACGAGCACGTCCCCCAGCGTCTCGATCGCGCGCCGATCCTGCTCGGCGTTCTCGGCGAACCTGGTGAAGTCGTGGTCGAAGGCGGTGTGGATCACCGCGTCCGTCGCCGAGGCGGCGCGGCGCAACGCGTCGAGATCGTCGAGCGTGCCGCGCAGCACCTCGGCCTCGGCGGCGGCGAGCGCCGCCGCCTTGTCGTCGGAACGGGCGAGGCCGGTCACCTGGTGGCCAGCCGCGACCAGTTCCTCGACCACGGCTGAGCCCACCCATCCGGTGGCGCCGGTCACGAATACCCGCATGCGCTCGGTCTCCTCAGTTTGCTGCTACCATTGTCGGCAGCTCGGCAAGGTCGTTAAAGTAGGGAGATCATCCCGGTGTAGTTGCCAACAGGGTGCGCAGCTTTGTCCGACGGCAATTCGCTCGGTAATTATCTCAGGAACCGGCGCACCAGGCTCGACCCGGCTTCGTTCGGCGTCGTCGGCGGCCGTCGGCGAACCGCGGGGCTGCGCCGCGAGGAGGTGGCGCAACGCGCCAACATCAGCGCCACCTGGTACACCTGGCTGGAGCAGGGGCGCGGCGGCCACCCCTCGGCGGACGTGCTCGACCGGATCGCGCGGGCGCTGACGCTGACAGAGGTGGAGCGCGAGCACCTGTTCCTGCTCGGCCTCGGACGCCCGCCGGAGGCGCACTACCGCAGCAGCGACGGGATCACGCCGCGACTGCAGCGCCTGCTCGACGTCCTGACCTACAGCCCGGCGATCGTCAGGACCGCGACCTGGGATGTCGTGGCCTGGAACCGCGCCGCCGCGGCCGTGCTCACGGATTACGGCGCGCTGCCGCCGGACCGGCGCAACATCCTGCGCCTGATCTTCTGCGATCCTCGCATACGCGCGGCGCAGTCCGACTGGCAGGCGGTGGCCCGCTTCGTCGTCGGCGCCTTCCGGATCGATGCCGCCCGCGCGGGCGCCGACGCCGAGGTCGCGCCGCTGGTCGAAGAGCTGTGCCGGTCGAGCCCCGAGTTCGCATCGATGTGGCGCGACAACGACGTGCGGACGCACGG
>CAXTNV010000045.1:21033-24355 GCA_964245755.1 uncultured Acetobacteraceae bacterium | reverse complement strand
GCCGGCCGTTCTATCGCCGCCGCAAGTCCTGCCCGTTCTCCGGCCCGAACGCGCCCAAGATCGACTACAAGGACGTGCGGCTGCTGTCGCGCTTCCTTTCCGAGCGCGGCAAGATCGTGCCGAGCCGGATCACCGCAGTTTCGGCAAAGAAGCAGCGCGAGCTCGCCCAGGCGATCAAGCGTGCGCGCTTCCTCGCCCTGCTGCCCTACATTCTGACCTGAGGGAGACGGATCATGGCCGCGACCGAAGTGATCCTGCTCCAGCGCGTCGAGAAGCTGGGGCAAATGGGGGAGGTGGTGAAGGTCAAGCCGGGCTTTGCCCGCAACTACCTGCTGCCGCAGGGCAAGGCGATCCGCGCCAATGCGAACAACCGCGACCGCTTCGAGCGCGAGCGCATTCAGCTCGAGGCACAGAACCTGAAGCGACGCGAGGAAGCCGAGCGGCTCGCCGAGCGCGTCGGCGGCATGTCGGTGGTGATCATCCGCCAGGCCGGCGACTCAGGCAGCCTGTATGGCTCGGTCTCGCCGCGCGACATCGCGGTCGCCATCTCCGAAGCGGGGCTCACGGTCGGCCGCCAGCAGGTCCAGCTCGACCAGCCGATCAAGATCCTCGGCCTGACCGAGGTGCGTGTGGTGCTGCATCCCGAGGTGGTGATCCGCGTCACCGTCAACGTCGCCCGCTCTCCCGAGGACGCCGAGCGCCAGGCGCGCGGCGAGAGGGCCGTGCGTGACGACGACGACACCGCCGAGGAGCCGGACACCGCGCCCGAGTTCGAGCTGGGCAACTAGCCCGGTATCGTCAAGGTGCTGGCGCCGCACCGGCCGCGGCTCCGACGACGATGGACCTGCGCTGGGCCTGCGGCAGGCCGCCACCCGCAGGGATGAAGTCCACGTCGATGCGGCGGCCGGGCGGCAGCGCGCCGACATAGGAGGCGAACGCGGCGATGCTCGGAAATACCCGTCCATCCACCGCGATGACCTGGTCGCCGACACGCAGACCCCCCTGGTCGCCCGCACCACCCTGGCGCACCGCCTTCACCTGCATCAACTCGAACGTCATGCCGCTGTCGGTGATCTGCCGCGCCCTCGCCACCGTGAGGCCGAGGCTGCCGCCGTTGCGCGGAAGGCCCGCCGCCTCCTCGGGGGAGAGCAGCCGATAGCCCATGCGATTGTCGGCGCGCGCCCGCGGCGCCAGGCACTGCGGCAGCAGCAGGCCCGCGGCGACGACCGCCCCGAATTGCCGCCTGGGAATGCGATGCATCGCGGCGTCAGCCCGGCGGCGAACCGCTCGGCGGTGCCTCGCGCGGCTCGCGTGCCGCCCCGTCGCCTGCCTGGAGCGCTTCCCCCGCAACCTGCCTGACCCCGGTGGCGAGCTCGCCGCTCATCGCGGCGTCGACCAGTTCCCCGGGGCTGCGCGTGCCCGTCAGCCCGTGCGCCTCGGCGCTGTCGTGGCCCTTGTCGAGCACCGCCTGGGCGATCTGGCCGCCGCGGTCGACGGCTTCCTGCGCCAGTCCGCGCACCGTGTCGCGGGCCTGCCCGGCGACGCCGCCCAATGCCGCCTCCTCCTGGTCCGACTGCGGCAGCAGGGCGCCGAGCAGGGCGCCGGCCGCCAGCCCGAGCGCGCCGAGCAGGACCGGGCTCTCGACGAGGCTGCTCATCAGGCCGCCGCCCGCCTGCCCGGCGAGCTGGCCACCCTGCGTCGCGGCACCTCCGGCGCGCTGTGCCACGCCGCGGGCGGCGTCGCCGACCGACCCCGCGACGCCGCGGGCCTGATCCTGCAGGTCGTGCGCCCCGCGCGTAAGCGCCTCCTGGGCCGAGGCCACCGCGTCGCTGATGCGCTGGCTGAAGGACTGGGCGCTCTCCTGCGCGTGCTGCATCAGGCCGACCGCCTGGCCGCGCGCGGCATCGAGGCGTGCCGTGTAGGCCGGCTCGGCCTCTCCGGGTCCGCGCGCCGCCACCTCCTGCTCGGCACGGCGCAGCCTGGTCGACATCTCCTCGTGGCCGCCCTGCCGGAAGCCGCTCGCCTGGAGGCTGGGCGTGCCGGGAAAGACGCGCACGTTGCTTCCGGCCGGCAGGCCCGCGTTCGCCTGCACGCGTCCGGTGGCTGCCGCGCCGGAACGCGGGTTGGTGGCCATCAGCCAGGCGAGGCCGATCCCGGTCACCGCGGCAGGCAGCGGATTGGCACGCACGTTATCCAGCAGGCTGCGTCCGAAATCGGCGCCCTCGCTGCCACGGAAGTATTTCATCAGGTCGTCCAGCACCTGGCCGGGCGAGAACCTGTCCTGCAGCTCGTCCAGGTGGCCGTCCAGGCGTGAGCGCGTCTGGTCTAGGTCGTTCTCGATGCGTTGCGACTCGGAAATCTCGGACATCAGATGTGCTCCTTGAGGACGCGCACGTCCTTCTGCAGGCTCGACGTCATCCGCACGGGCGTCAGCGCCTTCAGTGACAGCATGGTCAGGCCGGAGCGGGCGAACAGGCCGCCGACCGCGACGATCAGCAGCCCCACCAGCAGCGACGCCGCCCAGGTCGGCAGCACCAGCGCCAGTGCGGCGGCGATACCCTGGAGGAACACGACCAGGCCGGCGAAGCCGACCAGGGCGCCACCGAGCAGGAAGATCGCCGCCATGACGACGCGGTGGAGCGTCCGGTCGAACTCGGCGCGCGCCAGCTGGATCTCGCCGCGAACCAGGTCCTGGATGTCGTGGGCGACGCTGCCCAGGATGCTGTCCAGGCCGGGGCCGGCCGCCGACTTGAACCCGCTCACTTCGAGCTTCCGGAAGGCCGGACCTCCGGCAGGCTGGGCAGGTCGGCCTTGGAAACCCCGGCCGCCGCGATCCGACCGACCCGCGCCAAAGCGAAGCCGGCGGCCAGCGAGGCGCCGGCGAACAGCGCCGGCTGACGCCGTGCGAGACCCTCGAGCTCGCCCATCAGCCCGCGCAGGTCGTTGCGGCGCAACGTCTCGGCCAGCGCGCCGAGCTCGTCGGCGCCGCGCTCCACCAGGCCCGCCACCCAGTCCTGATGTCCCTCGAGCTGTTCCCCGGAGCGGTGCACCGCCCGGGCGATGTCCTCGAGCTGTCCGGCGACGCCCTGCGTCTCCGCGACGGCGGCGGCGCGTTCCGCCGCGGCACCGGCCAGCGCCGTGCCGCGATCCATCGCCTCGTGCGCCAGATCCTGCGCCTGGCCCGCTGCCTGCGCGCCTGCCTGCCGGCTCTGCTCACCGACCTGCCGCACTGCCTCGCCTGCCGCCTGCAGGCCGGCCATGCCTCGATCGAGGGGACCCTTGTCGCTCATGCGTCGATCTCCATCGCCGTCGCGGAGACGCA
>CAXTNV010000045.1:0-20941 GCA_964245755.1 uncultured Acetobacteraceae bacterium | reverse complement strand
GGATCAGTTCGTCTTCAGGATGCGCACGCGCTGCGAGCGCTCCGCCGTGACCTGGTCCGCGGTGTAGGGCGCCGCCGTGTCTTCGTAGCGGGTCCAGCCGCTGCTCTCGTAGTCGGTGCGGCGACCCGCCACATCGACCGCATTCGCGGTCCGGCCGTCCAGCACCGCCGCGATGGTGGTGGCCTGGCTGTCGTCGCCGCGCACGGTGACCAGCGTGCCGCCGCGCCGCACGCCCTCGGCGTAGGTGTGCGCCTGCTCCTCAGGCACGCCGGCGTGGACCAGCGAGCCGAGCAGACCGCCGCTCGCGGCGCCGAGGCCGGCGCCGGTGAGGGTCGCCACCAGCCATCCTGCGGCCACGACCGGGCCGACACCCGGGATCGCCAGCAGGCCGAGGCCGGTCAGCAGGCCGACGCCGCCGCCGACGAGGGTGCCGGTGGTGGCGCCAGTGCCGGTCGCGGCGGCGGGCGCGGTGGCGTCGCCGGTGGCGCCGATCGCGTGGCTGCTGTCGGCGTTGTTCGATACGATGCTGATGTCGGCGTGCGGAACGCCGGCGGCCTCGAGCGCCTCCACCGTGTGGCGCGCGTCGTCGTAGCTGTCATAGAGGTGGGTAAAGGTTCGCATGGCCATGTAGGCCTCCTGTCTGCTTGTCGTGCCGCCCGTCGGGGGATCGGTCGTCGGGGAACCGGGCGAGCGCTACTGCTGTCCGATGTTGCCCTTGTAATCCAGCCAGACGCTGACCGGCTGGCCGTCCTTGGTGCCCTTGCCGCGCCAGATGCCGCCGCTGTCCTTGTGCAGGCTGGACACCTTCTGGAAGCCGCCGCTCTCGATGCGGCGGCGGGCCTCGCCACGGCTGAAGGAATTGGCGCCGCGTGCGGGCTGCGGTGCGTTGGCGTCGGTGGTCGCCACCGCCTGGTTGTGGTCGCCGCTCGCCGCGGCGGTGCCGGAGCTGCCGTCGCCGTGGGCAGGAGCGGACATGGTGCCGCTGCCCGCGGGCTGGTTGCTGGTCGGCTGGTTGCTCGTGGTCTGGGCCGTGGCGGCCGTCGCCACCAGGGCGGCGGCGAGTGCGATCGGGACGAATTTCATTATCGTAGTCCTGGTTCCGGGTGGGGCGCGCCGATGTCGCGCGCGGAGGCCGGGCCCGGGGGCCGTTGCCTCGCAGTGCGTGCTCGTGATCGGGGGGCGGCGACGGCTCCGCCGCGCGGGGTAGCGGACCGGAGGGTGCGCCTTGCGGCGGACGCTCAGACCTTCTGCGTGCCGGTGGTCCCGGCGAGGCGGCCGGTGCCGCTGGCGGGGCCGGTGGTGACCGGCTCGACGGCGATCTCCTCGCGACGCACCGTGTCGTGCACCGTCTCGACGTGCTCCTGCGCCTCCTTGCGCACGACCACCTCCTCGCGGACGTGGGCGGTCTTGCCGACAACGGCTTCCTCGCCGGTCTGCCGCACCTCGAGCGTCTTCTCGGTGAAGTCGTCGCCGCTGGTCACGCGCCCGGCGCTCACCGGGCGGCGCTCGACGTGCACCGTCTCGTCGCGCAGCGTGACCTGCTCCTCGACCGGCGTCTCGACGACGAAGCGTCGCACCCGCGTGGTGCCGCGGTTGACCGCGCGCTTGCCGACTACCAGCTGCTCCTCGGAGAGCGGGATCACCGCTTCCCCGGCGGCGGTGCCGGTGCTCGCGGTCGCGACGGGCGCCGCTGCCGGCGCCGCCACGCTGCTGCCCTGCGTCAGGCCGTAGCCGCTGGCGCGGTCGTCGATGTCGATCGGGTTGTGGCGGTCGAGGATCGCGGCGACCGACTGCACATGCTGCTCGGGCGCCTTCACCGTCACCACGGTCGAGCCGCCCTGCAGGCTGCGGTCATACACCGCGGTGTCGTGGTCTGGCTCGCCGCCGAACAGGCCCGACCAGAACCCCTTCTCGCGGACCGGCGTGGAGGCGGTGGTGGAGCCGCTCATCACGCCGGCGCCGGTACCGGTTCCGGCATGCTGCGTGATCGCGTCGGCCGGGACGTTCGCCGCCCTCAGGTCCTGCACGGCGGCGTCGGCGTGGGCTGCGCTGTCAAAGACGGCAACGATGGTCTCTTCGCTCATGGTCCAGTGGTCCTTCAATCAATCTGATGTGGATAGGCTCGGCGCGGGTCGCGGGGGCGTCCCCTCGGCCGCATCGGCCGACGCCGGTTGGCGGGTGATCACGGCCTCCTGCTGGCGGAGCATCACCGTCTGGCGATAGGGCTCCGAGCTTCGCACGCGCCGCACATGCACCTCCTCCTTGAGGAACAGCCTGCGCTCGACCACGACGATCTCCTCGATCACCGGCAGGATCGTGACGTCCCCTTCCTCGCGGATGGCCGGTACCGCCTCGACGATGCGCCCGACCGGAACCCGCTCGACCTCGACCCGCTCGTGCCGCAGGGTCTCTTCCACCAGCTGCGGGCGCTCGTGCGTGACCGTGGCGACACGCACCACCGCCCGCTCGACGGTGCGGCGCGAGAGCTGCACCGCCTCCGCGTGCAGCGGCAGCACAAGCTCCTCGTGGGCCGCCGGCAGTTCGGCTGCTGCCGTGTCGTCGCCGTCGCGCGGCCGCGCTCCCGGGAGGATCATTCCTTCAGCGCGTCGCGCACGGAGTCCTTGGCGCCGCCAACGGTGTTCTGTGCCTTGCCGGCGGTCTTCTCTGCCGTGCCCTCGGCCTGGGTCTTGGTGTCGCCGGTGACCTTGCCAGCGGCCTCCTTGATGGTGCCGGTGATCTTCTTGCCGATGCCCTCGACGCGATCCTTGTCCATGACGGTCTCCTCGATTGCGGGGTTTATCCTCGGCTCTACTAGCACGGCCGGGTGCAAGCTTAACTGCGAGCATGGGAAAAGGTTTTACTGGCGGATACTGTATTTGTCGGAACCGCAACAGAAATCGCCTGGTGCATCTGCACTATGCCATTAGGATACGCGCACTAGTCGCCTCGCCACGTGTTTGGCGGCGCGTTGTTTCCCCGGCAGATTTGCCTCGCCTCCCAGGCCCCGCTCGCGTGCCCAGATGACCAGCGCGCTGCGCGAATGGATGCCGAGCCTGCGGTAGCTCGCGCAGACGTGATTGCGGATCGTGTTCCGGCTCACCCCGAGCCGGCTCGCGATCTGCTCGTCCGACAGTCCCTGCGCCATCAGGCCGACCACCTCGCGCACGCGCGGGCTCAGATCGCCCGGGCCCGGGCCATCCGGCGCCTGTCGCCCGGTCAGGCTGGCGAGCTTCTCGACCACCTTCTGCCCGAACCACGAGGTGTCCTGCATCACCGCGTCGATCGCGTTCAGCAGCTCGACCTCGGTCTGCCTGCGCTCGGTGATGTCCAGCATCACCATCAGCACGCAGTGCTCGCGGTTGATCATCACCGTCTCGGCCGACAGCAGATAGTCCCGGCCCTGCTTGTCCTTGCTCCGCAGCCTGACATCCATGCTGCGCACGTGGCCGGTCTGCTTGACCAGCCGTGCCACCTCCTCCCGCTCGGCGCCGCTCCACAGCCCGATCTCGGCTTCGGTGCGGCCGATCACCTCCTCGCGCCGCCAGCCGGTGGCCGCGGTGAAGGCGTCGTTGGCGTCGAGCAGGCGCAGCCCGTCGAGTGCGACGATCACCATCGGTCCCGGCGCCAGCCGGAAGGCGACGGCGAACCGTGCCTCGCTCTGCCGCAGCGCATCCTCGGCCTGCTTGCGCGGATGCAGGTCGGCGAAGCTGAACAGCATGCAGGCCGCATCACCCACCTCGATCGGCTGGCCGGCGACGATCACGGTCTTGATCTGGTCGTCCGGCAGGCGCAGGCAGGCCTCCATCTGCGGAACGGTCTCGCCGGCATGCAGCCGCTTCACCGCCAGGTCGCGCTTCTCGGCACCCTCCAGCACGTCCATCTCGTGCATCGACCGGCCAATCACCGCCTCGCGCACGTGCCCGGTCAGCTCAAGGAAGCCATGATTCACCTTGACGTAGCGCATGTCGGATAGGCGGACGATGATCGCCGGCGCGGGGTTGGCGTTGAAGGTGCGCTCGAATCGCTCCTCGGCGTTGAAGCGCTCGGTCTCGTCGTCCAGCACCAGCGCCAGGCAGTCCGGCCGACCCGCGGCGTCGGTCAGGATCAGGCTGCGGATCTCGTGCACCCAGCGCTTCTCGCCGCCGCGTGGCGCCACCTCGACGGTGACCTCGCTGAAGCTCTCGCCATCGACCACGCGCTGCATCGGATACTCTTCCGGCGGCAGCCGATGCTGGTTGCGGTAGCGCAGCTCGAAGCGATCGCGATAGGCCGAGACGCTGCCGCCGAGCTGATCGGCGGAGCGCAGGCCGTGCATGGCGAGTGCCGCCTCGTTCGCCCAGACGATCGTGCCGTCCAAGTCGATCAGGATGATGCCTTCGGTCAGGCCGACGATGATCTGCTGCAGCTGCGTGCGGTCGGCCCGCGGGCGGGAGGTGTCGTCCATCCTGGACAAACGCAGCAACGCGCAGGAGATGCAACGGCGGAGATGATCGAGGACAATAAGCGCCGCGTTGCCGTCGCAACGGTGCCGGACGTCCGGCACGGCGGGCGGGGACGGGACAGCCGGGATGCGGACCAGGTTCATCGACGCGAACGGCATGCGCTTCGAGGTGCTGGAGCAGGGCGAGGGCGACCGCCTGGCGCTCTGCCTGCACGGCTTTCCGGAGCATGCCGTCTCGTGGCGGCACCAGATGCCGGTGCTGGCGTCGCTGGGCTACCGGGTGTGGGCGGTGAACCAGCGCGGCTACGGTCGCACGACGCGGCCGCGCCAGGTGCGCGACTACGTGCTGGCGCAGCTGCTGGGCGACGTGGCGGCGCTGATCGACGCGTCCGGCGCCGCCAGCGTGGTGCTGATCGGGCACGACTGGGGGGCGATGGTCGCGTGGTGCTTCGCCGCCGCGCGGATCCGCCCGCTGCGGCGGCTGGTGATCATGAACGTGCCGCATCCGCTGTGCTTCCGCGCAGCGCTGCATCACTGGAGGCAGCTGCGCCGGTCCTGGTACGTCGCCCTGTTCCAGGTGCCGATGCTGCCGGAGCGGCTGCTGGCCGCCCGTGGCGGCGCGCTGGTGCGGCGGATGTTCGCCCAGGCGTCGCTGCCGCCCGACGTGCTGGCGATCTACGCCGACCAGGTCGGCGAGCCGGGTGCCGCGACCGCGATGCTGAACTGGTACCGCGCGCTGCGCATCGATCGCCCCTCGACGGCGGCGCTCGCGCGCAGCATAGAGGTACCGACCTTGCTGATCTGGGGCGAGCAGGACGTGGCACTCGACCTGATCTGCCTGGACGGGACCGCCCGCTACGTGCGCGATCTGACGCTGCGGCGGCTGCCCGGCGTGTCGCACTGGGTGCAGCAGGACGCGCCGGCGCAGGTCAACTGCCTGCTGCGGCAATTCCTGGCCGTGAACCGGCCGGGCGATGGGGAACAGGGCTGATGAAGTATCGCAAGCTCGGCGACAGCGGCGTCGAGGTGTCGGAGATCGCCTTCGGCTCCTGGCTGACCACGTCCGGCGGGGTGCAGCGGGAGCAGGCGATCGCCTGCGTGCACCGCGCGCTGGATCGCGGCATCACGCTGATCGACACCGCCAACGTCTATGGCCGGGGAGCCGCGGAGACGGTGCTGGGCGAGGCGCTCGCCGGGCTGCCGCGCGACAGCTACGTGCTGGCGACGAAGCTGTTCTTCCCGATGAGCGACACCGATCGCGGATTGTCGCGGGCGCAGGTGCACAAGCAGATCGATGCCTCGCTGGCCCGTCTGAAGGTCGACCACGTCGATCTCTACCAGTGCCACCGCTTCGACGGCGACACTCCGCTCGAGGAGACGATGCAGGCGCTGACCGAGGTGGTGCGCGCCGGCAAGGCCCGATGCCTCGGCTTCTCCGAGTGGCCGGCCGACCGCATCGAGGCGGCGCTGGCGCTGCCGGGGATGGCGAAGTTCGTTTCCAGCCAGCCGCAGTACTCGCTGCTGCACCGCGATCCGGAGGCGGCGGTGATCCCGCTCTGCGCCCGCTCGGGGATCGGGCAGATCGTCTGGTCGCCGCTCGGCCAGGGCGTGCTGACCGGCAAATACCGGCCCGGCGCCGCGATCCCGCAGGACAGCCGCGCCGCCCATGACACCATGGGCAGCATGTTCCGCCGCCAGTGGCTCGAGCCGCCGGTGCTGCGGGCGGTGGCGGCGCTGCGGCCGCTGGCCGACGAGGCGGGCCTCACGCTGGCGCAGTTCGCGCTCGCCTGGGTGCTGCGCGAGGCCAATGTCTCCGCCGCGATCATCGGCGCCACACGGCCCGAGCAGGTCGACGAGAACGTGCGCGCCTCCGGGCACGAGGTGCCGGCGGCGCTGTTCGAGCAGGCCGAGCGGATCATCGGCTCGGCAAGCTGAGGCGCCCGGGCCCGGAGCGGCATCGCCCCCCGCTTCAGGCGCGATCCGGCAGCCAGTTGCCGTGGAAGCCGAACGGCACTCGCACCGGCAACGCAATGGTCGCGACCGGGATGTCGGAGAAGGCCTTCGCGTCCAGGATCACGACGTCGGACGCGTCCCGCCCGGCGTCGTAGACGTAGGACATGATCCAGCCGTCATCCTCGTCGACGGATCCCTGGCGGGCAATGAAGACGGGTTCCAGCGTCGCCCGCCCCGCGCCATACTGGTGGGTCTCGGTGCGCCCGGCGGCGACGTCGTGCTTGTAGGCAGGCCCGAAGCGCAGGCCTTCCGCCGCAGCCGTGTAGCCGTAGCGATAGGGCCGGCCGGCGAAGGCGTCGTTGAGGCGCGGGAACTCGCAGCCGCGCGCCTCCAGCACCGTCTCGCTGAGCGCCCCGCGCAGGTCGATGCGCCACCGGACCAGCTTCGGCGCTCCCCCGTCCGGGCCGCGGCGTTCGCGGTCGAAGACGCGCCCGTGCCGCACCACGTCGATCACCACGCCGTCGCCGTCGTCGAAGGCGTTCATCACGTGGAACACGTAGCAGGACGGCGCCTCCACCCAGCGCAAGCCGGAGATGTCGCCGTCGCGCGGCAGCAGCCCGATGCGCGGGACATGTTGCGGGTTCCACGCGAACGGGAAGCCGTGACCGACGCCTGCCGCCTCGAAGCACACGGGCAGGTCGAGCACGATCACCCGGGTGGCGGTGAACGCCACGTCGTGCACCATCGGGCAGTGCGCGGCGGGCAACTGGGCGACGTTGCGCGAGCGCCCGTCCGGCTCGACCAGCAGGTAGCTCAGCGCCTGCAGGCCCGGCTCGTAGGTCAGCACGTGCAGCTTCCCGGTCATGGGGTCGAGCTTGGGATGCGCGGCGAAGCCGTGCCGGAGCGTGCCGGCCAGGTCGGAGCGCGCGACGCTCTCCAGCGTGTAGCTCAGCTCGACCGGCAGGCCGCCCGCCTCGACGATGGCGTAGGTGCGTCCGCCGATGTCGACGACGTTGGTGTTGGCGGTGTTCTCCCGCGGCCCGTTGCGCGGACCGGGCAGGGCGGGCCGGCCCAGCGGCACCGCGATGCCGTCGGAGACGACGAAGCGGCTGCGATACCACTCGGCCCGGCCGCCACGGAGCCGCAGCCCGTGCGCCATCCCGCTCCCCGTGAACCAGTGGTAGCCCTCCTGGCGCAGAGTGCTTCCGATCGGGTTGGGGCCGATGCGCAGCAGCCGGCCCTCCAGTTCCTCCGGGATGCGGCCCTGCACCGGCAGGTCGAAGGCGGTGGTTTCCGTATCGATCGGAGCGTAGTTGCCGGCCAGGAAGGGGTTGACGTGCGGGCGACGCGCGACGTGCTGCTCGGGGACGGACATGTCGCGACGGACCTATGTGATGAGGTATTACATCCGGTCACCGCCGCTCCGTCAAGCGTTATGTTATAGGAAATTACATGGTAGCTCGCCCGGAACCGCGCGTCCCTGTCGCCCCGGCCGTCAAGCAGGCAAGCACCTACCACCACGGCGACCTGCGCACGGCGCTGGTCGCGGCCGCGCGCGACGCGCTCGGGACCACCGCACCGGAGGCGATCTCGTTGAAGGCGCTGGCCGCCGGGCTGGGCGTCTCTCAACCGGCTCCGTACCGGCACTTCAGCAGCCGCGAGGCGCTGCTCGAGGCGGTCGCGACCGAGGGGTTCCAGCACTTCCGGGCTGCGCTGGATGTTGCGGGCACTTGGACCAGGGGCGAGCGGTTCGAGCGGTCCTGCCTCGCCTACCTGGACTTCGGCAGGGTCAATTTCGGTCTCTACCGGCTGATGTTCGCCTCCCGACTGCTGCGCACGACGCGGGACGACGCGCTGCGGCGATCGGCAGGCGACGCCTTCGACGATCTGCTGGGGCGGATCTCGAGCCTCGTCGCTCCGGCGGATGTGCGGGCCACCGCCGCCTGGGTCTGGTCGACCCTGCACGGCCTCGTCATGCTGGAGGCGGAGCGGCTGGTCTCCGGACCGGTCGAGGAGCAGGTCAGCGCGGCGCAGGTGGTGCATCGGATGGCCGAGGCGCTGGTGCGGAGCTAGAGCCGCAACGGCGGGTGAGGCATGTTCCTGCCCCGGCCTGCGTAGCGGCGGGCGTGCCCAGGCTGGAGCCGCCATACGCGACCGCGGCGACGAACTTCGGAAAGCCGGCTCAGGCGGTGGCGCGCAGTGCCGGACCACCGACGCCCGCGCCGCGCTGGCCGAGATCGACGACCTGCTGCGCATCACGGGGCCGAGGCGAACGCGAACGAGCTGGAGAGGATCAAGCGTGACTGTGTGCAGTCCTGATGGCGCGAAGGACGCATCGACGGCCGGGCATCTCCGCGGTTCCCCGCGACGCCGGACTCTGCTTGCCGGCAGCGGCGCCGCTGCCATCGCCGGCATCCGGCCCGCTCGCGCCCGGAACCGCCCTGCGACGACGTTCCAAGGCCGGATCGAAACCATGGAGGCGCGCACCGGCGGCCGCATCGGCGTCGCGGCGATCGATACCGGCGACGGCATGTCGCTCCTCTATCGCGCGGATGAACGGTTCGCGATGGCGTCGAGCTTCAAATGGCTGCTCGCGGCCTGCATCCTGGCCGGGATCGACGCCGGGCGGATCAGGGCCGGCAGCCCGGTCCGCTACGCCGCCTCCGACCTGCTGCCGCATTCGCCGGTGACGCGCGCCGCTCTCGGCGCCGCCGGTTCGGCGCCCGGCAGCCTGAGCGTGCAGCAGCTCGCCGAGGCTGCGGTCGAGGTCAGCGACAACGCCGCCGCCAACCTGCTGCTCGGGCTCTGCGGCGGTCCTGCCGGGCTCACCGGGTTCCTGCGCGCGTGCGGCGACCCGGCGACCCGGCTGGACCGCACCGAGCTCGCCCTGAACGCGAACCTGCCGGGCGATCCGCGCGACACCACGACGCCGCACGCGATGCTGGCCACGATGCGCAGGATCCTGCTCGGCGAGGTGCTGAAGGCCGGCAGCCGCGACGCCCTGCGCGGATGGCTGAGGAACTGCGCCACCGGCAGGAAGCGTCTGCGCGCCGGCCTGCCGCGGGACTGGATCGTCGGCGACAAGACCGGCACCGGCGGCAACGGCGCCATCGTCGACCTCGCCTGGGCCTGGCCGCCGCCGCCGCGCGCGCCGATCCTGATCGCCTGCTGCATGAGCGGCTCGAACGCGCCGCTCGGACATCTCGAGGCCGCCCAGGCCGGGATCGCCGGGCTCGTTGCCGCCGCTCTCGGCTGAGCCGGTGCCGCAGCAAGCCGCGGCGCCTCGAGGCTGCCGCCGTCAAACATCGCTGGCGGGGCGAGCCGAGTTCTGATCCAGTGCACGCGGCGACGCCGCCGGAAGCGGCACCGCCGGAGGTCGTCGATGCGCCGGGTCCTGATCGCCCTCCTGCTCGCCGCCTGCACGCCGCTGTGCACCCCAATGCCGGCGCGCGCGCAGCAGGCGGCCGCCGCCGAGCAGGGCGCGATCCGGCACGTGATCACCGCGCAGATCGAGGCGCTGCGGCACGATGACGGCGTCGCGGCACTGGCGCTGGCGGCTCCGGCGATACGCGCCAAGTTCGGCGACGCGACGCAGTTCCTGGCGATGGTGCGGGCGGGATACGAGGTGATCATACGCCCGCGATCCTTCAGCTTCGGCGGCCTCGCGGCCGGGCGCGACGGCATGCTCACGCAGAAGGTCGAGCTGATCGGCTCGGACGGGCAGGCGGCGCTCGCGCTTTACGACATGGAGCACGAGCCCGACGGCAGCTGGCGCATCGCCGGCTGCAGCTTGGTCAGGGGCGAGCGCCTGGAGATCTGAGACGAGGCGACCGCGCAGGCCGTCCGGGGGTTCAGCTTCCGGTCTTGGCGAACTTCAGCACGAAGTTGTCCGCTTCGCCGATCGCCTGGTACTTGGCGCGGTCGAGCTTGCCCAGCGCCAGCGTGGGCGGCAGCGTCCACACGCCCTTCGGCCAGTTCGCGGTGTCGCGCGGGTTGGCGTTCAGCTCGGACGTCGCGACCAGCCTGAACCCGGCATGCTCGATCAGCGCCTCGGCGTAGTCCTGCCGCACGTAGCCGTCCTCGGCCCTGGGATCCTGCGGCTTGCTGGTGCTGCCGCGATGGTCCTCGATGCCGAGGATGCCGCCCGGCTTCAGGGCGCGGCGGATCGAGGCCAGCATCGTCTCGGCGTTCCCCGCCTCCATCCAGTTGTGCAGGTTGCGGAAGGTCAGCACGAGGTCGGCGCTGCCGGCCGGTGCCAGCTCGGGATGGCGCGCGCCGAACACGGTCGGCGTGACCTTGCCGTAGACGTCCGGGTGCGCCCCGAGCATCTGCCGGAAGGCCGGCGACAACGCGAAGTGGCTCTCCGTCTGGTCGCCGTCCGGCGAGCCGAATGCCGCGTAATAGGTGCCGCGGTCGTGCAGCAGCGGTGCCAGGATCTGGGTCCAGTAGCCGCCGCCGGGCCAGATCTCGACCACGCTCGCGTGCGGCGTCACGCCGAAGAACGAGAGTTCCTGCGCCGGGTGACGCGCGCCGTCGCGCGCCACGAACTTCTCGCTGCGCGTGGGCGCGTCGAGCGCGCGCTGCAGCGCAGGCTGCATTGCCGCGGCGGCGAGCGGAGCCAGCGGCGCCAGCACGCCGACGAGAACGAGATGCCGCATCGTGTTGTCCCTGAGGTGGTCGCGCCCTGGTGTAGCGGCATCACAGCAGCCGGACCAGCGTGTCGTACTCGGCGATGCTGAGGGTCTCGGCGCGCCGGCTGGCGTCGATGCCGGCGCGCGACAGCAGCGCCTCGCCGCCCAGCCCGCGCAGCGCGCCGCGCAGCATCTTGCGGCGCTGTCCGAAGGCCGCCGCGGTCAGCCGCTCCATGTCGGCGAACAGCGAGCCCGGCGGCTGCTCGGCGCGCGGCACCAGCCCGACCACCGCGGAGAACACCTTCGGCGGCGGCCAGAACGCGGCCGGCGGCAGGCGCATCAGCATGGCGGCACTGCAGCACCACTGCGCCAGCACCGACAGGCGCCCGTAGGCCGGAGTGTCGGGTGCGGCGCAGATGCGCGCTGCCACCTCCATCTGGAACATCAGCGTCATGCGCTCCCAGCACGCGGCCTGGCGCAGCCAGCCGACCAGCAGCGGCGTCGCCACGTTGTACGGCAGGTTGGCGACGACCTGGCGCGGGCGGTCGCAGCAGGCGGCGAGGTCGCGCCGCGTCGCGTCGGCCTCGACGATCTGCAGCCGACCGGGATGCGCGGCCTGCAGTGCCGCGAGTGCCGCGACGGCGCGGCGATCGAGCTCGACCGCGACGACGCGCGTCGCCCGGCTGTCCAGCAGAGCGCGCGTCAGCCCGCCCGGTCCGGGGCCGACCTCGACCACCTCGCGGCCCTCGAGATCGCCGGCGAGGGCGGCGATCCGCGCGGTCAGGTTGAGGTCGAGCAGGAAGTGCTGGCCGAGCGACCTGCGCGCGTCCAGGCCGTGCGCCGCGATGGTGTCGCGGATCGAGCCGAGGCCCACACCTGATGCGCCGGGGTCGCGCCCCGGGCCGCTCACGCGCCGTGTCGCGTCGCCCGCGGCCTCAGCTGGTCGACCGCATGTCGATCGAGGCCCGGCGATGCAGGTCGCGATTGACCTGGCGCGAGACCTGCTCGACGCGCTCGTTGAGCAGCTGGTCGGCGATCTCGTCCGGCGTGCGGTCCGCGAGGTTCCTGGTGTCGCGCGAGCAGACCATGATGACGGCGATGCCGTCGTTCGAGACCAGCGGCTTGGTGGCCTGTCCGGGCTTCAGCGGATCGATCACCGCACGCATCTGCGGGTTCAGCCGGTCCAGCTGCACGTCGCCCGGATTGGCCGGACGCACGTTGCCGGCGGCGGTGTTGGCGACCTCCATGTCGGGGCAGGAGCGGGCACTCTTGGAGACCGCCTCGGCACGCGCCAGCGCCTGGCGCTGCTGCGCCGTCGGGGCCTGCGGGTCGAGCGTCGAGGTGAAGGGGAGGAAGGCCTGGCGCAGGTTGATCATGGTCGCCATCTCGCGCCCGACCTCGCGCTTGCCGATCAGGGTGACGACGTCGTAGCCGCCCGCGACCAGGATCGGGTTGCTGATCGCGCCGACCGGCATCTGCTGCACGATGTCGAGCACCTGCGGATCGAGCTCGTCCGCCTGCACCCAGCCGAGCGAGCCGCCCTCGAGCGCGGTCTGCGCCTGGCTGAACTGCGCCGCCACGATCGAGAACGGCGCGCCGTCATGCAGCTGCCGTATCACGGTCTGGGCGAAGGCGTAGGCCTCCTGGCCATGCCTCGGATCGTCGGTCGGCACGAAGATCTCGCTGATCTCGAACTCCGGCTGGCCGACCTCGCGCTTCAGCGCCTCCTCGCGCTGCTTGATGTCGCGGTTGCTGATGCGCGCGCGCTCGCCGAGCTGCTCGCGCAGCACGTGGGTCCAGCCGAGCTGCACGCGGATCTGGTCGATCAGGGTGGTGAGCGAGACGCCGTCCTGCTGCAGATGGTCGCGCAGCGCGTTCTGCTTCATGCTGTTGCGCTTCTCGATGTCGCCGATGGCCGACGCGATCTGCTCCGGCGTGATCACGATCCGGCGCGACTGGATTTCCTGCATGCGCAGCTTCTCGTCGATCAGCTGGCGCGTGATCTGCGGTCTCAGGTGCCCCTGCACCTCGTCGTTCCCCGGCAGGCCGGTGGACAGCGCGAACAGCCGCGAGCGGTTGTCGACGTCGCGGCGGGTGATGATGGCGCCGTTCACCACCGCGACGATCGCGTCCTGCGATTGTCCCGCCTGCGCCTCCGGCGCGGCGGCCGGCTTCGGCGGCGCATGGGTGGCGGCGAGCGCCGGCGGCGCGAGCATCAGGACCAGCGCGGCCACGCTTGGCAGGACGTGGCTCAGGGAGACGGGAAGGCGCATGGCAAAGGTCTTTCTCAACTTGATCACCTGCCTAGCCGTTCACCGGGAAGGTGCCGATCGTCTTGAAGGTGATGCTGAACAGCACCGAGGTGTCGCCGTTGTCGCCATTGATCGTGGTGTAGCGGCGCACGAACGAGACGTCGAAGATGAAGCAGTCGTTCTCGTAGGCGCCGTTGGCGCCGATGGCGACGTAGCGGTTGGTGGCGAGGTCGCGTCGGGCGAAGGTGGACAGGCGGTACTGCAGGAAATGGCTGGAGATCCCGAGCGTCGCCTCGTTGGTCGGCGTGAAGTAGGCGAGGTCCGGCGTGCCGGTGTGTATGTTGGTGTCGTAGTAGTAGTAGATGTCGCGCGAGTTGTAGATGTAGCCGCCGCTGACGCGCAGCAGGTCGGTGCCGGCGCTGACCAGGCCGTCGGCGAAGTGGGTCTGGCCGGACTCGTGGTCGAAACGGCCGCGCGCGGTGAAGTCGAGCCAGTCCGCCGGCACGAACCTGACGCGTCCGACGACGTCCGAGGCACGGGTCGCGAGGCCGCTGTCCGGGATCTGGTTCTGGTCGACATGCTCCTGGTAGGATTCGCCGACCAGCGCGTCGATCTCCCGGCCGCCCCAGCTCCAGTTGCCGTGCAGCCCGACATTGGCGCGCAGTCCGCCGTCGAGCCGGTCGATGCCCTCGTGCCGGTTGATCTGGAACAGGGTGGTGTCGGTGAACTCGTAGTCGAGGCTGTCCTCGTTGGGAATGTTGTCGCGGGCGCTGTTGCCGGAGTTGGGAGCCGCGATCAGCTGCACGATCGGCTCGACGATCTGGGTGCTGCCGCCCTTCAGCGTGCGCAGGAACGGCCAGTTCAGCTTCAGCGCCGCGGTCGGCAGCGCCCGCGCGGTGCTGGCGGCGTTCACGCCGTCGTAGTTCGGCGCGAGGTCGAGCTTGTGCGCGTTGTAGGCGGCGGAGTCGAGATGCACGGTGAAGTCCCACGCCTGCCCGAGCGGGCCGCGGAACGGCCGGTCGTAGTTCAGGCTCAGGTTGGCGCGCTCGTCCGAGGTGCCGTCGGGACGGTAGACGTTGAAGTCGTTGGTGTCGACGCTGAGGCGGCCGCCGAGGGCATCCGGCTCGCCGAAGAAATGGTACTGGTAGCGCGGCAGCACGTAGGGCAGCTGGCTCTGGTTGATGACGCCGCGGTTCAATCCCTGGAAGACGATCGAGTCGAGCCGCGAATAGGCGCCCACGCCGAAGCCCTCGACGAAGACGTTGCTGGTCAGCACGTCGTTGCCGTAGCCGCTGATCCGGTAGTCGCGCATGTAGTCCGACGAGGTCGCGACGTTGATGCTGGTGCCGTAGTGCCAGTGGTCGTTCCAGACGAAGTCGGCATTGGCGAACAGGTAGCCGGACAGGCCGAGCGTGCCGTGGTCGGTGGTGTCGCCGCTGACCTCGTACGGGGTGCGGGTGTCGTAGGCGAGCGCGCCGGTGAGGTTGAAGCGGCCCTCGTTGAGCCGGTCGCGATACTGCGCGGTGAACTGCGGACCGGTGTCCGACGCGATCAGCGGCACGAAGGTCGCGTCCGAGGAGTCGTTGATCACCAGGTAGTAGGGCAGCGTGACGTAGGTGCCGAGGTTCTTGTCGTGCGGCGAGATGTTGGCCAGCAGGAAGCCGCTCTGCCGCTTCACCGACGGATCGGGCACCGAGAAGTACGGCAGGTAGCCGACCGGCACGCCGAACATGTCGAGGTAGCTGTCCTCGTACTCGATGCGCTTGTGCTCCAGGTCCTGCGTCGCCGAGGCGGAGCGCAGCTGCCAGAACGGCGCCTTCTCGGGGTGCGCCGCGCAGAGCTTGCAGGCGGTGTACACCGCCCGCGACATCTGGTTGATCTTGCCGTCGGTGCGGCGCGCGCCGTTGGCCGCGAGCTTGCCGTTCATCGCCAGCAGGGCGCGCATGTCGTCCATCACCGCCTGGCGCATGCCCTGGGTCAGCTCGGCGTACTGCGCGAACAGCACCTGGCCGTCCGGCTCGACCAGCACGACGTGGCCCGTGGCGGCAGCGACGCCGGTGGTGCGGTCATACGTCACCTTGTCGGCGCGCAGGATGTGGTCGTTCTGCCAGATCTCGACGTGGCCGGTCCAGGTGACCAGCGCGCGCTTGCTGTCGTAGGAGACCGCATCCGACTGGAAGGTGACGGGTTCGTCGCGCGACAGTGGCGCGCCCTTGTTCGACAGGCCGGGCAGCGCCACCTGCGCCGCCGCCGGCGCGGCGTGCCACACCGCGAGCGCGGCGGCCAGTGCGGCGGGCAGTGCGGCGCCCAGTGCCGCGGCCGGCGCCCGGCTCCCGGATGCGCCGCGACCCGGATCAGCTCGAAACAGGCGGCCGCGCATCAGCCATCCTCCAGGTGAAGCAGCAGCGTGATGGCGAGCAGCAGCCCGGCCCCGGTCGGCGCCCATGCCGCCATCACCGGGGGGAGTGCCCCTGACTGGCCGAACTGCTCGGCGATCTTGGAGACCGTGAACAGCGAGAAGCCGGCGAGCACGCCGCTGCCGATCATCCGCGCCACACCGCCGCGTCGCGCCGGACGCATCGAGAAGCCGGCGGAGACCAGCGCCATCGTGCCCGCGAGCAGCGGCAGCGCCAGCAGCGTCTGGAAGTGCAGCTGATGGCGGATCGCCGAGAAGCCCGAGCGCTCGAGCAGCCGGATGAAGCCGGGCAGCGTCCAGACCGACAGCGTGTCGGGCGAGGCGAAGCTCTCCTGCACCCGGTGCACGGTCAGGTCGGTGGGCAGGCTCATGTCGCCCACCGATACCGGCAGGTGGTCCGGCCTCACGGTGTGCGCGTCGCGCAGCCGCCACTGCCTGCGGCCGAGCCGGGCCGACGGCGCCTCGATGCGCAGCAGCAGGTGGTCCGAGCCGTCGAGGCGGAACACGCTGACGCCGGACAGGTCGAGCGTGTCGTGCCGCATCTGCACCTGCCGCGCGTGCAGCATCGTCACCCCGTCCGGCACCAGCTGGCGATCCGCCTGGCGCAGCCAGAGCTGGCCGCCCGCGAGGTCCAGCGTGCCGCCGCTGCCGCTGCGCAGGTAGACGTTGTCGAGCGACTCCGCCTCGGCGTACATCACCGAGGAGAGCGGGCTCAGCACCGTCGTCGCGAGTCCGCCGATCAGCAGCGCGCAGGCGAGAGGGGCCGCGAGGAACTGCCAGGCGGAGATCCCGGCGGCGCGCGCCACGATCAGCTCCGAGGAGCGGGTCAGCCGCCAGAAGCAGACGATGCCGCCCAGCAGCACCGCGAACGGCAGGATCTCGATGCACGCGTACGGCAGGCGCAGGGCCGCGATCTGCAGCGCCAGCGTGGCGCCGACATCCGGACGGGTCGCGGCGCGGCGCAGCAGGTCGATGAAGTCGAACAGCGAGACCAGCCCGGTCAGGGCGGCGATCATCGCCAGCACAGCGAGGCTGAACTGGCGTGCCAGGTAGAGCGAGAGGGTGACGGCAACCGGCATCGCGCTAGCCGCGATGTCCGGGGCGGCAGCGCGGCCGTCCCCGCCGTGAGGCCGACCGCATCCGCTACGCCACCGACGAGGAGTGCCGGGACCGCACCGGGGAGCGGGCGTCGCGCGGGTCGCGCTGCTGCCACTGCGGGACGAACAGCATGCCGGCGCAGATCAGGCCGGGCAGGATCGCCTCCAGCCAGATCAGCGGGATCAGCGCCGGCCTGCGGGCGGCGACGTTCTGGATCACCAGGCCGGTGGCGAGCAGCCCGACCACCACCAGCACCGCCACCAGCGGCCGGATCGCGCTGCCGTGCCGGCTGAACGCGCCGGTCAGCACGCAGACCAGCGCCACCATGGCGAACGAGAACGCGGTCAGCGGCGCGGTCAGCCGGCGATGCGCCTCGACCAGCAGCTTGCCGCGGTCGCGCGCCGCCACCGTGCGCGGGTCGGGGTCGAGCAGCTCTCCCATCGACATCTCGGCTGAGTCGCGGAAGCGCTGCTCGTCCTTGTTCGACGGGCTCAGGTCGATGCTGTTGCGCGAGAAGGTGAGCACGTTCAGCCGCCCGGTGCTGCGGTCGATCTCCTCGCGCGAGCCGTTGAACAGCAGCACGTGCGGCGGCCCGTCGGTCGCCACCAGGGCGCCGCGCTCGGCGAGGATGGTGGCGCGTATGTTCTTCTGGCGGTCGTCCTCGACCAGGATGCCGTGCAGCAGGCCGTCCTGGTCGCGCGAGCGCACATAGACGGTGAGGTTGTCCGAGACCGGCGTGAACACCCCCTCCTGCAGCAGGAAGGCGGCCATCTTGTTGCGGATCTCGAACTCGTACTCGCGGAACGCGTGGTAGCTCGTGGGCACCACAGCCAGGTTGAGCACGTAGGAGAGCAGCACCGAGATCGCGGCACAGGCCAGGGCCGGACGGGCCACCGAGGAGGGCGACAGGCCGGCCGCGCGCATCACCGTCAGCTCGCGGTCGCCGGACAGGCGCTGGTAGATGAACTGGATGACCACGAAGGTGGTGATGGGCAGGATGACGGCGACGAAGGAAGGGATCAGCAGGCCGGTGAGCTGCAGGAATACCCGCAGCGACAGGCCGCGATCGACCACCATGGCCACGAAGCGCAGCGACTGGGTCAGCCAGATCAGGGCCGCGAGGCCCGCCGTGGTGGCGAGCAGCGCCGCCAGCAGCTGTCGCAGCACATACCGGTCGAGCCTGGTGACGAACAGCGCGGTCATGCTCCTCCTTACCCTCACGCGGGCGCGGGCAAAAGGGCGCTGGCCGGAGCGATACATCATTGTCTGACGACGAACTCGCGCGTCATGCCCGCCTGCACGGCCCGGTCTCGGACTGCCCGCTCACCGGCGGCCGGGTCACGCTGCTGCCGAGCGGTGCGGCCGCGATCCGCGCCATCCTGGACGCGATCGAGGCGGCGTCGGACCATGTCCACCTCGAGTACTACACCCTCGAGGACGTCACGATGGACGGCCGCTCGCTGTTCGACCTGCTGGAGGCGAAGGCGCGCGCGGGGATCGAGGTCGCGGTGATCTGGGACGCGGTCGGCTCCGTCGACACCCCGGAGGCGCAGTTCGACCGGCTGCAGGCGGCAGGGGTGCGCGTGCTCGAGTACCACTCGGTCAATCCGCTGCGGCGATACTTCAACGTCAGCGTCAACGACCGCGACCACCGCAAGCTGGCCGTCGTGGACGGGGCGGTCGGCATCCTCGGCGGGGTGAACCTCTCCAGGGTATACGAGACCCCCGAGTGCGTCGGCCGCGGCCCGGACCCGCAGCACGCCTTCTGGATCGACTGCGCGGTGCGCGTCGAAGGCCCGGCGGTCGCCGAGATCCAGAAGCTGTTCCTGCACACCTGGGATGGGCAGGGCGACGGCGGCGCGCCGTTGCGCGTCGGGTCGGGGCGAACTGTCTTCGCGTCGTCATGCCGGGATGACGAGATGCTGCGCATCGACGGCAGCGCGCCGCGCGAGAAGCGGCCCCTGTTCAACGGCGCGATCAGCGCCGCGATCGAGGGGGCGGACCGGCGCATCCTGCTCGCCACCGGCTACTTCACGCCGACCGCGGCCGAACAGGCCCAGCTCGCGGATGCCTGCCGTCGCGGCGTTGCCGTCGACCTGCTGCTCGCCGGCTACAGCGACGTGCCCTCGGCGGTGCATGCGGCGCGCGCGACGTACGGTCGGCTGCTGCGCGCCGGGGCGCGGATCCACGAGGTGCATCGCGCCATGCTGCACGCCAAGGTGGCGACGGTCGACGGCGTCTGGAGCGCGGTCGGCTCGTCGAACTTCGACCGCCGCTCGGTCTACTTCAACAACGAGATCGACGCGATCGTGCTCGGCCGGCGGACCGCCTCGGCGGTCGAGGCGATGCTGCGCGGGCTCATCGACGGCGCCGTGCACGTCGCCCTGCGCGACTGGCAGTGCCGCTCGCTGCGCGAGCGCCTGGCGGAGCAGGTGACCCGGCTGTGGCAGCCGCTGATCTGATGGAGGACGTGCCTGTGATCTCGCCCCGAGTGCGCCGCAGGCAGCGGATCGCGCTGCTGCTGCTGGTGCTCAGCGGCGCCCTGAACTACGTCGACCGCGCGACGCTGGCGGTAGCCAACCCGCTGGTGCGCCACGATCTCGGCATCAGCCTCCGCGGCATGGGAGTGCTTCTCTCGGCGTTCCTCTGGGCCTACGCCTTTTCCCAGCTGCCCGCGGGCGCGCTGGTGGATCGGCTCGGCGCGCGACGCGTGCTGTCGGCCGGCATGGCGCTCTGGTCGGTGGCGCAGGTGCTCGGCGGCCTGGTGTCCGGCTACGGACAGTTCTTCGCCGCCCGGGTGCTGCTCGGCGCGGGCGAGGCGCCGCAATCGCCGGCCAGTGCCCGGATCGTCCGGGACTGGTTCAGCATACGTGGCCGCGGCACCGCGACCGGCATCTGGAACTGCTCCTCGACGCTCGGCTCGGCGATCGCGGTGCCGCTGGTGACGCTGCTGATGCTGCAGTTCGGCTGGCGCTGGATGTTCGCCTGCATGGGCCTGGCAGGCCTGCTGCTCGCGGCGGTGTTCTACCGCGTGCATCGCGATCCGGCCGAGAGCGCGCTGCTCCCGGCCGAGCGGGCCTACCTGGACGAAGGCGGAGCCGCGGGCGGCCCGGTGACGCTGCGGCAATGGCGGCGGCTGTTCGGCTTCCGCACCAGCTGGGGCATGATCGCCGGGTTCTTCGGCTGCATCTACGTGCTGTGGATCTACAATGCCTGGCTGCCGGGCTACCTCGAGCACGACCGGCACATGAGCATCGGCCGCACCGGCTGGGTCGCGGCGATCCCGTTCCTGTTCGGCGTCGTCGGCAGCCTCGCCGGCGGGCGGCTGGTGGACTGGCTGGTGGAGCGCGGCGTCTCGCCCATCGACAGCCGCAAGTATCCGATGGCGGCGGCGCTGCTGGGCACGGCGCTGTTCACGGTGCTCGCCGCCGAGGTGCGCAGCAACGGCGTCGCGATCGGGTGCATCTCGATCTCGGTGTTTCTGATCTACGTCTCGACCGCCACCGCCTGGGCGATGGCGCCGGTTGCGGCACCGGGCAACTGCACCGCCTCGCTGGGCGCCATGCAGAATTTCGGCGGCTATATCGGGGGCGCGCTGGCGCCGACGGTGACCGGAATCATCGGCCAAGCCACCGGCTCGTTCAAGTCGGCACTGCTGACCGGTGCGGCGATCGCGGCACTGGCGGCTGTGGCCTACGCCGTGGTGATCAGGCAGGCGATCCCGGCCGAGCAGCTTGACCCGCGGCCGGGCGAGCCGTTGCGACCGCCTGGCTGAGTTCCGGCGGCGCCACTCCAGCCGGAGCGGCGCCGCGCCCGGCAGGCTAGCCCTTCAGGTCGGCGGGAACGGCGCCCCCGTTCTCCTCGAGCTTGCGCATCACCTCGCCGTGCAGCCAGACGTTCATCGAGGCGGAGTCCGCGGTATCTCCGCTGTAGTTCAGCTCGTGCGCGAGTTCGGTGCGCGACTTCAGGCTGCTGTCGAGATCCAGCAGCTTCATCAGGTCGACGATCGAGCTGCGCCAGTTCAGGCTCTGCGGGTTCTTCGCGGCGAGGGCGGTGAGCACCGCCTCGACATCGACCGGTGCGGCCGGCGCCGCTCCCGGCGCGGCTCCGACCGGCGTCGCCACCGGGCTGGTCTCGGCCGGGCTGGTGG
>CAXTNV010000044.1:6849-24571 GCA_964245755.1 uncultured Acetobacteraceae bacterium | reverse complement strand
TCGACGGCGACGAGGGCGTGCTGCTGCATCGCGGCTACCCGATCGACCAGCTGGCGGAGCGGTCGAGCTTTCCGGAGGTGGCCTACCTGCTGCTGAACGGGGAACTACCCAACCGGTCGCAGAACGACGGCTTCATCAAGCAGATCAAGAACCACACCATGCTGCACGAGCAGCTCCGGCACTTCTACAACGGCTTCCGCCGCGATGCGCATCCGATGGCGGTGATCTGCGGCGTCGTCGGCGCGCTGTCGGCGTTCTACCACGACAGCCTGGACATCAACGACCCCGCGCACCGCGAGCTCTCGGCCCTGCGGCTGATCGCCAAGATGCCGACCATCGCCGCCTGGACCTACAAGTACACCCAGGGGATGCCGTTCATCTATCCGCGCAACGATCTCGGCTACGCCGAGAACTTCCTGCACATGATGTTCGCGATGCCGTCGGAGCCGTATCACGTCAGTCCGGTGCTGGCGCGGGCGCTCGACCGCATCCTGATCCTGCACGCCGATCACGAGCAGAACGCCTCGACCAGCACGGTGCGGCTGGCCGGCTCCACCGGCGCCAACCCGTTCGCCTGCATCGCCGCCGGGATCGCCTCGCTCTGGGGTCCGGCACATGGCGGGGCCAACGAGGCGGTGCTGAAGATGCTGAACGAGATCGGCTCGAAGGAACACATTCCCGACTTCATCCGCAAGGTGAAGGACAAGAGCAGCGGCGCGAAGCTGATGGGGTTCGGCCACCGGGTCTACAAGAACTTCGACCCGCGCGCGAAGATCATGCAGGCGACCTGCCACGAGGTGCTCGGCGAGCTCGGCATCCACGACGAGCCGCTGCTGCAGCTCGCGGTCGAGCTGGAGCGCATCGCCATCGAGGACGACTACTTCGTCTCGCGCAAGCTGTATCCGAACGTCGATTTCTACTCGGGCATCATCCTCAAGGCGATGGGCATCCCGACCAGCATGTTCACCGTGCTGTTCGCGGTGGCGCGCACCGCCGGCTGGATCAGCCAGTGGAAGGAGATGATCGAGGAGCCGGGCCAGCGCATCGGCCGGCCGCGTCAGATGTACACCGGAGCCGGGCTGCGCGACCTGGTGCCGCTCGCCGAGAGATCCTGAGCCAGTCAGTCGCAGTCGCAGCCGGGGGTCGGACCTTCGGCTTCGCGCACGACGTGATGATCGATCCACTCCGAGACCAGTCGCCTGGCCTCGTTGAGCGAGGCTTCCGGATGATGGATGCGATACAGGGTGGTGCAGGCGAGGAATGCCCGCATGTCCGCGGTGCCGCACGCGCGCAGCTCTCGGTAGGCGGTCACGACGGCACGCTCGCAGTTGCGGGCGATCACGCTGGTTTCACCGTCCAAGGCAGCCTCTTGCAAATCGTTCTTAATTGAGACCTTCACGCTAGACCTTGTGGTCCCGATCGCGCAAGCGCCGTGATCTCGCGCGGGCGCCTGCTCGGCGATCGGCCGACACCCTAACGCCGCCGCTCCGCGCTGCCGAAGCGCGCACGTATCTCACGCGCGATCCTTCCTGCCTCGTCGAGCGGCTGTCGCGGCCATGGCGACAGATCGTCGAGCAGAGGACGGACCTGGCCCGCCACCCGCATGCGCTCCAGCAGCGTCCGGGCCTCGCGTCGCTCGCTCCCCGCAGCCGCCACGAACACCGGCGCCGAGGCGGCGCAGGCCTCGGAAAGCGTCAGCACGCCGACGCCGCTCACCACCACGACGTCTGCATGGCCGAGGAAGCCGAGCGTCGGGTCCTCGCCCGGCTCGCCGCTGCGGTAGATCAGGTGCAGGCAGCCGGCGAGGCCGCCGGACAGCGCCTCGGAAGCGGGCCTGGGACAGGGCTGCACGGAAGCCATCACGCAGCCGCCGCGCTCTCGCGCCATCGCGGCGATGCGACGCCCCAGCGCCAGCGCCGCCTTCTGGTCGGAGCCGCCGAACAGCAAGGCGATGCGCGGATGCGGCAGGTGCGACAGCCGCTCGGCCCAGAGGTCGCGCGCCCGCGCCAGCAAGGCGGGCGAGACCACGTTGGGCGCACCGAGCACCGCGATCACGCGATCCGAGGCGACCGGGGCGGCCGCGGACGATCCCGCGAGCCGGCGTTGCGGCAGCACCGTCAGGTCGAACGGCAGCCAGCCCGACAGGCGCTCGATCGGCAACCGGGGGGTCGCGCAATGCACCACGCGGCAGCCGTGACGCGATCGCAGGAGCAGCGCCCGCAGCCCCGATCCGGTGCCGGCGGACAGCACGAGGCCAGGCCCCGGACCGCCCGGCCGATGCGGCTCGCCGGGTGCGGCGGTCAGCCTGCGGAACGGCAGGCCCAGGCGCCCGGCGATCGCGCTCGCCTGTCCGGCCGCGGAGCTGCGCGGATCGTCCAGCACCCAGATCGGGGCCTGCGGCAGAAGAGCCAGGTTCATGCGCGGCGATCCGGCTCGGGCGCCCCACCGGCGCATGCCGGTCCGGCTGGCCTGCCGGCGCATGATGGATTTCCTGCGTTCATGCGGCTACTGCTGCCCGATCATGCGAAGGATTGCGAGGATGGCGAAATCGGGCACGGCGTCGGACGTCGGTCTGCCTGTCGGCGGTAGCACCGACTGGGACCGCGATGCGGCACTCACGACGGCGCGGCTGCTGCTGGAGATCAAGGCGGTCAACTTCCGTCCCGAAGAGCCCTATACGCTGACATCCGGCTGGAGATCCCCCGTCTACATCGACTGCCGTCGTATCATCTTCTTCCCGCGCGCCAGGGCCAAGATCGTCGAGCTCGGCGTCGAGAAGATCGGTCGCCACGTCGGCTACGAGAGCATCGACGTCGTCGCCGGCGGCGAGACCGCAGGCATCCCGTTCGCCGCGTGGATCGCCGACCGCATGCTCGCCCCGATGGCATATGTCCGCAAGAAGCCGAAGGGTTTCGGGCGCAACGCCCTGATCGAGGGCGACGTGCCGGAAGGCAAGCGCACGCTCCTGGTCGAGGACCTGACCACCGACGGCGCGTCGAAGATCCAGTTCGCGAACGCCCTGCGCGAAGCAGGCGCGATCGTCAACCACGCCTTCGTCGTGTTCTTCTACGGCGTCTTCCCCGGCGCGCATCGCACGCTCGCCGAGATGGACATCCAGCTGCACGCGCTGTGCACCTGGTGGGACGTGCTGGAGGCCTGTGCCGAGCGTCCCTACTTCGCAGAGGCCGCCGCCTCCGAGGTGCGGCGTTTCCTGGAGGACCCGTGCGCCTGGTCGGCCCGGCACGGCGGCGTCGCCTCCGCCGAGGAGGCCATGGCGCGCAAGGCGAAGGATGCGTAAGGCCCGGTGCGGTCCGCCGCCGCGCCGGGATTAACATGGGTGCCCGCATCCTCGCCTTCGACTCCGGCATCGGCGGCTACGGCATCGTGGGAGCGTTGCGTGCCCACCTGCCCAACGCCTGGATCGCCATGCTGGCCGACAACGCGTTCTACCCCTACGGCGAGGTGCCGGACGCGGCCCTGGTCGCGCGCATCGGGCAGGTGATCGGCGACGCCATCCGCGACCTGGCGCCCGATGCGGTCGTGATCGCCTGCAACACCGCGAGCACGGTGGCGCTCGGCGCGCTGCGCGCGCGCTTCGACCTGCCGTTCATCGGCTGCGTGCCGCCGATCAAGTGGGCGGCCTCGCTCAGCCGCACCCGCCATATCGGCCTGCTGGCGACCCGTGCGACGGTGCGCCGCCCCTACCTGTCCGAGCTCGCCCGACGCTTCGCTCCGGATTGCCGCCTGATCGCGCACGGCGCGCGCGGGCTGGCCGACCTCGCCGAGATGGCGTTCCGCGGGATCGCCGTCGACCGCAGCGCCGTGCGCGGAGAAGTCGAGATCCTGTTCGGGCAGCCGGGCGGCGAGGCGATCGACATCGTCTGCATCGGCTGCACGCACTACAGCTTCCTGCTCGAGGCGCTGCGCGGCGCCTCGCCCGAGGGGATCATCTGGCTCGACCCGGCGCAGGCGGTGGCCAAGCGCACCGAGGCGGTGCTGGCCGGGCTCTCGGTGGACTGCGAAGGTGCGGGAGGCGGCGAAGCGCTGTTCACCGCACCACCCGCCCTGCCCGGGCCGCTACGCGTGAGCCTTGGCCGGCTCGGCTACGATGGCTTCGCGCTGTTCCCGGCTGGTCGCGCCTAGTGCCCGGCGAGCCCCTGGCCGGGCGATCAGTGGCCGCGGCTGACGGTGTAGAGCGCCACCTCGCCCATCAGCCGCCGGATCCGGGTGTCGGGGAACGGGCGCAGCGCGTCGCGCGCCGCCTGGGCGTACTGGCCGGCGCGGCGCAGCGTCACGCCGATGGCGTCGCGCCGTGCGATCAGCGTCATCGCGTGCTCGAGGTCGTCGTCGCCGTGCTCGCTCATCTCGATCACCCGGCGCCAGAACACCCTCTCGGCCTCGTCGCCGCGCTCGTAGGCAGTCAGTACCGGCAGGGTGATCTTGCCCTCGCGGAAATCGTCGCCGACCGTCTTGCCCAGTGCGGCCTGATCGGCGGCATAATCCAGGGCATCGTCGACGAGCTGGAACGCCATGCCCAGGTTGGTGCCGAATGCCTCCAGCGCCAGCTCCTCCGGCTCCGGACGCGCGGCGACCACGGCGCCGACCCGGCAGGCGGCAGCGAACAGCGCCGCGGTCTTGCCGTGAATCACCTGCAGGTAGCGCTCGACCGGCGTGGACAGGTCGTTCTGGGTCGCCATCTGCAGGACCTCGCCCTCGGCTATGGTGGCGGCCGCGGCGGACAGGATCGCCATCACCTTGAGCGACCCGTCGTCGGTCATCAGCTGGAACGAGCGGGCGAACAGGAAGTCGCCCACCAGCACCGAGGCCTTGTTGCCGAACACCGCGTTCGCGCTGGCCAGCCCGCGACGCAGCTGGCTGTCATCGACCACGTCGTCGTGCAGCAGCGTCGCGGTATGGATGAACTCGACGCAGGCGGCGAGGCCGACATGGCGCGCCACCGGACGCGATGCCGGTCCCGTCTCCGGTCCAGACTCCGGGACATAGCCGCAGAGGCGGGCGGAAGCCAGGGTGAGCAGCGGCCGCAGCCGCTTGCCGCCGGCTGCCACCAGATGCGCGGCGAGCTGCGGGATCAGCGGCACCGGGCTGTCCATGCGCGCGACGATGGCGCGGTTGCAGGCCGCCATGTCGTCCTCGAGCAGTTCCGACAGCGCCCGCAGCGCATCGTCCGCACCGGGCGCCGAGACGACCGGCCGGGAGATCAGCAACCCGGGATCCGCGCCGCGCCGCGCGGCCGGCTCGCGTTCGGACACCGCCGGGGGCTGGGACGACAGACCTGAAGCGGGCAAAGCGGACGCGGGTAGATTGGCGGCAAGGCGCAAGCACGATCCTCCCGACCTTGATGGGGTGCCACGGACATATGAGCGGCGGTAGGGGGAGGGTCAAGCGGACCGGGCGCCGGCCGGGAGGCACGGCATCGGCATGACCGGGCCGGGTCTGGATCGGCTGTCGCGGGCGGCCGGCTGATGCAGCAGACCACCGACGGCACCCTGCTCGACGGCCGGCTCAGCTACCGGCAGTTCCGGCACGGTTATCGCAGCGGCATCGAGCCGGTGCTGCTGGCGGCCGGCGTGCCGGCACGGCCGGGGCAGCGCGTGCTCGAGGCGGGGTGCGGCGCCGGCGCCGCGCTGATGTGCCTGTGCGCGCGGGTGGAAGGACTGGAGGGCACGGGTATCGAGGCTGATCCCGACACCGCCCTCCTCGCCCGCCATAATTGGAACGCCAACGGGCTCGACCGGCTGGTGCTGCACCAGGGGACGCTCGGCGCCATCCCTGACGATATCGGCCGCTTCGACCACGCAATGGCAAACCCGCCCTGGCATCGCAGCGACGCTACCGCCTCGCCGCTGGGCCGGCGCGACCTGGCCAAGCGGACACGGCCGGGGCTGCTGGACGAGTGGGTCGTCGGCCTCGCTGCCCTGCTGCGGCCAGGCGGGACGCTGACCCTGATCCTGCCCGCCGCACTGCAGGCCCGGGCCGCTGGCCTGATGTGCGGGATCGGCGGGCTCGGCGACGTGACGCTGCTGCCGTTCTGGCCGAAGCCGGATCGAGCGGCGAAGATCGTGCTGATGCATGGCCGGAGCGCATCAAGTGGCGAGGCCGTGGTGCTGCCGGGTCTAGTGCTGCACCAGGATGGTGGGCGCTTCACGGAGGCGGCGGAACGGATCCTGCGGCAGGGTCGGGAGCTGCAGACCGGTTGATTGCGGCGGAGCCGCGCCGGGATGCGGTCGGCTGCAGGCGGTCAGATGGTCGGCTGGAAGCCGGCCATGTCGAACGGCTCGTGGAAGCCGTGCGGTGAGGTCGTCGTCATGCTGCCGGCGGCCTCGCCCACGTGGCGCAGGTGCCAGAGCCGCTGGTGCGCCGCGATCAGGCTCTCCATGGTGCGCCGGCGAGCAGGATCCACCGGTCCGCGCGTCTGGCCGACGACCGTCTCCAGGATCGACAGCAATTGCGCCGCGACGTCGAGATCGCCGAGGTCGCATGCCTGGTGCGCCGCCACCAGGATGCGCTCCGGCAGTCTGCGGTTCTGACGCGGTGCCGCACCAGGCAGGCCGGCTAGGCCGCCGGCAACCGCTGGCGGCAGGCTGCTGATCAGGTCGGCCAAATCAGGGGCCAGGCTGTTCCGGGTCTCCGTTTCCATCTTGCGCCTCGCTTCGGCCCGCCGCTTCGGCCGGATCACCCGCTCGTAACGCTACCGGGCAAGAACCATATAATCGTTAACGAGGAGTAATGGAACTGCTCTCGAACGCGTGATCACAAGTTTTTTGCATCGGGGCCGAGCGACGGTTCAACCGGGCCGCCGATGGCGGTCCCGGGGCCGGCTTCAGGCGCGTTCGAACACGCTGCTCTCGAATGCTTCCTCCCAGGTCCCCATGGTCGACGCACGGCTGTACTCGGTGGCCCGGTTCTCGAAGAAGTTGGCGTGCTCGACGGCGTTGAGCATGTCGTCGACCCACGGCAGCGGATTGCTCTCGATGTGGTAGAGCGGGTCGAGCCCCAGCTGGGTCAGCCGGCGATCGGCGATGAAGCGGATGTAGCGCTTTACCTCCGGTCCGCTCAGCCCCTCCACCGCGCCGAGCTCGAAGGCGAGGTCGATGAAGGCGTCCTCGTGCTCGACGATGGTGGCGCAGATCTGGGTGATCTCGGCGCGCAGCGCGTCGTCCCAGATCTCCGGGTTTTCCTGTACAAACACGCGGAACAAGCGGATCACCGACAGGCAGTGCAGGGTCTCGTCGCGCACCGACCAGGACACGATCTGCCCCATGCCCTTGAGCTTGTTGAAGCGCGGGAAGTTGAGCAGGATCGCGAACGAGGCGAACAGCTGCAATCCCTCGGTGAAGGCGCCGAACGCCGCCAGGGTCTTGGCGATCTCGCGCTTGTTGGCCACCGAGAAGCCCTGCATGTAGTCGTACTTGTCCTTCATCTCCTTGTATTTGAGGAAGGCAGAGTACTCCACCTCGGGCATGCCGATGGTGTCGAGCAGGTGGCTATAGGCGGCGATGTGGATCGTCTCGATGTTGGAGAACGCCGACAGCATCATCAGCACCTCGGTCGGTTTGAAGACCTGGCTGTAGTGCTTCATGTAGCAGTTGTTCACCTCCACGTCCGACTGCGTGAAGAAGCGGAAGATCTGCGTCACCAGGTTCTGCTCGCCGGCCGACAGCGTGCGATGCCAGTCCTTCACGTCGTCGGCGAGCGGCACCTCCTCGGGCAGCCAATGCACGCGCTGCTGCGTCATCCAGGCCTCGTAGGCCCAGGGGTAGCGGAACGGCTTGTACACCGGGCTGCCGGTCAGGAGATCGGCGCGCGGCGAGGCGGCGGGTTCGGGAAGGTTCGGGGGCGTGATGTCCATGTCTGCTTCTACTCCGTGGGAGACGACCGACCAACGATTCGCGAGCCCGCGCACCGCAGCGTGATGCCGCCGCGCCGGCCTGCCGCGAGGCGCAATTTGAGCTGCCGCGCCGCATGCGTCATAGAGTCTGCCCAGGCCCGAAGATGTCGGGACGGCGCCTGGCACGGAGCGACGAGATGACAGAGGGCGAGCACTGGAAGCTGCACGGGGTGCGGGTCATATCGGGCGACCAACTGGATCCGAACACGGCGCAGACCCCGGGCATGGAGCGGGCGGCGGCGATCAACCTGGCCCGCGTCGGCGCGCAGAAGCTGTGGGCCGGCACCGTCAGCATCCACGCCGACGCCAGGACCGGCGCGCACCATCACGGCGCGCTGGAGAGCGTGATCTACGTCCTGCGCGGCCGGGCCAGGATGCGCTGGGGCGAGCGGCTTGAATACGTCGCCGAAGCCGGCCCCGGGGACTTCATCTTCGTGCCGCCGTTCGTGCCGCACCAGGAGATCAACGCCTCCGCCGACGAGACACTGGAGTGCGTGCTGGTGCGCAGCGACAATGAAGCCGTTGTGGTCAATCTCGACATACCTTCGGTGGAGCACCCCGAGACGGTGCGCTGGGTGGACCCGATCCACGGGGACGTCCCGCCGGTTTGACCGCACGCGTCGACACGCCGTCCGGCCGCGGTCAGCTGCAGGCCAGGCACTCCTCGTAGGGGATCTCGTCACCGGCGCGATGGAGCACCGGCGGCAGCACCGCCTGCTTCTCCAGCACCTCGACCTTGTTGAGCATCTCGCTGACCGTATCGGCACGCTGGATCGACAGCGAACGGCAATAGTACAGCGACTTCATCCCCCGCTTCCAGGCGAGCATGTGGATCTGGTGCAGGTCGCGCTTGTGTATGTCGGCGGGCAGGAACAGGTTCACCGACTGGCTCTGGCAGATATAGCGCGTGCGGTCGGCGGCGTGCTCCACCACCCAGCGCTGGTCGAGCTCGAAGGCGGTCTTGAACACGTCGCGCTCCTGCTGGGTCAGAAAGTCGAGGTGCTGCACGCTGCCCTTGCTCAGCGTGATCGACGACCAGACCTCGTCGGTGTCGCGCCCCTTCTCGATCAGCAGCTTGTGCAGGTGGCGGTTGCGCACCGTGAACGAGCCCGACAGCGTCTTCTGCAGGAACACGTTGGCTGCGATGGGCTCGATCCCGGGGCTCGCGTTGCCGGCGATGATCGAGATCGAGGCGGTCGGCGCGATCGCCAGCTTGTGCGAGAAGCGCTCCTGTATGCCGTAGTCGGCCGCATCCGGGCAGGCGCCACGCTCCTCGGCGAGCATGCGCGAGGCCGCGTCGGCCTGGCTGCGCAGGTACTGGAACATGCGCTTGTTCCAGACCTTGGCGATCACGCTCTCGAACGGGATGCCGTTTGCCTGCAGGAAGCCGTGGAAGCCCATCACCCCGAGCCCGACCGAGCGCTCGCGGGCCGCGGCATACTTGGCGCGCGCCATCTCGTCGGGGGCGCGCTCGATGAAATCGGACAGGATGTTGTCGAGGAAGCGCATCACGTCCTCGACGAACAGCGGATGATCCTTCCACTCGAACCAGGTCTCGAGATTGACCGACGACAGGCAGCACACCGCGGTGCGCTGCTGTCCATGCTGGTCGATCCCGGTGGGCAGCATGATCTCCGCGCACAGGTTCGAGGTCTTGACCTCGAGCCCGGCCAGCTTGTGGTGCTCCGGACGGGCGTTGTTCGCGTGGTCGGAATAGATGATGTAGGGCTCGCCCTGCTCCATCCGCGCGGTCAGGATGCGGATCCACAAGGACCGCGCCGAGATCTTGCGTATGTGCGCGCCGTCCTTGGGCGAGGTCAGCACCCACTCGTCGTCCGCCTCGACCGCGCGCATGAAGGCGTCCGGGATCAGGATGCCGTGATGCAGATTGAGCGCCTTGCGGTTCGGATCGCCGCCGGTTGGGCGGCGCATCTCGATGAACTCCTCGATCTCGGGATGCCAGACCGGCAGGTAGACCGCCGCCGAGCCGCGACGTAGCGAGCCCTGGCTGATCGCCAGCGTCAGGCTGTCCATGACCCGGATGAACGGGATCACCCCGGACGTCTTGCCGTTGCGGCCGACGTTCTCGCCGATCGAGCGCAGGTTGCCCCAATACGAGCCGATGCCGCCGCCCTTGGACGCGAGCCAGACATTCTCGTTCCACAACCCGACGATGCCCTCAAGGCTGTCGCTGGCCTCGTTGAGGAAGCAGGAGATCGGCAGGCCGCGGCTGGTGCCGCCGTTCGACAGCACCGGCGTCGCCGGCATGAACCAGTGCCGCGAGATGTAGTCGTAGATGCGCTGCGCGTGCGCCGTGTCGTCGCCGTAGAAGCTGGCGACGCGCGCGAACAGGTCCTGGTAGCCCTCGCCCGGCAGCAGGTAGCGGTTGTCCAGGGTGGCGCGGCCGAAATCGGTGATCAGCGAGTCGCGCGAACGGTCGACGCGGACCTGGTGGCGACCGCGCAGCTGCACCGCATCGACGAGCATATCACCGGTCTCGCGACCGTGGTCGGACACCGCGTCGTGATGCGTCCCTGAGACGTCGTGCAAGGTCATCGGGTTCTCCGTGGGCTGGGCAGGCGGAAGCGGCCGGATGGTCGTCAACGCTAGATCTCGGGCAATGTTTCGCCTGGAACCACTAGATGATGTTTAGGCTGGCAATTCAAGGCCGATCTTGGGGCGGCGGAAAGCCTGCTGCGACCTCAACGGGCTACGGCTTCGCTCCCCGCTTTGCACAGGCGGCCGGGCGCGCCGACTCGGGCCGTGGCCGCGCTCCCGGGCTTGCCCCTAGCGGCCACGCGCGTCGAGCAGGTCGGTGATCCTGCTCGACAGCGCGCTCAGCGTGAACGGCTTGATCAATACCGGAATGCCCGGCTCCAGGCTGATCCCGGCATTGCCGTCGAAGGCGTAGCCGGTGATGAACAGGATCGGCAGGCTCGGGCGCAGCGAACGCGCGCGCCGCGCCAGCACGGAGCCGTTGACGCCGTTCGGCAGTCCGATATCGGTGATCATGAGGTCGAAGGCGGCGGTGCTCTCCAGCTTGACCATTGCGGAGAAGGCGTCCTCCGCCTCCTGCACCGAGTGGCCGCGCTCGCGCAGCAGATCGACCACCAGCATGCGAACCACCGCTTCGTCGTCGACGACGAGGATCCGCGCCGCAGCCAGCGGCGACGCGCTCATCTATGACCACCGCCACTTGGTCGCACTCGATCGTCCGGCTGCCCAACCACGAGCTTTCATGTCGCTTCGCATCGTTGAACGCAACAAACAAAACCGCGTGAACCATTGCCTCCCGGATATTAATTGGCAAACTTCTAGTCAAATGCTCATGATTATGTAAAAACTTTTCCGAAACGATTATTCAGGAACGCGTCCAGTCTGATATCCTCCTGTCGCACGAGGCCGCCCTGCGGCAGGGCGCCATCCGCCAGCAGGTCGAGCACCGCGCAGATGCTGCCCGCGGTGGTGATCTGGATGGCGCTGCGCGGACGTCCCGATATTGATCCGGCTTCGATGCGTCGTGCCAACGTTTCCTGCATCAGCCTGCCATCCCGCGTGCCGATGACGGTCACGAAAACCACCACCATGTCCTGCACCGTGGCGGGCAGCGCATTCTCCAGGATGGAACGCAGCATGGTGCGGCGCTCCGCCAGCCGCAGGTCGTGCAGCAGCAGCTTCATGATCCTGCAATGGCCCGGGTAGCGCATGGTGCGATAGTTCAGCTCGCGCACCCGGCCGGCGTAGGTGTCGCACATCGAGCCCAGGCCGCCCGACGTATTGAACGCCTCATACGACACGCCGTCGATCGACAGGCTTTCGCACTCCTCCAGCGGCTGCACCAGGCGACGCTCGCCCTGCACGATCGCCTCGCAGGGTTCGATGTACTCGTTGATCACCCCCTCCGTGCTCCAGGTCAGGTTGTAGCCGAGCGCGTTGTCCGGATAGCGCGGCAGCGCGCCGACGCGCAGCCGGATGCAGTCCAGCGTCTCGAAGCGGCTGGCGATGTCGTGGGCTGCGATCGACACGAAGCCGGGGGCCAGGCCGCATTGCGGGATGAACGCCGTCCCGGCCTCGCGCGCCAGGTCGCGGACCAGGCGCGTGCTCGCGACGTCCTCGGTCAGGTCGAGATAGTGCGCCCGCGCGGCGAACGCGGCGGCGGCGATCCGGGTGGTGAGGTGGAACGGCGCGGCCGACAGCACCGCGTAGCGGCCGCGCAGCACGCCGGCGAGATCGGGCTCGGCGCCGATATCCAGCGCCAGGCGCTCGACCTCGCCGCCGAGCTGCAGGGCGTCGAGCGCTTCGCGGTCGCGGTCGATCAGCGTCACCGCGTAGTCGCCGCTCATCGCCAGCAGCTCCGCGACGGTCGAGCCGATCTTGCCGGCGCCGATGACGGCGATGTCTTTCATGGGGAACTCCGCGCGGCGCTGCGCCGCCCGGGCAGGATCCAGCCTGGGCCGTGCCGCGGACAAGACCCGCATCGCCGATCCGCTCCGCTTGACATCGGCAGAGTGCCGCATAGTTTCGGCATAATGCACATCGACGCGCTCGACCGCAGCCTGCTCGACCTGCTGCGCGGCAATGCCCGCCTGCCCACCGCGGCGATCGCTCGCAGCCTCGGACTCTCGCGGACCACGGTGCAGAGCCGGATCGAACGGCTGGAACGCGGCGGCGCCATCCTCGGCTACACCATCCGCCCCGGACGCGCGAACGGGCCGGAGCCGGTGCGGGCGCACGTGATGATCAGCTCGGCAGCGAAACGGGCGCCTGCGATCGAGGCGGCGCTGCGGCGCATGAGCGCGGTCCGTTCGTTGCACGCGGTCGGCGGCCAGTTCGACCTGATCGCGATGGTGGAAGCAGGCTCCGTCGAGGAGGCCGACCGGGTGATCGACCGCATCGGCGCTCTGGACGGCGTGGATCGCACCAACTCCACGCTGATCCTGTCGACCCGGCTGTCCCGCTAGCCGCACGCGGCCAGGGTGCTGCCCCGTACCGGCGCCCCGGTCCGCAGGCTGCGGTCAGCGCCTGCCGCTAGATGGCGCCGCCATAGAGCACAGGACCTGTCGGCAGGCCGGTGCGCGAGCCGCCGCGCGGCTCCAGGCTGACCAGCAGCTTGGCGCCGCCGGCCGGCGGCAGGGTGCCGGGTGCCAGGCGCAGGCCGGCTGCCGGCAGCACGCCGAGCGGCCGGGGCACTGCCTCCCCGTCCCTCAGCAGCCACAGCTCCAGGTCGCGGTCCGGCGCGATCCGCACCGTGCCGACGGTGCGTATGCGCAACGCCCCGTCCTCCGTCGCCTCGGCGACGAACACCGGTCCCTGCTGGCTCAGCGGCAGCAGCGCCGTCCCCAGACGCGGCTCCGGCAGCACCGCCGGCGGCGGCGGCATCGCCGGGGGTGCCCGCAGCACCGCGAACCCCGCGAGCGCTGCGGCGAGCGCTAGGCCGGAGGCGGTGGCGCCCTGCCACAGCCGCAGGCTGCGCACCCGCCGGTCGCGAGCGGCCGGCGCTCCCGTGGCGGCGGCAGCTCCGGCCATGTCCTCGCCCCAGGCGCTGGCGACGATCCGCGGCCACAGCCCGGCAGGCGGCGCCACCGGCGCGACCAGAGTGGCGAGCGGCGCCAGATGCCGCTCCCAGGCATCGATCGCATCGCGCAGGCCGGGATCGCCCTCCGCCTCGCGCGACAGCAGCAGGCGCTCCGACGGGTCGAGCGTGCCGAGCACGTATTCGCCGGCCAGCAGCTCGACCTCCTGGCCCGACGGCTCGGGTGTGCCGCCGCTCATGGCTCGAGGCACCGGCGCAGGCTGAGCAGCGCCCGCCGCACCCACGACTTGACGGTGCCAAGCGGCGCCTGCAGCCGGACGGCGAGCTCGGAGTGGCTCAGGCCGTCGATGAACGCGAGCAGCACGACGCGGCGCTGCGCCTCCTCGAGCTGCTCCAGGCAGCGGTGCAGCGCGTCGGCCTCGGCGTTCGCCAGCAGCTGGCCGAGCGGATCCGGCCCGGCATCCGGCTCCTCGCTCGGCTGCAGCCCGTAGATCTCCCGGCCGCGCTTGCGCAGGATGTCGATCGCCCGGTAGCGCAGCAGACTGGACAGCCAAACCTCGGCGGAGCCGCGTCGGCCATCGAAACGCGACGAGCGCTGCCATACCTGCAGCAACGTGTCGTGCACCGCGTCGGCCGCGAGCTGCGGTTGCCTTGTCAGGCGCAACGCCTGGCCGTAGAGGCGCGGTGCCTGCAGATCATAGAGGGTGCGGAAGGCCGTCCGGTCGCCCCCGCCGCAGCGGGCCAGCAGCGACTCGATCGTGTCGCGTATAGATTTGTCGGCCATTCGAGACTGCCGCCACTCCCACGTCCCGGCGAGAACACTAGCCGCTTCCTCTCTGCTTGGCGACATGGCTGCAGCGATCGTCATGCTCCTGTTACGGTTCCGGCGAACGATCGGATGAGGCCGCGCCGCGGCGCCCGGTGCTCAGAGCGTCCGCATCGTCCCCGGCGGCGCGTGCATGAAGCTCGCGCTGTCGCGCAGGCTGGGCGCCAGGAAGCGCAGCGGCCCGGCGAACGCACCGATGATCTCGACATGGTCGATGCCGGGATAGAGCCGCTCCTGCACCGAGCCGCCGGCCTCGCGCACGCGCCGCGCGAGACTGAGGGTGTTGGACGGTCGCACGACGCGATCCGCGCCGCCAGCGAGCAGCAGCATCGGCGGGTTGTGCCCGTCCACGTGCGCGACCGGCTGGGTCGTGCGCAGCGGCCGGCCCGGCGCGAAGATCTGGCGCAGCACGTCGCTGTCGAGCGGCAGGAAGTCGTATGGCCCGGCGAGCCCCACCATGCCGCTCAGGTCCGGGCGCGGCGCCAGCCCGACCGCGCCGAGCCAGCGCGGATCGAGCGCCAGCATGGCGGCGTTGTAGGCGCCGGCGGAGTGCCCCAGCAGGTAGGGTGGCGCCGTGCCGCCGCCGAAGCGATGGGCGTGGCGGCGCGTCCACGCCAAGGCCTGGGCGCAGTCGAGCAGGAAATCCGGGTAGCGCACCTCCGGATAGAGGCGGTAGTCCGGGATCACCACGACGAAGCCCAGTGCCGCGAGTGCGCCGCCGACGAAGGGATACATCGCCTTGTCGCCGGTATCCCAGCCGCCGCCGTACAGGAACAGCACCACCGGATGCGAGGCCTGCGGCGCCGGATGCCGCGTCGGCGCATACACGTCGAGGCTGTGTCGCGCGCCTTCGCCGTAGGCGACCGATCGCGCCACCAGGCGGTCCGGAGCCAGCCCGTTGATGATGCCGAGCGGCGAGCAGCCGGCGACGAGGGCGAGCGGCGAGCAGCCGCCGGCAAGCAGCAGCGATCCCAGCGCTGAGCGGCGACTGATCAGGCGGGGACGGTAGCGCACCGCTCCAACCCCGCGAGCACCGCTTCGGCCCGTATCGGCAGGTCGCGCAGGCGCAGGCCGGTTGCGTGGTGGAGCGCGCTGGCGATGGCCGCGTTGACGCCGATCAGGCCCAGCTCTCCCAGTCCCTTCACGCCGAGCTCGTTGACGTTCGGATCGGGGTCGGGAAGCAGCAGCGCCTCGATGCTGCCGCACTCGGCAGCCGTCGCGACCAGGTAGTCCGAGAGGGTGTCGTTGACGTAGCGGCCGGTGCGCCGGTCATGGGACGTCGCTTCCAGCAGTGCCGAGCCGAGCCCCCAGATCATGCCGCCTTCCAGCTGGCTGCGCGCCGCCAGCGGATTGAGTATGGCGCCCGCCGCGAACGCACCGAGCAGGCGCGTGACCTGCACGACGCCGGTCCCGGCCTGCACGCGCACCTCGGCGAACTGCGCTCCAAACGCCCAGCCGAGCCGCTCGCCGCCAGCACTCAGGGCAAGCCGGCCGCCATGCAGCCTGGCATGGGCATCGGCGCCGAGGCCATCGGGGATGAAGTCGCTCAGCACCTCGATGCGTGCCTCGGCGGTCCCCGACGCGATCCGCGCCAGGCTCTCGCCACGGCCGTCCGGCGCCACCACCCGCCCGTCCCGCAGCTGCAGGTCGGCGGCGTTCCGGCCATGCAGCGCACCGGGGCCGGCGATCGCGGCGCGCAGCAGCTTCTCGCGCAGTGCGTCGCAGCCGCGTTTCAGCGCGTGCGCCATGCTCGTCGTGCTCGACGAGCCGCCGGACAGGCCGGCCGGCGCGAAGGCGGTGTCGCCGAGCCGCACCGTGACCTGCTGCACCGAGAGGCCGAGCCATTCCGCCGCCAGCATCGCGAGCAGCGTGTAGAGGCCGTTGCCGATCTCGTGGTGGGCGCTCTCGACGATGAGGCGGCCTTCGTCGTCGAGCACGAGGCGCACCGCGGCCGCTGCGATCTTGACCGGTCGGGCGGCGCTGGCGCAGCCGAAGCCGACCAGCCAGTCGCCGTGGCGCATCGAGCGCGGCGCCGCGGTGCGGTCGGCCCAGCCGAAGGCGGCGGCGCCGACGTCGAAGCAGCGCATCAGCGGGCGGCTGGTGAAGGGCTTGCCGGTGATCGGGTCGCGCGCGGCATCGTTGCGCCGGCGCAGCGTGATCGGATCGATACGCAGCGCGCACGCCAGCTCGTCGAGCGCGCCTTCCAGGGCGAACAGGTAGGGCATCTCCGGCGGCGCGCGCATCGGGCCGGGAGTGTTGCGGTCCACTCGCACGGCCGCCTCGTGGGTGCGCACGGCGCCGCAGTCGTACAGGCTGGCGGTGACGTCGGTGCCCTCCATGGCGAAGCCGTCGAAGCGCGACGTCACCATCTCCACCTCGTGGATCAGCGCCAGCAGCCGGCCTTCCGCGGTCGCGCCGAGCTGGACTCGGTGTCGTGTCTCCGGCCGGTAGTTGGCGATGGTGAAGCACTGCGACCGCGTCGGCACCAGCGTGACCGGACGCCCCAGCCGACGCGCGGCGCAGGCCACCAGCGCGGTGTGCTGCGACAGCGCCAGCTTGGAGCCGAAATGACCGCCGAGGAACGGCGCCACCACGTGCACGCCGGCCGGATCGAGGCCGAGCTGGCGCGCCAGCCCCTGCTGTGCCGCCTTCACGAAGCGGGTCGGCTCGTAGACGGTGAGCCGGCCGTCCTCCCAGACGCAGCTGGTGGTGAACATCTCCATCGGGTTGTGGTGCTGCGTCGGCGTGCTGAAGCGGGCGTCGACGCGATGCGGCGCCGCCGCCAGCGCCGCGTCGGCGTCGCCGACCGCCGGATCCTGGTGCGCCGGCTTCAGCTGCGCGAGCGCGATGCGTTCCGCCCCAGGATCGTCAAGGCCGAAGGCAGCGGGCAGCGCCTCGAGCCGCAGCCGGACGCGCGAAGCGGCGTGCTCGGCCGCCTCGCGGCTGTCCGCGGTGACCAGGGCCACGATCTGGCCCGGGTAGGCGATGCGGTCAGAACCGAGCGGCAGCCAGGAGCTGTTGGCGTATCCGCCCTCCATCAGGTGGCCCACCGGCCGGATCTCGTCGGCAAGATCGCGGTAGGTGAGGATCTGCAGCACGCCGGGACCCCAAGCCGCGTCAAGATCGAACCCGAGGATGCGCGCGGGCGCCGTCGGGCTGGTCACCAGCGCCGCGTGCGCCGGATGAGGCAACGGCTGGTCGGAAGCGAAGGTCGCGTGCCCGGTCACCTTCAGCCGGCCATCCACGCGATCGTGCGGGCGGCCGATGATCGGACCCGCATCGGACCGGCTGTTCAACGAGGCTCTCCCGGCTGCGCGTGGCGCCCCTACAAGCGGGCGGCCCGGCGCCGGGTTGCACGCGGCGGTCCGTGCCGGCTCAGGCCGCCGAGCGGTCGAGCGACGACGGCGACGGCGACGGCGACGGCGACGGCCAGATCGCCTGGTCGCGCACAATG
>CAXTNV010000044.1:0-6749 GCA_964245755.1 uncultured Acetobacteraceae bacterium | reverse complement strand
CGACGGCGACGGCGACGGCGACGGCGACGGCCAGATCGCCTGGTCGCGCACAATGGCCTCGAACTGCGGCCTGGCGAAGAAGAAGCCCTGCATGAAGCGGCCGCCGACCGAGCGCAGCGCCTCGACCTCTTCGATCCGCTCCACGCCCTCAAGCACCATCTTGATGCCGACCTCGGCGCCGAGGGCGATCATGCTGGCGATGATCGCGAGCCGGACGCGGTCCTGGTCGCAATCCTGTATCAGCGCGCGGTCGAGCTTGACGATGTCCGGCTTGAGCTCGGCGAGCCGCGACAACCCCGAGTAGCCGGTGGAGAAATCGTCGAGCGCCACCTTGAAGCCGTGGCGCCGGTATTCGGTGATGATCGCCTTGAGGTGGTCGGTGTCGGCGATGTCCTCGCTCTCGACGATCTCGAAGGTGAGGCGGTTCTTGTCGAAGCCGGTGCGGGTGGCGGCATCCAGCGTCAGGCGGATGCAGCCGCGCGGCTCGTAGACCGCGTTCGGCAGGAAGTTGATGTTGAGCTGCCGGTCGATCCCGAGCCTGGCCGCCATCTCGATGGCGCGCACCCGGCAGGCCTGGTCGAAGGCGTAGAGGTTCTCGGAATTGAGCTGCGCCAGAACCTCGCCGGCGCCTTGTCCATTCGGGCCGCGCACCAGCGCCTCGTAGGCATCGATCCGATGCTCCGAGAGATCGATCACGGGCTGAAAGGCCATCGAGAATGGGAATGCCTGCTGACCTTGCCTGCAGGCGGCACAAGGGTGGGACATGGTTCGCACGCTGTTCTTTAGGGTTGGCATCGACGCTGCGGCGATACTGGACCAGGACGATTAACACGACGTGAACCGGCGACGCCGGCGAGCCGGCCACGCGCACCGCCTCGCCGCACTCGCTGCATTCGCTGATGGAGAAAGATCATGGCCCTGGGTCCGCGTGTTGCTCCCGCCCTGCACATGGAAGAAGCGGGCGCGCGGGTGGTCACCGAACCGGTGCCGTCGGCGCTGAAGACGATGCGGATCGACCGCGTGTTCTGGAGCCACTTCGCGCCGAACCTGGGTCCCGGCGGCTGGGTGGTGGGGGTGCTGCTGGTCACCATCGGGCTCGACTTCCGCCAGGGGCTGCTGGCGATCGGGCTCGGCAACCTGATCGGCGGATTGCCGGTGGCGTTGGCCGCCGCGATCGGGCCGGTCACCGGCCTGCCGCAGATGGAAGCCTCGCGGCGGGTGCTGGGGCAGCGCGGCATCCGCCTGCCGGCGCTGCTGAACTGGCTGTACTGCGTCGGCTGGGACGCGGTGAACAACGTGCCGGCGGCGGCGGCGCTGATCGCGCTGCTGGGGCTCGCCGGAGCCACCCTGCCATTCTGGCTCGCGCTGGGTTTGCTGGCCGGCGTCCAGATGACCGCCAGCGTCTACGGTCACCATGCGGTGCAGGCGCTGCAGAAGTACCTGGGCGCCGCCCTGCTGGTGGCGTTCGCGCTCATCGGGCTGCTCGGCGCCCGCGATGCCCAGCTGCCGCACGCGGCAGCGCACCCCGCGGGCCTGCCTGGCTTCCTGCTCGCCACCGCCATCTTGGCCAGCTTCAACCTGTCCTGGGCGTCGTACTCGTCGGACTACACGCGCTACCTGCCGGCCACCACGCCGCCGCGGCGGATCGTCCTGCTGGCGCTCGCAGGGCTGCTGCTGTCCGCGATCCCGTTCCAGCTGCTCGGTCTGCTGACCGCGGCCGGCACCGCCGAGGCCTCGCCGGTCGCGGTCATCGCGCAGCTGCAGCACCGGGCCGGGGCGCTAGGGCCGCTGGTGCTGGCGGCGATCGCGCTGTCCTCGATCACCGGCAACTCGTTCAACGACAACACCGCGAGCTACAGCCTGATCTCGGCGGGGATACGGGTGCCGAGGGTGCTGGCGGCGATCATCACCGCAAGTCTCGGCTACGTCATCGCCGTGTTCGGCGCCGGGCGCTACGCCGAGCTCTACACCGGCTACCTGGTGGTCACGCTGTACTGGATCGCGCCCTGGATCGGCATCGTGCTCGCCGACTGGTATCTGGTCGGCGCCGGCTTCCGCACGGTGCCGCCGGGCTGGACCGGTGCGGCGACCATCTTCGTCGTCAGCGCGATCCTGACCGTCGCGCTGTTCTCGGTCAGCGACCTCTACGTCGCACCGGTCGCGCGCCTGCTCGGCGGCGCCGACATCGGCTACTACGTCGGCTTCCTCGGCGCGGGGCTCGCCTACCTGCTCAGCGTCCGGCGGCGCTGAGACTCAGCCGGCGCGAGCCGCGCCGCGCGCCCGTGCGTGGGCCACATCCAGCCGGCGGGTCACCGGCAGCAGCAGCGCGAACAGCAGCGTGCCGCCGCAGGCGAGCAGGAACAGGCGGAAGAACAGCGTGGTGTAGATCGGCAGGCTCTGCGCCGGGTCGGCGGCGGCACCGAGAGAAGGAACCGCCGCCAGGTTGGCGACCTCGCTCCCGACATAGAGTGCCACCCCGATGCCGAGGAAGTAGGCTCCCATCATGAAGGCGCTCATCCGCGCCGGCACGTAGCGCGACACGACGGCGAGCCCGAGGCCGCTGATCAGCAGCTCGCCGAGGGAGAGCAGGCCGTAACCCCACACCATCACCCAGGACGAGACCAGCGGCGTCGGGCTGAAGCTGCAGGACAGCCACCAGACCAGGAAGCCGCCGGCGACGCAGGCGAAGCCGAGCAGGAACTTGCCGGAGATCGAGAAGTCGCGTCCCGACGCACCGAGCCGGTTGTAGGCCCAGGCGAGCGGCGGGCTCGCGAGCATGATCCAGATCGCGTTCAGCGCCTGGAACTGGCCTGGAGACCAGCGGAACAGCGTGGCGCCCGCCAGCGTGAAGTCGAGGTTGACGTTGCGCAACGCGAACAAGGTCAGCGAGGTCGACATCTGCTGGTAGAAGATGAAGAACAGCATCACCTCGAGCGTGAGCAGGTACATCAGCAACAGGCCGGGCCGCTCGTCGCGGGTGCAGCGGAGAAACGTCCTCACCCAGACGGCGGCGACGATGGCGGCGGCCAGCCAGACGCAGTCGCGCGCCAGGGCGGGATGCTGCAGCACGAAGCTCACCAGCGCGATCGCCGCCAGCACGCCGCAGAAAACCGGCGCCACCCGGCTGAGCCGCAGCGTCTTGGCGTCCGGCGCCGAGCCGATATGGTCGACCCGGCGATGCATGACCGCGTAGTTGGCGAGCCCGATCACGAGCCCGGCGCAGCACACCGAGAACGCAGTGTGCCAGCCATAGCTGTCCTTCAGCCACGGACAGAGCAGCAGCGAGACGGTCGAGCCGACATTGACCGCCATGTAGTAGATGGTGAAGGCGCCATCGAGCCTGGCGTCGTCGCCCTCGTAGATCCGGCGCACCATGTTGGCGGCGTTCGGCTTGAACATGCCGTTGCCGATGGTGATCGTCCCCATCGCGACGTAGAGCAGCAGCGTCCCCTGCGCCGGCAGGGACATGAACAGGTAGCCGAGCGCCAGCGTGACCGCGCCCAGCAGCATGGTGCGTCGCGAGCCGAGCACCTGGTCGCCGATCCAGCCGCCGATCGCCGGTGCCGCGTAGGTCAGCGCGCCGAACGCGCCCCAGAGCAGGTTCGCCCGGCTGTCCGGGAAGCCGAGCTGCTGCACCATGAACAGCAGCAGGATCGCCTGCATGCCGTAATAGCCGAAGCGTTCCCAGAGCTCGATCAGCAGCACGACCGAGAAGGACTGCGTCCGGCTCGGCTGCCTCGCGGTCGGGGCGTAGGCGGTGACGGTCGATGCGGGCATTCGGCTTCCGGCGGCGAAGTAGGCCGACAGGTCACCGCGATTGCGCCGGATTGGCAAGACGCGCCGGGTGGTCTGCGGGCGGCGCGAGCGAATGGTCAGGGTTGTGGATGGCGCCCATGTTGTGGATGCCGTAGGCGAACCTTATGTGTGCCGCAGTGGAACGCGCCGCCGCACACTCGCGCGCCGCTCCGGATCCACGGAAGGATGGCATGGAACAGACGCTGCTCTACCGGGAGGTGCGCTACGTGATCGGGCCCGAGCAGGATGGGCATCGCCACTGGACCATCCACCTCGACGGCGCTTCCGAGAGCGGCATCTCTGGCGGCTGCGGCCTGCGCGGCTCGTTCAAGGCCGCGGTGCTGAACGCGCGCGAGGCGATCGATGCGAGGCTCGACGCCGTCACGGCGGCTTGATGCAGGGTGATCTCGACGGCTTCCACCCGAACGCCTTCGACAAGGCCGACCCGGCTCCGGACGCCCTGTTCTACGCGGCACCGCGCTTTCTTACCCACATCGACGACGGCGCCATCGCCGCGGTCACGGCGCTTTACCGCACCGTGCTGCCGGAAGCAGGCGTCGTCCTGGACCTGATGAGCAGCTGGGTCAGCCACCTGCCCGAGGAGATGTCGTTCGAGCGCGTGATCGGGCACGGCATGAATGCGGACGAGCTGGCCGCCAACCCGCGGCTCGACGATCACTTCGTGCAGGATCTCAACCAGGATCCCTCTCTGAACCTCGCCGATCACTGCCTCGACGCCGCCTGCCTCTGCGTGTCGGTGCAATACCTGCAGCGACCGGTCTCGGTGTTTCGCGAACTCGCGCGCGTGCTGCGGCCCGGCGCCCCGGTGGTGATCACCTTCTCGAACCGCTGCTTTCCCACCAAGGCGGTCGCGATCTGGCAGGCACTCGACGCCGAGGACCAGCAGCGCCTGGTGTCGCTGTGCCTGGCGCGTGCGGGCCTTACCGAGATCGAGACCGGAGCGGTGCTTCCCGACGCGCACGATCCCGACTGGCGCGACCCGATCTACGCGGTGATCGGCCGCACTCCGGTGTCCGAACCGAGCTGACCGGCCCGCCGCGGCCTTAGGTTCCGGCGCGGTTTGCTCTATACAGCGCCGATGCCCTTCCCAACCACCTACCCTTCGCTCGAACAGGCCCTGGCCGCGCGCGGCTATGCCGAACCCACCCCCGTGCAGGAAGCCGTGCTGCGCGCCGACACCGAGGGACGCGACCTCCTGGTCTCGGCCCAGACCGGCTCGGGCAAGACCGTCGCCTACGGCCTCGCCGCCGCCACCACCCTGCTCGGAACCGCTGCGAACTTCGAGCGCGCCGCGGCTCCCCTCGCACTGGTGGTGGCACCTACGCGCGAGCTCGCCGTGCAGGTGCATCGCGAGCTGTCCTGGCTGTACGCCGACACCCGCGCGCGCATCGTCTCGTGCATCGGCGGCATGGACATCCGCCGCGAGGCGCAGGCGCTGGCCGGTGGCTGCCACGTCGTCATCGGCACGCCGGGACGGCTGTGCGACCATCTGACACGTGGCCGCCTCGACGTCTCGTGCCTGCGCATCGTCGTGCTCGACGAGGCCGACGAGATGCTCGATCTTGGGTTCCGCGATGAGCTCGAGACGCTCCTCGACAAGACGCCCGCGACGCGACGCACGCTGCTGTTCTCGGCCACCATCCCGCGCGAGATCGCGGCACTGGCGCGGCGCTACCAGCACGACGCGCTGCGCATCGACACCGCGTCGGGCAACCGCCAGCAGCACGCCGACATCGAGTATCGCGCCGTGCTCACCGCGCGCGATGAGGAGGAGCACAGCATCGTCAACGTGCTGCGCTACTTCGAGAGCCCCACTGCGATGGTGTTCTGCAACACCCGCGAGATGGTCCGCCACATGCACGGCAGCCTGCTGGAGCGCGGCTTCGCCTCGGTGGCGCTGTCAGGCGAGCTGAGTCAAAGCGAGCGCTCGCGTGCGCTGGAGTCTCTGCGCACCGGGCAGGCGCGGGTCTGCGTCGCCACCGACGTCGCCGCGCGCGGTCTCGACCTCCCGGACCTGGGGCTGGTCATCCATGCCAGCCTGCCTACAGATCCGGCGATCCTGCTGCATCGCAGCGGCCGCACCGGACGCGCCGGCCGCAAGGGCATCTGCGTCGTGGTGGTGCCGGGCGCACGCCGGCGCCGCGCCGAGCAGCTGCTCGCGGCCGCCAACGTCACCGCGGGCTGGAGCGGGCCGCCGAGCCCCGACGAGATCCGCGCACGCGACAGCGAACGGCTGCTGGCCGACCCGGTGCTGTCCGAGGAGATCGCGCCCGAGGACCTGAGCCTCGCCCGCACCCTGCTCGAGGGCCGGAGTGCCGAGGAGATCGCCGCGGCACTGATCCGCCTGCACCGCGCCCGGCTGCCCGATCCCGAGGAGATCAGCGCGACAGCGGTGCGTGCCCCGGACCGCAGGCCGGCGCGGGCCGTCCATGAAGACCACCCCGCTCCGCGCATCCGCGCCGACCGCCCGGACCGCATCGCGCCTGGCGAGGGGGTGTGGTTCCGCATGCCGATCGGCCGCCACGACAAGGCGGATCCGAAGTGGCTGGTGCCGTTGATCTGCCGGCTGGGCGGCGTCACCAAGCGCGACATCGGCGCGATACGCATCGCCGAGCGCGAGACGCTGTTCGAGATCAGCCCGAGCATCGCCGACCGCTTCAAGGCGTGCCTCTCGGCGAGCGACGACGACGAGGTGCGCATCGAGGCGGCCGCCGGCGCGCCTGCCGCATCCCGCGCGCCCTCCGGCGGCGGCCCGGGCCGTGCCGGCCATCCGGCTCACGGTCCGGCCTCCGGGCGCTCCGCGATGCGCCCAGCCGCCGGCGGCTCGTCGCGCCGGCGGGTCCCCGGCGGGGTGGGCTGACGCGCCGACAGGTCCCCGCCGGCCGCTCGCAGGCGAAAAGCGGCACCCTCTGGCGGATCGCGCGGCGCGCCCG
>CAXTNV010000043.1:0-24735 GCA_964245755.1 uncultured Acetobacteraceae bacterium | reverse complement strand
TGGTCCAGGCCTCCTCGCGACGCGCCTTCTCGCGCGACAGCACGATGGAGCCGTCACGGTCCTCGTAGCGCTCGACATAGAGCTCGATGACGTCGCCGGGCTTCACCTCGAGCGGTGCGCCCGGGATGCCGAACTCCTTCAGGGCGACCCGGCCCTCGCTCTTCAGCCCGACATCGACGATGGCGAACTCGTCGGTCAGTCGTACGACGCGGCCGGTGACGACGGAGCCGTCGAAGCCGGTGTCCCGACCGAGGGTCTCGTCGAGCAGGGTGGCAAAATCTTCGCCGGCGAAATGATCGTCGGTGGTTCGTGCTAGGGCGGCTGATGCCATGTGGTCGCTATGTTCCTATGTCGGCGCCGGAGAACGCTGTCCGGCGGACGGTCTTGCGCCCTGCCCAGATGTGGCTGCGGCAGCGCGGCTTGCGCTCGCGGCCGCACCGGACACCTGTCCGGAGCCTGCGAGGCCTGTTCGCGCGCGAAGAACACCCGGCACACGTTTTTGTCAAGATTCAACGCCGGATCGACGATGCGATCAGGCCATGCCCGCCGGGTGCGGGTCCTGCCCGCGGGTGATCCCGCTCCCCCGCACGATGCGCAGCGCCTCGGCCAGCACCGCCTGCGCGTCGAGCTGGTCGGTATCGATCAGGACGGCGTCCGGCGCCGGCCGCAGCGGGGAGGCGGCGCGCGCGGCGTCGGCGGCGTCGCGCGCGGCCAGCTCCTCGCCGATCCGCGACAGGCTGTCCGCCGGATCGGCACCGAACTGCCGCCAGCGCCGCTCGGCCCGGCGCGGGATCGAGGCGGAAAGGAACAGCTTCACCTGCGCGTCGGGAAAGATGACGGTGCCGATGTCACGTCCGTCGAGCACCGCGCCGTGTTCGGCGCCGAACCGGCGCTGGAAGTCGAGCAGTGCCTCGCGCACCGGCGCCTGCCCGGCGACCTGGCTCGCGGCGCGATCCACCGCAGGCGTGCGCAGATCGCGACGCGCCAGATCCTCCGGCCGCAGGCCCTGCGCCGCGGCCGCGGCGTCGCCGGCAGGATCGAGCCGGTCATCGAGCATGCGGCGGCCGACCGCACGGTACAGCAGCCCGGTATCGAGGTAGGGCAGATCGAGCGCCGCGGCCAGCGCACGCGCCAGGGTACCCTTGCCTGCGGCGGCCGGACCGTCGACGGCGACGATCAGCCGGGAAGCGGTGCGGCGTTCAGTCTGCATGCAGCGGTGGAGTGCGGCGCCGCGACCGCGGTGTCAACACGTCGCGGCCACCCGCTCCGGCAGCAGAGCGCGTGCCGCGGCGACCAGTTCCGCGGTGTCGGGCGCGATGCGGCCGTCCGGCATCAGCCTGTTGCCTTCGAGCCCGACCGGCAGCGACAGGCGAGAGGCGATGTTCTCGGCCTGCTCCGGCTCGAGCTGCTCGATCTCGACCAAGGGGCACGTGCGGCAGGGCCGGACGCAGTCGCGACAGCACGGCGTCGAGCGCGTCGGCGGGCAGGCTTTCGCGCCCGGCCGCATCGCGCGGGTGCAGGTTCAGCGCACCATGTCGTGCGCACTCGGCGGCAGCGCAGGGTGACACGAGCGCGTCCGGGCACCGTTCAGGCAGGCCTGCATGGGCAGAGCAAGGCTCCATGGCTCGGTCGGCGGACGGGCGAGGCGCAGGTTTGACAGCGCGACGGCGAGGTGGCATGGGGCGCGCCCTGCGCCGCACTCCACCCATACAAGGTCCCTGATGGCCAAGCCAGAACTCGGCACCAAGCGCGTATGCGTCTCCTGCAGCACGCGCTTCTACGATCTGACCCGGGTTCCGGCGGTCTGCCCGAAATGCAGCACCGAGCAGCCGATCGAGCAGCCGCGCGCGCGCCGCCTGCCGGCCAGCCTGCCCGAGGACCGTCGGCCGAAGAAGCCGGCGCCGGAGCTGGAGGACGGGGATGCCGAGGTCGAGGCCGCCGACGACGAGGCGGAGGATGACGACGTCATCGAGGATACCGCCGACCTGGACGACGACGCCGACACCATCGGCAGCGACATCGAGGTCGAGCCGGACGGCGACGAGCACGAGGGCTAGCTGGCGGCTCGAAGCAAGCCGAGGGCTCTGCCCTCGATCCGCTGGGGCCGGCGGCCCCGGACCCCGGTGCGCGCGGGCACGCTTCCTGAAGGCTCACGGGCAGCGGGGTTCGCTGCCTGATCCTGTCCAGGGGTGGGCCGGCCATGTTGGTCGAAGGGCAGGTTCCGCTTTTGCGGCGGTCTGCTACAGCCAGGCCGGCTCCTGCAGCAGGAACAGGCCCGCGAGCACGGCGGTGATGCCGGCCCACTGGTGCGGTGCGACCCGTTCCTTGATCAGCACGCGCGCCAGCAGCACCGTGACCACGCTGGCCAGGGAGGCGAGCACGGTCGGAACCGCGACGTTCCCGGTGGCTACCGCCAGGGTCAGCGCGACGAACGCCGCCGAGGCGGCAAGCCCGGTGCCGAGCACCACCGGAAGCTCCGAGAGCCTCGGCGGCGAGAGGTCGCGGCGCAGCACGAGGGCCACGCTGCCGAGCAGCGACACACCGAGCCCGTAATACAGCCAGACCGGAATCAGGTGGCCGAGCTTCGGCACCACGTCGTGCGCCTGCAGGTAGAAGCCGACCCCGTAGAGCAGCGAAGCCGCGCAGGCGAGCCCGGCGCCGCGGCCGCTTGCGGGCTCCGAGGCGGCGTCCGCACGCGCCGGCACCGAGGCGGTCGCTGCGCCCAGCACCGCGACCGCGATGCCGACGCCCGCGGCGACCCCGAGCGGCTCGCCGAGGGTCGCCGAGAGCAGGGCGGTGATGGCGCCGTAGGTGGCGACGATCGGCATCACCACGGCGAAGCGGCCCACGGCCAGCGCGCGGTAGAAGATCGCGGTCGCGGCGAGGATCATCAGGTTCGAAAGCACCGCCATCCCCCACACCGCGGGCGGCATCGTCCAGGCATCCTGCGACGCGGCGCCGCGCAGCACGACCCACAGCGTCAGCAGCGACACCGAGCACAGCTCGCCCCAAAACAGGGTTCGCCACACCCCGACCGCACGGCTGGAGAACTTGGCGATGAAGTCGCTGACTCCGTAAAGCAGTGCCGTCAGCAGGCCGAGGTCGATCGCCGGGTTCATGAAGCTGCAGGTGCACCTGGTGCGCCTGTTTTGCAACAGGGTGTCGTCGCAAAAGCCACGGTGCACGGCAGATCTGTGCCCGCGGCAGCCCTCGTCGAGCTGCCGCTCAGCGGCGGCGCTCGATCTCCACCCCGACGGCCTCCAGCTCGTCGAACACGTCCAGCTTCTCGACCTTGACCCGTATGACGCGTATGCGCCGGTCGGCGAGCACGCCGGCGGCGATACGTTCGGCCACGGTTTCGACCAGGCGCACGTGGCCCTCGGCCACGATCCGGTGCACCAGCTGCACCACGCGTTCGTAGGAGACCGTGCGCGACAGCTCGTCCCGACCCACGGCGAGGCCTGCCTCGTCCTGCACGCCGAACGAGATGTTGATGCGCACGCGCTGCGTCACCCCCTGCTCGTGCGGGTGCACCCCTATCGCCGCCTGCAGCACCATGTCGCGGAGGAACACGCGTCGCAGCGCGGGACGGTCCGGCCAGGGCGGGAACATCGACACGCGCCTATTCCTCGGCGGGACCGGCGCCGCCGGCGGGTGCCGGGTGCCATTGCAGGTGCTGGCCGCCGTCGAGCGCCAGCATCTGCCCGGTGACCGAAGGCAGGCAGAGCAGCGCCAGCACGGCGCGCGCGATCTCGTCGGGGTCGGTGCCGTGGCCGAGCGGCACGCCGGCGCATTGTGCCGCGAACTGCGCCGCACTCTGCCTCGGGCTGGGCAGCGCCGGTCCCGGGCCGATCGCGTTGACCCTGATCCGCCGCGGCGCCAGCGCCAGCGCCATCGACCGGGTCAGCGACCAAAGCGCCGCCTTGGAGGCGGTGTAGGAGACGAAGTGCGGCGTCAGCGACCATACACGCTGGTCGAGCATGTTGAGCACCATGCCCTCGGCCCCCTCGGGCAGCACGCGGGCGAACTCCTGCATCAGCCGGAACGGCGCGCGCAGGTTAGGCTGCATGTGCGCGTCCCAGCTCTCGCGGCTGGCATCGTGCCATTCGTCGCGCTCGAACACGCTGGCGTTGTTGACCAGGATGCCGAGCGGGCCGATCGCGTCGGTGGCCCGGGCGATCAGGGTCGCGACCTCGGCCTCGACCCCGAGTTCGGCCTCGGTCACGCAGGCCCGCACGCCGTGTCCGCGTATCGCCGCCGCGGTGCGCACCGCTTCGTCGTGCCCCGGGCCGTGCCGGTCGCGGCAATGCACCGCCACCGATACGCCGCAGGCCGCGAGGCCGAGCGCGATCGCCCGGCCCAGCCTGGTGCCGCCGCCGGTGACCAGCGCCGAGCGCGGCATCCGCGGCGGCAGCGCCGACGCGGAACTCACGACGGCCGGCGCGCCATCAGGGCGGCGGCGAGCGTGCCGTCGTCGAGCACGTCGAGCGCACCGCCCATCGGCACCCCCTGCCCTACCCTGCTGATCAGCACCGCGAACCGCGCCAGCCGCTCCGACAGCCAGTGCGCGGTGGTGGCGCCCTCGACCGTGGCGCCGAGGGCCAGGATCACCTCGCGCACCCCGCCGCCCTCGAGCCGGTTCAGCAGCGGCGGCAGGTTCAGGTCCTCCGGCCCGACGCCGCCGAGCGGCGACAGCGTGCCGCCGAGCACGTGGTAGATGCCGCGATGCACCCGCGCCCGCTCCAGTGCCCAGAGGTCGCCGACCCCTTCGACCACGCAGATCAGCGACCGGTCTCGTCCGGGATCGGCGCAGATCGTGCACGGGTCGCGACTGTCCAGGTTGCCACAGGTGGCACAGCTCTGCACCGTGCGCGCCGCCTGCTGCATCGCCTGCGCGAGCGGCAGCATCTTCGCCTGCGGCTGCCTGAGCAGCCCGAGGGCAGCGCGGCGCGCCGAGCGCGGACCGAGCCCGGGCAGCTTGCCGAGCAGCTCGATCAGGCGCTCGATCTCCGGACCGCCCACGGCTAGCCCGCGGCGGGGGCGCCGCCCTCCGCCCGCATCGAGGCCGGCTTCAGAACGGCAGCTTCATGCCCGGCGGCAGGTTCAGCCCGCCGGTCACGCTCTGCATCTCGGACTGGGTGCGGGCCTCCAGATGGCGACGTGCCTCGGCGTGCGCGGCGACGATCAGGTCCTCCAGCATCTCCATCTCCGACGGGTCGGCGAGCTTCGGGTCGAGCTTGATCCGGCGCAGGTCGCCCTTGCCCGACAGGGTCACCGTGACCATGCCGGCACCGGAGCTGCCGTCGATCTCCAGCGCCTCCAGCTTGCTTTGCATCTCCTCCATCTTGGCCTGCATCTGCGAGGCCTGCTTCATCAGGCCGGCGAGGTTCTTCATTCACTCATCCTCCGGGATGTCGTCGGGTTCGAAGACAAGATCGTCGGGCCCGAGCCGGTCCGGCCCCGGCGACTCGAACGCAAGGTCCGGGCGCACCGGCACGGCTTCGGGATGCAGCCCATACTGATCCAGGCGGGTATCGCGCAGGCCGCCGATCCTGGCGCCGGGAAAGGTCGACAGGATCGCCTGCACCAGCGGGTGCGCCGCGGCGTCCGACCGGCCCCGCAGCTCGATCGCGTCCGACTGCTCCGACAGCGTCGGCTCGCCCGCGGCACGCGACACGGCGATGGTCCAGCGCGTGCCGCTGGCGTGCGACAGGATCGCGGCCAGACGCTGGGTGAGGTCGCGCGGCGCCTGCGGCTGCGGCCGAACCTCGATCACCGGGGCGGCGAAGCGCACCAGGTGCACCGAGTGGCGCAGGTGGCCATGCAGCGTCGCCTCGCGCTGCGTCGCCACGAACGCCACCACCTCGCGCCAGCTGCGCAGCGACGGCCCCGGCGCGGCCTCGGGCTGCATGCGCGCCTCCGGCTCCGGTCGCGGCGCCGCGCGCGCCGGCAGTGCGCCGCCCCCGGTGCTCCCTGCAGGGCCGGAAGCGGCGGACCCGCGGCCTCCGGATCTCGTCGGCTCGACCGGCGCCGAGGACGCGCCGGGCGCCGCCGCCGGCTCCGACAGGCGCCGCACCAGCTCCGCCGGGGTCGGCAGGTCGCGCACGTGGCAGAGGCGGATCAGCACCATCTCCGCCGCCTGCCGGCGATCCGGCGCCGTCTCCACCTCGCCCACGCCCTTGAGCAGCATCTGCCAGGCCCGCCCCAGCACCGGCACGCTCAGCCGGTCGGCCAGGGCGCCGCCGCGCATGCGCTCGGCCTCGGGCAGCTCGTTGCCGTCGCGCAGCGCCGGGATCGCCTTCAGCCGCGACACGGTATGGATCAGTTCCAGCATGTCGGCCAGCATCAGGCCGAGATCGGCGCCGCGCGCGTAGGCGCCGGCGGTGATGCCGAGCACCAGGTCGGCGCGGCCCTGCATCGCGGCCTCGAGCAGGTCGAACACCAGGCCGCGGTCGGCCAGCCCCAGCATGTCGGCGACCATGGCCGCGTCCACGACGCCGCTCTCGGCTTCCTCGGGGGCAAGCGAGATCGCCTGGTCGAGCAGGGACAACCCGTCGCGCACCGAGCCGTCGGCGGCGCGGGCGATGATGGCGAGCGCATCGGCGCTGATCGCGACCCCTTCGCGCTCGGCGATGCGGGCGAAGTGCGACGCGAGCTCGGACTGCCCGACCCGGCGCAGGTCGAAGCGCTGGCAGCGCGACAGCACCGTCACCGGCACCCGGCGCAGCTCGGTGGTGGCGAAGATGAAGGTCACCTGCGCCGGAGGCTCCTCGAGCGTCTTGAGCAGCGCGTTGAACGCGTTGCGCGAGAGCATGTGCACCTCGTCGATGATGAACACCTTCATCCGCGCCTGCATCGGGCGGAACCGGGTAGCCTCGATGATCTCGCGCACGTCGTCGACGCCGGTCCGCGAGGCGGCATCCATCTCCAGCACGTCGGGATGCCGGTCGGCGAGGATCGCGGTGCAGTTCGCGCACACGCCGCACGGCTCGGCGGTGGGGCCGCCGCGGCCGTCCGAGCCGATGCAGTTCAGCGCGCGCGCGATGATGCGCGCCGTGGTCGTCTTGCCGGTGCCGCGCACCCCGGTCAGCATGAAGCCGTGCGCGACGCGCCCCAGCGAGAAGGCGCGGCGCAGGATGCGCACCGTCGCGTCCTGGCCGATCAGCTGCTCGAAGCGGACCGGGCGATAGACGCGCGCCAGCACGCGGTAGGGGACGGCGGCGGCCGCGGCCGGCGCGGCATCGCCGAACAGGCCCGGGCCTGCCCGCTCCGGTTCCGGCAAGCCTGCGGATATCGGCTCGGAACTCACGGCGGCAGCGGGCTCACGACAGACATTCCTCGCGATCTGCTGGGAGGGGATCAGGAGGAAGCATGGGAGCCGGTCCGATGCGGTGGGAGGCCGAACGACGACCCGAGCGTAAACTCGCTGCGGCTGCTTCCTTCCGGACCTGACCGGATTGGCAAGGCGCCCGTCCGCCGCCGACCTCCCAGGTGCATCTTAACATGCGAAGCGGGTTGGGTCACAAGAGGGCTTGCCCCACGCAGATGCGAGAGCTAGCGCGATGCACGCCAACTTCTACTCGGGCAGTCCGCTGGACCGCGTGGCCCTGCGTCGGGACGATCCGGAGGAAATGCGTCGGCTGCTGGCCGACCCGGATAGCCTGTTCATCCCGGTCTGGCGCGACCAGCACCTGATGATCGGGCGGCCCGAGGAGCCGGAGGCGCTGCGCGTCGCCATGCCCAGCCGCGCCGCCCTGGCGGTCGAGCTCGAGCCGCTCGCGCACCATCCCTGGGTGCTGCTCGGCCTGCTCGGAGAGCGCGCGGTGGTCGCGGTCGACCTGGCGCTGCTCGACGATCCGACGAGCCTGATCCCCTCGAAGTTCGGCCGCTTCGAGCCGCTGCGCCCGCTGGCGCCGCTGCTGCCCGGTGCGGACGCGGCGATGCTGGCGCACGCCCGCGGCCTGCTGCACTGGCGTCGCCGCCACCTGTTCTGCGGCCGCTGCGGCAAGCCCACGGTGCCGGAACAGGGCGGCACCCGCCTCGCCTGCCCGGACTGCGGGCTGGAGCACTTCCCGCGCACCGATCCGGTGGTGATCATGCTGGTGCATCGCGCGGACCGGGTCCTGCTGGCGCGCGGCACGCGCTTTCCCGGCACCCGCCTGTTCTCCGCCCTGGCCGGCTTCGTCGAACCCGGAGAGAGTGCGGAGGAGGCGGTGGCGCGCGAGGTGTTCGAGGAAACCGGCATCCGGGTCGGCCGGATCCGCTACCATTCGAGCCAGACCTGGCCGTACCCGAACTCGCTGATGCTGGGTTTCCTCGCCGAGACGGTCGACAGCGCACTGACGCTGGATCCGGAGGAGATCGCCGAGGCGCACTGGCTGACCGCGGGGGAGCTGCGGGCCAGCGCCGAGGGGGCGGGCGAGCTCGGCATCGAGCTGCCCGGCCGCACCGCGATCGCGCGCAGCCTGGTCGAGGCCTGGCTGGCCGGGCGCGCGTGAGCCCGCCGGAGAGCCTGCTCGCGCAGCGCGAGGACGGCATCGAGCTGCGTCGCGGCCAGGTGGTCGTGCGGGTCGCGGCGCTGCGCCACGACGTGCTGCGGGTTCGCATCGGCCGCGACGGCAGCCTGCCCGAGGACGCCTCCTGGGCGGTGCTGCCGGAGGCGCGCGCCTCGGGCGTCGCGGTGCGCCCGCAGCCGGACGGGTTCACCACCGATGCGGCACGTGTCGTCATCGACCCTCATGGCGGCGCGCTCACGATAAGCGACCTGTGCGGCCGGGTGGTCTGCGCCGACGCGGCGGAAGCGGCGTTCTTTCCCGACGAGGCGGCGGGCGGCGCCGGCTTCCGCCTGGTCAAGCGCCTGCCGGCCGCGATGCACGTCTTCGGTCTGGGCGAGAAGGCGGGCGGCCTGGACCGGCGCGGCCGCAGCTTCACGCTGTGGAACACCGACGCCTACCGCTACCAGGAGAGCAGCGACGCGCTCTACAAGAGCATTCCGTTCTTCATCGGCTTCGAGCGGGGCCGCGCCCACGGCGTGTTCCTCGACAACAGCTTCCGCACCAGCTTCGAGTTCGGCGTGCTGCACCCGGAGCGGCTTTCCTTCGGCGCCGACGACGGTCCGATCGACTACTACGTCATGACCGGACCGACGCCCAAGGCGGTGCAGCGGGCCTATGCCTGGCTCACCGGCACGCCGCCGCTGCCGCCGCTGTGGTCGTTCGGCTTCCAGCAGTCGCGCTACAGCTACGGCTCGGCGGAGGCGCTGCGGGCGGTCGCCGACCGGCTGCGCCGCGACCGCATCCCCGCCGACGTGCTGTGGCTCGACATCGACGTGCTCGACCGCAACCGCCCGTTCACCGTCGATCGCGAGGCGTTTCCCGACCTGCCCGGGCTGCTGCGCGAGCTGGAGCAGCGCGGCCTGCGCTGCGTCGTCATCACCGACCTGCACGTGCCCTGGCTGCCGGGCGAGGGCTACCCGCCCTGCGACGGCGGCATCGAGGGCGATCATTTCGTGCACGACGCCCAGGGCGAGACCTACGTCGGCAAGGTGTGGCCGGGGCCGTGCGCGTTCCCCGACTTCACCCGCGCCGCCACCCGCGACTGGTGGGGCACGCTGCTGCGCGGGATGCTCGACGCGCCCGTTGCCGGGATCTGGAACGACATGAACGAGCCCTCGGTGTTCGGCGTCCCCAGCCGCACCATGCCGCTCGACGTGGTGCACCGCATCGAGGAGCCCGGCTTCGCGCCCCGCCGCGCGAGCCACGCCGAGATCCACAACGTGTTCGGCATGCAGAACGCGCGCGCCACCTTCGATGGCATGCTGGCGGCGCGCCCGGACCGCCGTCCCTACGTGATGTCGCGCGCGGGCTATGCCGGCGGCCATCGCAGCTGCGTCACCTGGACCGGCGACAACTCGTCGAGCTGGAACCATCTGCGCATGAGCACGCCGATGCTGCTCGGCCTCGGGCTCGGCGGCTTCGCCTTCGCCGGCTGCGACCTCGGCGGCTTCGCTGGCTCGCCGCCGCCGGAACTGCTGACGCGCTGGCTGCAACTCGGCATGTTCAACCCGATCAGCCGCAACCACAGCGACAAGGGCACCCGCGACCAGGAGCCCTGGGTGGACGGAGCGGCGCACACCGCGATCCGCAGGCGGGCGATCGAGGAGCGCTACCGGCTGATGCCGTACATCTACACGCTGGCCGAGGAGGCGGCACGCACCGGGCTGCCGATGATGCGGCCGTTGTTCATGGAGTTTCCCGACGCCGCCGGCGGCGAACCGCTGGATCTGGAGCAGCAGAACCAGTTCATGTTCGGCGACGCCCTGCTGGTGGCGCCGGCGCCGTTCCCGGAGGCGCTCGACCGCTACCAGGTGATCTTGCCGCCCGGCGAATGGTACGACTACTGGAGTGGGCGCAAGCTGGTGGATCCGGCTCCGGCCATGCTGATCGGCGGCAGCGGCACGCTCGCCGCGTACGACGCCGACCCGGCGCAGCGACCGCATCGCGACGACTGCACGCCGGTGCTCGACCGGCTGCCGGTCTACGCCCGCGCCGGCAGCATCATCCCGCGCCAGCCTCTGGTGCAGAGCACCGCCGAGACGCCGCGCGGCGCCCTGGAACTCGCGATCTACCCCGGGCCCGACTGCGAGGGGTCGATCTACCTGGATGACGGGGTAAGCCACGCCTGCCGCGAGGGCGAGTTCCTGCGCGTGCGCGTCACCTGCGAGACGACGTCGCGCGGCGCGCGGATCCGCATCGGCGCCCAGGAGGGCCGCTTCACGCCCTGGTGGGACGAGATCGAGCTGATCGTGCACGACGTCGCCGTCGCCGCCGCGAGCGCCGTGGCGGATGGCCGCGCGATCGAGGATCCGCGTCACGACCCCTCGACACGCACGCTGCGTCTGCGCGTGCCGGCACCTGCGAACCGGCTGGCAGCGACGATCGAGTTCGAAGCGGGCGCCTGATCCCCAGACCGCATTAAGCCGGACCGCATCAAGCCGGACCGCCTTCAGCCAGACCGCCGTTCGCCAGAACGCGGATTGCCTGACCGGCGATCCCGCGCCGTCGAGCGGCCCGGGCCGCCCGCCCCCGGCCCGAACGGGGGGTTCCCCGCCCCGCCCATGGCCCCCCCCCCCCCCCCCGCGCGCCCCCCCCGGTCCCCCCCACGGGGTATGCCCGCCCCGCCCCCCCCGCGCGGGGGGGGGGCGGGGCCCCCCGCCCCGGGCCGATCCGGGGCGTCGCCCTGCCCGGCGATGCGCCGCCGCCCGAAGCCGCTCGCGCAGCAGCAGGCCGAAGATCGGCGGGCACTGCACGAGGTAGCGTCGGGCGAGGCGCCGCGGCTCGCGGACCATCCGGTACAGCCATTCCAGCCCGGCTTCCCGCATCCAGTGCGGCGCCCGGGGGTGCGCCTCGACCAGGAACTCCAGCGCCGAGCCGACGCACAGGCCGACGCCGCGCGCCAGCCCCGTCGCCGCGATCGCCGCAGCCAGCCTTTCCTGCCGCGGCATGCCTACCGCGAGCACGGTCAGCCGGGCCGGGTGCTCCGCCGCGAAGCCTACCGCGGCGGCGAAGGCCGCCGGGTCGCGGTCGAAACCCATCGGCGGATTATGGTGCGCGATCTCGATCGACGGACAGCGCCGCCGCAGCACCGGCAGCAGTGCCGGGTCCATGCCGATCACGGTCAGCCGCTCCCCCGGGCGCAGCACCTGGGTCAGCAGTGCCGCGGCGAGATCGGTGCTGCGCACCACCGGCGCTGCGCGCAGGCCGAGCAGGCGCGCGGCCCGTGCGACCACGGTGGAGTCCATCAACCGCAGCAGTGCCGAGCGATAGATCGACAGCAGCGACGGATCCCGGCTGATCCGCACCAGGTGGTCGGCGTTCGGCGTGACCACGTAGCCGAACGGCGCGTCGGCAGGGCGGTCGGCGAGCCAGCGGGTCACCGCGGCGATCCCGGCATCGGCGAACCCCAGGCCAAGCAGCGCGACTGCCGGCAGAGGTGCCTGTGCCGGGGTTGCCTGTGCCGGGGTTGCCTGTGCCGGGGTTGCCTGTGCCGGGCCGTCATGCTCCGCCGCACCGAAACCCGGGGCCGGGAGGTCCGCCATGCTTCATGCTCCGTCCGGATCGTGTCGCGATACGAATGCTCAGCAACATTCTACTCGTCTTCGTTTTCGCATCATGATAGCTTTTTGAGATAATATCGGGTTCGTGTCGGACATCCTTGCCGGACGATGTTGGCACATGGCGTGAAGCGGCCGGCGGGAAGCAGGGTGGCTTCATGCACGTGTTCGACTACGCCGATCATTTCCTCCAGCAGCTGGTTCGCGCGCACGACCCGGGACGGCCGATGCAGATCGAGCTGCATCCCGGCCTGCACTGCGACCGCTACCAGTGCCCGCATTGTTTCGGCCACGGCCAGCGGCCGCTCGCGGGACGGCTGCTCGCGACCGACGAGATCGCCGCGGCACTGGACGAGATCGCGCACTGCGATCCGCTGATCGTCATGTCCGGCGTGACGACGGAGCCGCTGACCCATCCGGAGGCGGCGGGGATCATCGAGGCGATACGCTCGCGCAACCTCCGGCTGGGTCTCTACACCAAGGGGTTGCGGTTCGATGCCAAGTGCGCCGCGGCACTGCTGCAGGGCGACGCCGAGTGCTTCGTCACCTTCTCGCTCGACGCCTTCAACGCCCGCGACTACCAGGCGCTGCACGCGATCAGGTCCGGCGGCGCCGGGCGCGGCGAAGGCACGGCCGGAGAGCAGTATTTCCACCGCGTCTGCGCCAACATCGCCGCGTTCTACGAGGAGAAGCGGCGTCGCGGCCACCACGCGCAGCTGCGCATCGCCGTGCTGCTGTTCCGCGAGACCATCGACGACGACCTCGAGGCCAACCTGCGGCCGCTGACCGAGATGTCGGATCTGGTCCGTCTCGCGGTCGCTCAGGACCGCAACGACGGCGGCCGGGTGGACAACCTGCCGGAGCAGCGGGAAGCGCTGCTGCAAGGCCTCGCCGAGCGCTTCCGCGACAACGCCAAGATCCGGGTGCTGGCCGACACCGCGGTGCCGGTGCGCGCCAACAGCTTCACCCGCTGCCACACCCAGCGCTTCCAGGTCACCATCGACAAGTCCGGCCACCTCTATCCCTGTCCGCAGGTCGCGGTCGCGCCCTACGGCCACCTCGCGTACGGCAATCTCCGCTCGGGCCCGCTCGCCGACCTGCTGCGCTCGCCCGAGCGGCGGCAGCTGTTCGACCGCGACGTGACGCAGTCGATGCGCTGCCGCATCTGCGATCGCAAGGACGAGGCGATCAACCGCGCGCTGGGACGGACCGATCCGGCGCCGCCCGAAGCAGCGCATCCGACTGCCACGAGCGGAACCCCCGGGCGCGCGACGACCGAGATCGGCGGCCGCGGAGGTGTCGAGCCGCTACATGTCTGATCCAGGGCCGGATGCGATACCCGGTCGTCGGGCCGATCCGGCCCTGGCCTGGGGCATCATCGGCACCGGACGCATCGCCCGCCAGTTCGCGCGCGCGCTCCCGCATACGCGGCACGGGCGCCTGGCCGCGGTGTCGAGCCGCCGCCCCGAGCCGCCGGGGGCGGAGTTCGCGGGCGCGCGGCTGCATCACGGCGCAGACGGCCTGCTCGCCGATCCCGAGGTGCAGGCGGTGTACATCGCGACCCCGCATCCGACCCACGCCGCCCTGGCCCGGCGCGCCGCGGCGGCCGGCAAGCATATCCTCTGCGAGAAGCCGATCGCGATGGATGCGGCGGAGGCGAGCAGCGCCATCGAGGCGGCGCGTCGGCACGACGTGTTGCTGATGGAGGCCTTCATGTACCGGGTGCATCCGCAGACCGCGCACCTGGTCGAGCTGCTTCGCGCGGGCGCCATCGGCGAGCCGCGGCTGATCCAGGCGAGCTTCGGCTACCACAAGCCGTTCGATGCGGGCTCGCGCTACTTCGACGCCGGGCTCGGCGGCGGCGGCATCCTCGATGTCGGCGGCTACTGCACCTCGATGGCGCGCCTGATCGCCGGCGTCGCCCACGGCCTGCCGTTCCTAGATCCCGAGACGGTGCAGGCCGCTGCCCGGATCGGCGTCAGCCTGGTGGACGAGGTGTCGGTCGCCACCCTCGGCTTCGCCGGCGGGATCCTGGCACAGCTCTCGGTGAGCGTGGCGCTGGCGCAGGAGAACGTGGTGCGGATCACCGGCACGGAGCCCCAGCTCGAGCTGGCCTCGCCCTGGTTCTGCAGCGGCCGCTTCGGCGGGCGCTGCAGCCTCGTGTTGCGCGACCTGCGCCGGCCGGACGGCGCTGTCGAGGAGATCGTCGTGGACACCGTGGACTGGCTCTACGCCATCGAGGCGGACGCGGCGGCGGCGGCGATCGACCGGCGCGAGGCGGCCTGGCCGGGAATGACCCCGGCCGACAGCCTGGGCAACATGCATACCCTCGATCGCTGGCGTGCGGCGGCCGGACTGCCGCCCACGAGCGATCTCGCGCCAGCCGCCTGAGCCGCACGCGGAGGCTGTCGGTGCCGATGATCCGGATGCTCGGCCACCAGGAGGCGATGCGGGCGATCGCTGCGGTCCGCGCGGCGCTCGACCGCCGCCGCGACGCCGCAGTGGTCGCCGTCTGCGACACGCAGGGCGAGCTCGTCGCCCTGCTGCGGCTCGACACCGCGCCGGTGAGCGCGGTGCGGGTTGCGATCAACAAGGCCTACACCGCGGCACGCCTGCGTCGGCCCTCGCGCCACGTGGGCGACGCCCTGCGCGATCCCGCGCGCGGCGTCAGCGCCAGCTTCTATGGTGACGCGCGGATCGTCGGCTGGGCCGGCGGCCTGCCGGTGGCGGCGGACGGCGTCATCATCGGCGCGGTCGGCGTCAGCGGCATGTCGCAGCAGCTGGACGAGGAGATGGCCGCGATCGGGGTCGCCGCCATCGCCGCCGGGTGAACCGCACGCCGCCGCGCCGCAGCTTGCGCAAGCCGGCTGGCCTGCGCCCCGCCGACCATGCTAGCCGTGCTGCAGGAGAAGCACCGATGGGCGCATCCGGCCTACCGCGCTTGGGCGTCATCGGCCTGCTGCTGTGTCTCGGCGCCGCAGGCCCGGATCCGCCGCCGGTGCAGCTGAGCGACAGCCGCCTGTCTCCCCCGCCGGGCGGCGCGGAGGCGTTCGCGACCGCCGAGGACCGTTCGGCGCGGCTGACCATTCCGGTCATGGTCGACGGCCACGGCCCCTACCCGTTCGTGGTCGACACCGGCGCCAACCGCTCGGTTATATCGCGCGAGCTGGCGATCACCCTTAAGCTTCCGCCGGGACCCCGGGTGGCGCTCGACGACGCGCTGGTCCGCGAGCGCGTCGACACCGTGCTGATCGACCGGCTCGACGTCGGTCGCCGGCAGATCCGGGGCGTGGATGCGCCCGTGCTTCCGGCGAGCGATCTCGGCGCCGACGGCATGCTCGGCATCGACAGCCTGCGCGGCCAGCACGTGGTGCTGGACTTCAAGGAAAAGCGGCTGCTGGTCGCGCCGTCCGGCGAGGCGGGCGACGACTTCTCCGCCAGCGCCACGATCGTCCAGGGGCGCAGGCGCTTCGGGCAGCTGGTCCTGGTCGACGCGGAAAGCCAGGCCAGGCCGATCTTCGTCATCCTGGATTCAGGCGCGCAGAACACGATCGGCAACGACGCCCTGCGCCGGCTGATGCGTTTCGCCGACGGGCGCGACGCCAGGCTGCCGGTGGAGCGCCTGATCAGCGTGACCGGCAGGCAGACCCAGGTGGAGCTTGACGAGATGCCCGAGATCCGTCTCGGCGAGGTCACCATCCAGCACGCGCCGGTCGCCTACGCCAGCCTGCACACCTTCACCCAGTTCGGCCTCGACGACCGGCCGGCGCTGCTGCTCGGGATGGACGTGCTGCGCGTGTTCCGCAGCGTGTCGATCGATTTCCGCAGGCGGGAGGTGCTGTTCGTGCTCCCCTGACGCCTTGCCGCGGCCCTGGCCTTGCCGCGACCCTGAGCGCGGCTAAACCCCGGGCGCGGCTCAAGCCTGGCCGGCGCCGTCCCGGAACGATGACCTCGGGTAGACGCCGAGGATGCGCGTCTCGTCGGAGAAGAAGCGCAGCTCGTCGAGCGCGCGCCGCGGCCCGGGATCGTCGGGATGGCCGTCGACGTCAGCCATGAACTGGGTCGCCGTGAAGGCACCGTCGAGCATGTAGCTCTCCAGCCGCGTCATGTTGACGCCGTTGGTGGCGAAGCCGCCCATCGCCTTGAAGAGCGCGGCAGGCACGTTCCGGACACGGAAAAGGATCGTCGTCATCGTGCCCGGCGTCCCGGGTGCCTGGGTGCGGGGCTCGCGCGCGGCGACGTAGAAGCGCGTGGTGTTGTGCGCGGCGTCCTCGACGTTGCGGCGCAGGATCTGCAGCCCGTTCAGCTCCGCCGCCAGCGACGAGGCCACCGCGGCCTCCTCCCTGCGGCCCCATCTGGCGATCAGTGCCGCGGAGCCCGCGGTGTCGGCCTCGATCACCGGGGTCAGCCCGAGCTCGCGGATCAGGCGACGCACCTGGCCCATCGCCACCGGGTGGGTGTGCAGGCGCCGGAGCTCCGCGACAGTTGTGCCGGGCAGTCCGATCAGGCAGTGCTCCACGCGCTGGAAGTGCTCGCCGACGATGTGCAGCCCGGCACCGGGCAGCAGCGCGTGGATGTCCGGCACACGCCCGGCCAGGCTGTTCTCACAGGCCAGCATCGCAAGTTCGGCGCCGCCGTCGTGCACGGTCTCGATCGCGGCAGCGAAAGTGTCGCATGGCACCGTCTCCCATCCGGGGTAGGCGGTGCGACAGGCGAGGTCGGAGTATGCGCCGCGCTCGCCCTGGAAGGCGATGCGGTTCACGGGCGGGGCTCCGGCGCCGCCAGCCGAGCGCGGGCGCGCTCGAGATCGGCCGGCGTGTCCACGCCGAACGGCGCCTCCGGCACACGCGCCGCGCCGATACGCAGACCGGCCTCCAGGGCGCGAAGCTGCTCCAGCTTCTCGCGCCGTTCCAGCCCACTCTCCGGCAGCGCGACGAACCGGGCGAGTGCCGCACGCCGATAGGCGTACACGCCGATATGATGCCAAAGCGGTCCGTCGCCCCAGGGAATCGCGGCACGCGAGAAATACAGCACCGCGGCACTCGAGGCGCCAGGCGCGAAGGCGCAGGCGGCCTTGACCACGGAGGCGGCGGCGGCCTCCTGCGACGTGCCGATCGGCGTCACCAGGGTGGCGATGTCGAAGCCGGGGTCGAAGCCGGGGTCGCGCAGCGGCGCCAGCACCGCCTGCAGGTTCCATGACGGCAATCCTGGCAGGTCGCCCTGCAGGTTGATGATCACGTCGTGCGCGCCGTCGGGATCGAGCAGCCGCGCCGCCGCCTGCACCCGGTCGGATCCGGAAGCAAGCTCGGGCGGGGTCATCACCACCCGACCGCCGGCGGCGCGCACCACTGCCTCCACCTCCGCGTCGCACGCCGCCACCGCCACCGGTCCGATCGCGGCACGGCAGGCACGCTCCAGCACGTGCAGGATCATCGGGCGACCGGCGATGTCGGCAAGCGGCTTGCCCGGGAGGCGCGTGGAGGCCATCCGGGCGGGGATCAGCACCAAGGGGTTCATCAAGTCGGGAGCGGCTCGGCTACGCGGCCTGCGGCACGATTGCCGCCGGGCTAGGCTTCACATCGGGTCGGGCGCACCTTAGGAACGTGTCGCGGACAGCGCAACCGCGGCTTTCGCGTGGGCGCTGAGGCACTGCAGGGCACGCACCCGGCGACAGCGGCAAAGGATCGGCTGGACGGCATGGACAGCACCGAACTGAACAAGATCATGGCCGCGTTCCTGACGGCCGGCATCGTCTTCGGCCTGGGCGGCGTGCTCGGGAGCAAGCTGATCCACTCCGAGCATCCCGAGAAACCTGCCTTCGTCATCGCCAGCGCCCTGCCCGAGGGCGTGCCCGCCGGACCCCGTCAGGTGCCGATCGCAGCCCTGCTGGCGAGCGCCGATCCCGCCCGCGGCGGCGGCGACGCGGCCAGGCAGTGCGCCTCCTGCCACAGCTTCACCAAGGGTGGCGCCACCCTGGTGGGGCCCAACCTCTACAACGTCATCGGCCTGCCGATCGCCGAAACCGCCGGCTACGAATTCTCCTCGTCGCTGAAGGCGCACAAAGGCAAGTGGAGCTTCGAGGAGATGAGCGCCTGGCTCAAGGATCCGAAAGGCTACGCCGCCGGAACCAAGATGGCCTTCGCCGGCATCAACAGCGACAAGCAACGCGCCGACGTCGTCGACTACCTGCGCACCCTGTCCGACAGCCCGCTGCCGCTGCCGCCGGTGCCCAAGCAGGCTCCGGCGCAGGCAGTCGCCGATAACGGTGCGCCCGCCTCGGCCGCGGCCTCCGGACCCACCTTCGTCGACCTGGTGCGCACGGCGGACGTCGGGGTCGGCCAGCAGGCGTCGCAGCGCTATTGCGGCGCCTGCCACAGTTTCGACCAGGGGGGTTCCAGCATGGTCGGGCCGAACCTGTACGGCACCGTCAACAAGGCCATCGCGATGAGCGGGAGCTACAGCTACTCGGCAGCGCTGAAGGCGAAGCACGCCGCCTGGACCTACGACAACCTCAATGCCTGGCTGGTCGACCCGAAAGGCTACGCGCCCGGCACCAAGATGAGCTTCGCCGGCATCCCCAGCGAAAAGCAGCGCGCCGCCGTGGTCGCCTACCTGCGCAGCCTGGCACCGAACCCGGCGCCGCTTCCCGGCAGCGGGCCAGGGGGCGCCGACGCCGCCGGACAGAAGGCCGCCAGCAACCAGAAGGCGGCCGGAAAATAGGCGCGCCGCTGCCAGACCTTCAGGGGCCAGACCTTCAGGGGCCGGACCTTCAGCGGCCGGACCTTCAGTTGCCGGACGTTCAGTTGCCGGACGTTCAGCTTGCGGACCGCCAGTCGCACGACACCTGGCTGGCCGCGGCCGTCGCGGCGGCGGACGTGGCGGGATGCGTCATCCGTCCGTTCTTCCGGACGCGGCTCGATGCGGCCGACAAGGCGGACGACAGCCCGGTTACGGTGGCCGACCGCAGCGCCGAGCGGGCGATGCGCGCGGTGTTCTCGGAGCGCCTGCCGGAGCACGGCATCCTCGGCGAGGAGTTCGGGCTGGAGCGGCCGCACGCACGCTGGCGCTGGGTGCTCGACCCGCTCGACGGCACACGCGCCTTCATCACCGGCCGGCCGAGCTTCGGAGTGCTCGTGGCCCTGCTGCAGGACGGGGAGCCGATACTCGGCGTGATCGACCAGCCGATCACCAACGAGCGCTGGATCGGGCTCGCCGGCCAGCCGACCCGGTTCCTCTCCGCGAGCCTGCCGGGTGCGGCACGCACCCGTGCCTGTGCCGGCCTCGCCCGCGCCGAGCTGTCATGCACCTCACCCGAGATGCTGGAGCCGCCGTTCGACGCCCGCTGGCGCTGCCTGCGCTCCTCGGTGCGGCGCGCCTCCTGGGGGGGCGACTGCTACGCCTACGGGCTGCTGGCGCTTGGCCAGCTCGACGTCATCGCCGAGTGCGGCATGAAGCCCTGGGACTGGGCGGCGCTGGTGCCGGTGGTCGAGGGTGCCGGCGGCCGCATCACCGACTGGCAGGGAGGTTCGCTGCGGCAGGATGGCGACGGCACCGTGCTTGCGGTCGGCGATCCGACGCTGCTCGCACCGGCGGTCGAGGCGCTGGCAGGCACTGCCGCGTCGCACGGCTCCGTCTGAACGGATGGCAGGCATACCCGCCGACACGCTGGAAAGCTGATCCGCACTCGGCTAACCCGTGTGGCTAAGCCATGCCACAGGGCAGCAGGAACAGAACGACCGATGTCGAGCGAGCTTTCGCTGCCCAAGGACCGGATCCGGATCCTGCTGCTGGAGGGCGTGCACGAGAGCGCCGTCGGGCTGCTGGTCGCCTCCGGCTATTCCAACATCACCCGCCTGCCCGGCGCCCTCGACGGCGAGGCGCTGCGGGAGGCGCTCGAGGGCGTGCACGTGCTCGGCATCCGCTCGCGCACCCAGCTCACGCCGACGATGATCGAGGCCGCGCGCAAGCTGATCGCGGTGGGCTGCTTCTGCATCGGCACCAATCAGGTCGCCCTCGCCGAGGCGCGCGCGCGCGGCATCCCGGTGTTCAATGCGCCCTACAGCAACACGCGTTCGGTGGCCGAGCTGGTGGTCGGCGAGATCATCATGCTGATGCGGCGCATCTTCCCGAAGTCGGTCGCCGCGCATGACGGGGTCTGGGACAAGTCGAGCGCCAACAGCTGGGAGGTGCGCGGCAAGACACTGGGGATCGTCGGCTACGGCAGCATCGGCAGCCAGCTCTCGGTGCTCGCCGAGGCGCTGGGCATGCGCGTCATCTATCACGACGTGATCGACAAGCTCGGACATGGCAATGCCGGTGCCGCCGCCACCCTGGATTCGCTGCTGGCGCAGAGCGACGTGGTCAGCCTGCACGTGCCGCAGACGGCCGACACGCGCGACCTGATCGGCGCCGCGCAGATCGCCCGGATGAAGCCGGGCAGCTTCCTGCTCAACAACGCGCGCGGGCAGGTGGTGGATCTCGCCGCCCTCGCCGCGGCCCTGCGTGCCGGCCACCTGCTGGGCGCCGCGATCGACGTGTTCCCCGACGAGCCGAGCAGCAACGCGGAGCGTTTCACGAGCCCGCTGCAGGGTCTCGACAACGTGATCCTGACCCCGCACATCGGCGGCTCGACGGCCGAAGCGCAGGACCGCATCGGCGTCGAGGTGGCGCGCAAGCTGATCGCCTACAGCGACGTCGGCGCCACTGGGGGTGCGGTGAACTTCCCGGAGGTGCAGCTTCCGGCGCGTCCGCGCGGCACCCGCTTCATGCACGTGCACCACAACGTTCCCGGCATCCTCGGCAAGATCAACGACATCTTCTCGAGCGCCGGCATCAACATCGCCGCCCAGTATCTCGAGACCGACGCCGAGATCGGCTACGTCGTGGTCGAGGCAGACACCGACCGCGAGGACGCCACGCTGATCCTGGAGGCGTTGCGGTCGCTCGACAGCACGATACGGGCTCGGCTGCTGTATCAGCGACGCTAGGCGAGGCTAGGGCGCTGCCCTGGACCCGCTCAAGGCCGAGCCTTGAGAGTCCATTAAATAAATCGGTGTCCAGAGGCGCCTGCCTTTGGCGGGTCCGGGCGGAGCCCGGCGCTTTCTAGAAACAGCCTCGCGACCGCGTGTGTCCAGAATTAGGCACCCAGCGCCGCGGGGCGTGCCGTCAATCCTTCTTTAAGCAAGCACGGTCACCCTGCCGGATGGGCCATGACGGCTCCCGGAGCCTCCCCATGTCGATCGCCCGCGTCCGCAGCTTCGCCTTCCTGGGAATCGAAGCCGTGCCGGTTGAGGTCCAGGTGCAGATCTCCAACGGGCTGCCCGCCTTCCTGATCGTGGGCCTCGCGGACAAGGCGGTGGCGGAAGCGCGCGAGCGGGTGCGCGCGGCGCTGACCGCGATGAGCCTGGCGCTGCCGCCCAAGCGCATCCTGATCAACCTCGCCCCGGCCGACCTGCAGAAGGAAGGCAGCCACTTCGATCTCGCCATCGCGCTCGGCGTGCTGTCGGCGATGGACGTGCTGCCGCGTGACGAGGTGGCCGGCTACGCCGCGGTCGGCGAACTCTCGCTCGATGGCCGGATCAACCCGGTCACCGGCGTGCTGCCGGCGGCGCTCGGGGCCAGTGCGTTGGCACTTGGACTGGTGTGCGCGGCACAGCAGGGCGGCGAGGCGGCCTGGGGCGGCGAGATCGAGGTGCTGGCGGCGCCGGACCTGCTGTCGCTGGTCAACCATTTCCGCGGCACCCAGGTGCTGACCCCGCCGGAACTGCCGGGCCTGGCGCAGCCCGGCCGCACCCCCGACCTCGCCGACGTGAAGGGCATGGAGACCGCCAAGCGCGCCATCGAGATCAGTGCCGCCGGCGGCCACAGCCTGATGCTGATCGGGCCCCCAGGTGCCGGGAAGTCGATGCTCGCGGCACGACTGCCCGGGCTGCTCCCGGACCTATCGGCAGCGGAAGCCCTCGAGGTGAGCGCGATCCACAGCGTCGCGGGGCTGTTGCACGACGGCAAGCTGGTGATGCGGCCGCCGTTCCGTGAGCCGCATCACTCGGCCAGCCAGGCGGCGATCATCGGCGGCGGGCCGCGCGCGAAGCCGGGCGAGGTCAGCCTCGCCCACCGCGGCGTACTGTTCCTTGACGAGATGCCGGAGCTGCCGCGGCAAAGCTTGGAAGCGCTGCGCGCACCGATCGAGACCGGCCGGACCACCGTGGCCCGCGCGGCCGCCCACGTGACCTACCCGGCCCGCTTCCAGCTGGTCGCGGCGATGAACCCGTGCCGCTGCGGCCATCTCGGCGACGCCGCACGGGAATGCGGTCGGGCGCCGAAGTGCGGCGAGGAGTACATGAGCAAGATCAGCGGTCCTATGCTCGACCGCATCGACCTCTGCGTGCAGGTGCAGCCGGTGCCGGCGCGCGAGATCGCGCGCGCCCCGACGGGCGAATCCAGCGGCACCGTCTCGGCGCGGATCGCGTCCTGCCGCACGCGCCAGCGCGCCCGGCAGGACGGATTGTGCAACGCCGAGGCGGGGCTCGAGCAGCTCGAACTCTCCGACGAAGCGCGCGACTTGGCGGAAAAGGCGTCGGAGCGGCTGCGCCTGTCCGCGCGTGGGTTCACCCGGATGCTGCGCGTGTCCCGCACCATCGCCGACCTGGCCGACTGCGACCACGTCGCCCGCCCGCACGTCGCTGAGGCGCTGAGCTACCGGCACCGGATCCCGGGCAGGATCTGAGCGCGCAAGTTCACGAACTCATGGAACCAAACGGGAACGCAGACGTAGAGCCCGGCATGAGCACAAAAGACAAGGATCCGGTGTCCGAGCAGGCTCTGCCGTCGAACACCGAAAAGAACCCCGATGACTGGGCGACCGGGGAGGAGAGCATGACCGGTGCGCAGCAATCCTACCTCAAGACGCTGAGCACGGAGGCGGGAGAGGAGTTCGACCCCTCGCTGAACAAGGCGGAAGCCTCCAAGCGGATCGACGCACTGCAGCAGGCGACTGGACGCGGCAAATCGCACTGAGCGGCACGAGCGGCCGCTTCGCCATCTTCTCAACCTAATCCGCCAGCAGAATATTCTTCGGGACGTGCAGACGGGCGGGCCGATGGACAGGCGATCGACTGGGTTTCGGCTGAGCGCGCTGCTGGCGGGCTCAGCCCTGATATTATCGACGTGCTTGGGCACGCCCGTGGCCCGGGCGCAGGACCCGGGGGCGGCCCCGGCGGCAGATCCTCCCGGCCGCGTCGGCCGTCTGGCTCGGTTGGAAGGCACGGTCTCGACGCACGGCAGCGGCGCCACGCAATGGACGCCGGCGGTGCTGAATTTTCCGTTCAGCTCCGGCGACGCCCTGTGGACGCAGCCACAGGCGCAGGCGGATGTTCAGGTCGGCGACAGCGTGATTACGCTGGCCGACAGCACCGAGCTGGATCTCTCCGCGCTGGACGACCGCCAGATGCTCGCGGCCGAGCCGCAGGGCGCACTGTTCCTTGATGTGCGCGACCTGCAGCCGGGCGAGACCTACACGATCAACACGCCGCGGGGCGCGGTGCAGATCGCGACCGCCGGGGAATACGAGGTGCTCGCCGGGGACAGCGCCACGCCGACCCGCGTCGTGGTGGTGCGCGGCGCCGCCCAGCTCACCAGCGGCGCGCTGGCCTTGCGCGCCGGGCAGGGACAGATGGCGGTCGCGACCGGCGCACAGGACGTGCATGGCGACGTCGAGTCGCTTTCCTCCTACGACCCGTTCCTGACCGCGATGCTGGCCCGCAACAGCGCACCGGCTACCGCTCCGGCGGCGGTTCAGGGCATGACCGGCGCGGAGGACCTCGGCCAATACGGCACCTGGCAGGCCGACCCGCAGTACGGCCAGGTCTGGGCGCCTCAGGTAGCGCCGGACTGGGTGCCGTACCGCGACGGCAGCTGGTCATACGTGGCGCCGTGGGGATGGACCTGGGTCGATAACGAACCCTGGGGCTTCGCCCCGTTCCACTACGGGCGCTGGGCCCAGCTCGGCTCTCGCTGGTGCTGGATTCCGAACCAGCCCGACACCCCGGTGGACGAGCAGCCCGCCTACGCGCCCGCCCTTGTTGACTTCATCGCCGCCGGCGCGGTCGTGGGAGTTGGTGCCGGGCTGCTGGCCGCGTCGCTTTCCTCGGGGCGCGGCGACATCGGCTGGGTGCCGCTCGGGCCGCGCGAAGCCTACGCACCGCCCTATGGCGGCAGCAGGCGCTACCTGAGCCGCCTGAACCGCGGCGGCGGCTGGCACCAGCCGGCCTGGAACGGTGCGGCAGAAGCGCCCGGCGACCGGCGGGGGGGTGGCGGCTTCGTCAATCGTAGAGCTCTGACCGTGGCCCCAGCGGCGGCGATGGCGGGATCGCGGCAGATCCATCCGCTCGCGCACGGCATCGACAGCCCGGCAGTGCGCGGCTTCCAGTCGGCGGCGGCGCAGCCGGTGCGCGGAGCCCTGCCGATACGTCCGGTGGCGGAAACGCGCGGCCTCACGCCGCAGGCGGCGCAGCGGCTCGGGATCGGCGGTCGTCCGGTTCACGCACTTGCGCCCGGGCCCGCGATCAACCCTGCCGCGGCGCATCCCGCGGGCGGCCGCATCGGCTTCCGCGACGCGGCAGGGT
>CAXTNV010000042.1:16619-24751 GCA_964245755.1 uncultured Acetobacteraceae bacterium | reverse complement strand
GCCTTCTCGCCGAAGATGGCGCGGAGCAGCTTCTCCTCCGGCGTCATCGGGCTTTCGCCCTTCGGCGTCACCTTGCCGACCAGGATGTCGCCCGGGTTCACCTCGGCGCCGACATAGACGATGCCCGCCTCGTCGAGGTTGCGCAGCGCCTCCTCGCCGACGTTGGGGATGTCGCGCGAGATCTCCTCCTGGCCGAGCTTGGTGTCGCGGGCCATCACCTCGAACTCCTCGATATGGATCGAGGTGAACACGTCGTCGCGCGCGATGCGCTCGGAGATGAGGATGGAATCCTCGAAGTTGTAGCCGTTCCAGGGCATGAACGCGACCAGCACGTTGCGTCCCAGAGCGAGCTCGCCCAGCTCGGTGGACGGGCCGTCGGCGATGATGTCGCCGGCATGCACCCGGTCGCCCACGCGCACCAGCGGACGCTGGTTGATGCAGGTGGACTGGTTCGAGCGCATGTACTTGCGCAGCCGGTAGATGTCGACGCCCTGGGTCGAGCCGGCCTCGTCGGTGGCGCGCACCACGATGCGCGCGCCGTCGATCTGGTCGATGGTGCCGGCGCGGCGGGCGATGATGGTGGCACCCGAGTCGCGGGCGACGGCCGCCTCCATGCCGGTGCCGACCAGCGGCGCGTCGGACTGGATCAGCGGCACCGCCTGGCGCTGCATGTTCGAGCCCATCAGCGCGCGGTTGGCGTCGTCGTTCTCCAGGAACGGGATCAGCGCCGCCGCCACCGAGACCAGCTGGCGCGGGCTCACGTCGCAGGCGGTGACGTCCTCCGGCCTGACCAAGCGGAAGTCGCCGCTGCGCCGCACCGACACCAGCTCGTCGGTCAGGTTGCCGGCGGCGTCCTGCGCCGCGTCGGCCTGGGCGACGACCAGCTTCTCCTCCTCCATCGCCGAGAGGTACTTCCAGCCGTCCTGCAGCGCGCCCTCCTTGACCAGGCGATACGGCGTCTCGATGAAGCCGTACTTGTTCACCTTGGCGTAGGTGGCGAGGCTGTTGATCAGGCCGATGTTCGGGCCTTCCGGGGTCTCGATCGGGCAGATGCGGCCGTAATGCGTCGGGTGCACGTCGCGCACCTCGAAGCCGGCGCGCTCGCGGGTCAAGCCGCCCGGGCCGAGTGCCGACAGGCGGCGCTTGTGCGTCACCTCCGACAGCGGGTTGGTCTGGTCCATGAACTGGCTGAGCTGCGACGAGCCGAAGAACTCCCGCACCGCCGCCGCCGCCGGCTTGGCGTTGATCAGGTCGTGCGGCATCACCGTGTCGATGTCGACCGAGCCCATGCGCTCGCGGATCGCGCGCTCCATGCGCAGCAGCCCGACCCGGTACTGGTTCTCCATCAGCTCGCCAACCGAACGCACCCGGCGGTTGCCCAGGTTGTCGATGTCGTCGATGGTGCCGCGGCCGTCCTTGAGCTCGCACAGGATCTTGACCGTGCGCAGGATGTCGACCTTGCGCAGCACCCGGATGGTGTCCTCGGCATCGACGCCCAGGCGCATGTTCATCTTCACCCGGCCGACCGCGCTGAGGTCGTAGCGGTCGCCGTCGAAGAACAGGCCGCGGAACAGCGCCTCGGCGGTCTCCGGGGTCGGCGGCTCGCCCGGCCGCATCACCCGGTAGATGTCGATCAGCGCGTCGTCGCGCGAGGTGTTCTTGTCGACCGCCAGCGTGTTGCGTATCCACGGGCCGTTGCCGCCATCGACGGCGAGCGTCGGCAGCGTGTCGATGCCCATCTCCTCCAGCGCCGCGAGCCGCGGCTCGGTCAGCTCCTCGCCGGCCTCGCCGTAGATCTCGCCGGTCTCCTCGTTGACCAGGTCGTGGGCCACGTAGCGGCCGAGCAGGTCGGCGCGCCCGACCAGCACCACCTTGGTCTTCTCGGCGATGCGGCGCGTGGTGCGCGCGGTCAGCTTGGCGTCGGCCTCGGCCACCACCTCGCCGGTGTCGGCGTCGATCATCGGCTCGAGCAGCTTCATGCCGCGGAACGCGTCGGGATCGAACGGACGCGCCCAGCCCTTGTCGGTGCGGGTGAACACCACCTCGCCGTAGAAGAAGCCGAGCATCTCGTCGGCGTCCATGCCGCGTATGTCCATGCTGTCGACGTCGCCGCCCTCGGCGATCTTGGCGGTGCGCGCGACCTGCGAGGCCTCGCTCTCCAAGGCGTAGAGCAGCGTGGTCACCGGCAGCTTCCGCTTCCGGTCGATGCGGACATAGACCATGTCCTTGCTGTCGAACTCGAAGTCGAGCCAGGAGCCGCGGTACGGGATCACCCGGGCCGCGAACAGGAACTTGCCCGAGGAATGCGTCTTGCCCTTGTCGTGGTCGAAGAACACGCCGGGCGAGCGGTGCATCTGGCTGACGATGACGCGCTCGGTGCCGTTGATGATGAAGGTGCCGTTATCCGTCATCAGGGGCATGTCGCCCATGTAGACGGGCTGCTCCTTGATGTCGCGGATCGAGCGGCTGCCGGTGTCCTCGTCGACATCCCAGACGATGAGACGGAGGATCACCTTCAGCGGGGCGGCAAAGGTCATGCCGCGCTGGATGCACTCTTCGACGTCGTACTTCGGCTCCTCGAGCTCGTAATGCACGAACTCGAGACGGCCGCGACCGGCGAAATCGTTGATCGGGAACACCGAGCGGAACACCTCCTGCAGCCCGGTCTGGGTGCGGCTGTCCGGCGGCACGACCATCTGCAGGAACGCCTCGTAGCTGGCGCGCTGCACGTCGATCAGGTTCGGCATCGGCGCGATCTCCGGGATCCGGCCGAAGCTCTTGCGGATGCGCTTGCGTCCGGTGAAGGATTTCGCGCCGGTTCCGGAGGAGGCGCCGCCGGACGGGCCACTGCCGGACGGGGTCCCAGAAAGCGCTCCAGTAATCGCGTTCATCGTCAATCCTGCCTTGCCTGCTCGGCCCAAGCGATCCGACCGCGTTCCGTGGCCATCCTCCGCCGTCAGGCGGATCTGGCGCATCCGTGCGCGGGTCGTCTCCCCGACCCTGGAAACCCATTTACCCGATCGTCACGGCCCGACTTTCACCGCACGACCAAGAGGGCGGAAACCGGCTCGCGGTTCCCACCCTCCTCAGCTTAGGACAGCGTCAGCTGTTCCCTTGATGTCGCGCGTCGCACGTCCGAACTGGCCGAGCGGTCGCAGTGGTCTGCCTGTCGATGAGATGGGCGGAGGCCGCCCCGGACCGGCAGATCGTCAGGATGCTTATTTGATGTCGACAGAGGCGCCCTGCTCTTCCAGCTGCTTCTTGAACTTCGCCGCGTCATCCTTGTTGACGGCCTCCTTGACCGTCTTCGGCGCGCCCTCGACCAGATCCTTGGCTTCCTTCAGCCCGAGCCCGGTGATCGTGCGGACCTCCTTGATGACGTTGATCTTTTTCTCGCCCACCTTGGTAAGGATGACGGTGAATTCGGTCTGCTCCTCGACCGGCGCCGCGGCGGCGCCTCCACCGGCCGGGGCAGCTGCGGCGGCAACCGGCGCCGCGGCAGACACGCCCCACTTCTCCTCGAGCAGCTTCGAAAGCTCCGCCGCTTCGAGAACCGTCAGGGCGGAAAGCTCGTCAACAAGCTTAGACAGGTCGGCCATCGTATGTTCCTAATCTAGACAAGGTGTGGTTCCGTGCAAGCCCGCTCACCTGGGCGGTTCCGGGGCTCACGAAGTTTTGTTTCACGACTTTTTGTTAAGCTGCCTCTGCCGCTTCGTCTTTGGTGGCATAGGCGCCGAAGACCCGAGCCAGCTGTCCTGCCGGTGCCTGCAGCACGCCGGCGATGCGCGTGGCCGGTGCGGCGATGAGCCCCACCAGCTGCGCCCGCAGAGTGTCCAGGGAGGGCAGGTCGGCGAGTGCCCGGATCCCAGCCGCATTCAGCGTCTGGGCACCGAGCGCGCCGCCGAGGACGACGAGCTTCTCGTTGGTCTTGGCGAACTCGACCGCAACCTTCGCCACCGCCACCGGGTCGGTCGCCCAGGCGAGGGCGATCGGTCCCTTCAGCAGCGGCGCGATGCCGTCGAACCGGGTCCCATCCAAGGCGAGGGTGGCCAGCCGGTTCTTCGCGACCTTGAAGGTCGCGCCGGCCTCACGCATCCGCTGACGCAGCTTCGTCACATCGGCCACCGTCAACCCGTCATTGCGGGTGACGACGACCATCGACGTGCTCGCGAAAACGGCGGCGAGCACGGCGACGAACTCCCGCTTCTCCGTACGGTCCAAATCCCGTCTCCATCGTGACCCGCCGGCACCGGGCCGGAGGGTCGGGTTGCCCATGGGCCGCTCGCGCCGATGGCGCGCGCGGCCCGGTTCGCCTGTCCTGTTTTCAAACCGGAACCGCCTCTGCCCAGCGCATTCGCCTGGAACATCGGCTTCCCGTCTTGCGCGCGCGGCCCCGGGAAGTTGGGGCCATTGAGGCGTCACGCCACGTGCGGTCTTGGACAGGTTCGGAGGGCACCCGCTGGGACGCCCTCCTGCTCAGCTCCGTCCTTGCGGACGGAGCGCATGATTACCCTAGCCGGCGGTGAAGGAGGCGATGTCGAGCTTCACGCCCGGACCCATCGTCGAGGAAAGTGCGGCCTTCTGCAGGTAGGTGCCCTTGGCCCCGGTGGGCTTGGCTTTCTGGATCGCGTCGACCAGGGCACGTATGTTCTGCGCCAGCTTGGCCTCGTCGAACGAGGCCTTGCCGATGCCGGCGTGGATGATGCCGGCCTTCTCGGCGCGGAACTCGACCTGGCCGGACTTGGCGGCGCCGACCGCGCCGCGCACGTCCATGGTCACGGTGCCGAGCTTGGGGTTCGGCATCAGGCCGCGCGGTCCCAGGATCTTTCCAAGACGGCCGACCAGCGCCATCATGTCTGGGGTCGCGATGCAGCGGTCGAAGCCGATCTCGCCGGCCTGCACCTTCTCGGCGAGATCTTCGGCGCCGACCACGTCCGCGCCGGCCGCCGTGGCCTCTTCCGCCTTCGCGCCGCGCGCGAACACCGCGACCCGCAACGTCTTGCCGGTGCCGTTCGGCAGGCTGAGCAGGCCGCGCACCATCTGGTCGGCGTGGCGCGGGTCGATGCCGAGGCCGAGCGAGATCTCGACGGTCTCGTCGAACTTCGCGGTGGCGTTTCCCTTCACCAGCCGGATCGCCTCGTCGAGGCCGTAGGCCTTGTTGCGCTCGACCGTGCCGCGTGCGGCGTTGAGGCGCTTGTCCTTGGCCATGTTCAGCCCTCCACCACGGTGAGGCCCATCGAGCGGGCCGAGCCCGCGAGCATGCGGACGGCGCCGTCGACGTCGTTGGCGTTCATGTCCTTCATCTTCTCCAGCGCGATCTCGCGCAGCTGGGCGGTGGTCACGCGGCCGGCCGCGGCACCCTTGCCCACGGTCGTGCTGCCCTTGGAGATCTTGGCCGCCTTGAGCAGGAAATAGGTGTTGGGCGGCGTCTTGAGGATGAAGGTGAAGGTGCGGTCGCCGAAGGCGGTGATCACCACCGGGGTCGGCGTCCCGGGCTCGATGCCCTGGGTCGCCGCGTTGAACTCCTTGCAGAACGCCATGATGTTCAGGCCGCGCTGACCCAGCGCCGGCCCAACCGGGGGCGAAGGGTTGGCCTTGCCGGCCGGGATCTGCAGCTTGATGTAGCCGACGATCTTCTTCGCCATATCCGTGGCTCCTTGACGTGCCAGGACCGCGGTCCAGACGATCCGGGCGTCGCCGCAGGCGGCAACGGGCCAGATCTCCCGCGTTCCGTGAGAGGCCGGGGTTTTGGACAATGCTCCGCGCGCTGTCAAGCCGCGGCGCGCCGATCCCGTCCAGTGCAGGCGACGCCCGCCTGTGCCGTGCCGGCTTTCGCCACCATCCGGCGAACACCACCCTGAGATTTGACATCGCGGCCTGCGGAGGCAATCCGCGGAGTCAGACGCTTGATCCCAGTAAGGTCCAGCTCGCGAGCCGCCGCACGACGCCAATCTATTGGCTATTGTGTGCAACATCCAGGTTGGTTAAGCTCGCGACGGACGGGCATGGTCCACGACCGTCGCGACATCCGGCTGATCGCCGCCGCGACAGGGGCCTTTCTGAATGTAGAGAACTTGAGAAAATAAAGAAAATCGGGGAGCGTCGAGATGAAGAATTCATGCGTCTACTGCGTCTTGTCTATGCTGGCCGCCAGTGTTCCTGTGCAGGCGAAATCGCTTCATTCCTTGGGCATCACCATTCCGTCGTTCTCCAACCCGTATTTCACCGCCGTGGTCGCGGGTGCGGAGGATCAGGCGCGCAGCATCGACCCGCAGGTCAAGCTGTCCAGCCAGTCGCCGGAGTACGATCTCAACAAGCAGGCTTCGATCTTCGACACCTTCACCGCCAACCACGTCGATGCCATCGTCATCGCCGCGACCGATGCCGCGGCGGACGGGCCGCTGGTTAAGAAGGCCAAGGCGGCCGGGATCGTCGTCGTCGCCGCGGACTCCACGGCGCCAGGCGTTGACGCGGCGATTCAGACCGACAACGTGCAGCTCGGCATCGACAGCTGCACCTACATGGCGAAGCATATCGGGGCCAAGGGCAGCGTGGTGATCCTCAACGGACCCTCAGTGGCGCCGATCATCGCCCGTGTGACCGGGTGCAAGCAGGCGCTCGCCAAGTATCCGCAGATCACGCTGCTCTCCGACAACCAGAACGCGAAATCCTCGCGCAGCGGCGGCCTCGAGATCATGCAGGGGCTGCTGACCCGCTTCGCGCACATCGATGCGGTGTTCGCGGTCAACGACCAGGAAGCGATCGGCGCCTCGCTGGCGGCGCGCCAGCTGCACCGCAGCGATCCGGTGTTCGTCGGCGTGGACGGCTCCCCCGACGCGGTGGCAGCGATCAAGGACCCGGCGACGCGGATCCTGGCCACCGGCGCCCAGGATCCCTACGCGCTCGCCCAGCGCGCGGTCGCGGTCGCCAACGCGATCCTGAACGGCCATCCCCCCGCGGCGGCGGTCGAGCAGCTCAAGCCGGTGCTGGTCACCGTCGACAACGTGGGCACGTACAAGGGCTGGACGAAGTAGCGTCGGTGGAGGCACGAGATGCGGCAGCCTCCGGATAACGCGACGATGTCAGCCTCCAGCCGCCGGCTCGCCGAGCCCGCCGCCGGATCCCGGCGGCTCAACGACCAGGTCTACGAGCTGCTGCAGCGGATGATCGCGGACCGGACGCTGCGTGCCGGAACCGCACTGCGCGAGGGGCAGCTGGTGAAGCTGTTCGGCGCCAGCCGGGCGCCCGTCCGGCAGGCGCTGGCGCGGCTGCACGACGAGGGCGCGCTGCGCAAGGTCGCCGGGCACTGGCACGTGGTCGGCGGTGCGCCTGGTCCGGTCGAGGAGGTCGATGCGGTGCGCGAGGTCGACCTGACGTCGCTGCTCGCCGGCGCCGGCAGCCCGCAGATCCGCAAGAGCCCGGCCTGGGCGCGCATCTACGAGCAGGTCGAACGCGTCGTCATCCATCGCTCGGCGTTCGGCAGCGCGCGGGTGAACGAGTTCGAGCTCGCCCGCCACTACGGCGTGGGGCGCCTCGTCGCCCGCGACGTGCTGACGCGGCTGGAGGGCCTCGGCATGATCGAGAAGGACGCCCGGCAGCGCTGGCTGATCGTCGCACTCGACGCCCGGCGGGTGACGGACCTCAACGAGGTGCGCGAACAGCTGGAGCCGGCGGCACTGCGGCAGAGCTGCCATGGCCTGGCCCGCCCGGAGCTGGCTGCGATGCGCCAACGCCTGCTGCGGCCGATCGAGAGCTACCCGCATGTCGAGCCGGCGATGATGAACGCACTGGAACTGGATCTTCACGTGGCCTGCCTGGCGCGCTGCCCGAACCGGGAGCTGCTGAGCGCCCTGCGCCGGACGCACTGCGTCCTCACCCTGAGCAAGCACGTGCTGGGGGTCGAGATGCCGCTGCCGGACTACGACCCGTTCATGGTCGAGCACCTGGCCGTGCTCGACCATCTTCTCGACGGCGACGTGCTCGGCGCGGTGACCGCGCTGGGACGGCACCTGGCCTCTGCGGCGCCGAAGGTGGTGCGCCGGCTGGCGACGTTCCGGTCCGAGTTCAAGGCGCCGGAGCTATCCTTCATCGACGCCTAGCCGCGCCGGCGCCGCCTCGGCCTGCTCCGCCTC
>CAXTNV010000042.1:0-16519 GCA_964245755.1 uncultured Acetobacteraceae bacterium | reverse complement strand
CCGCCTCGGCCTGCTCCGCCTCCACCGCGTGGTACAGCGCCCGCGCCGCCGGAGACAGCGGCCGGTCGGCGAGGCGGATCAGCCCGTACGGCTCGATCGCGATACGGCCGGTCTCCGGCAGCTCCGGCAGTCTGCGGAACAGGCCGCGCGGTCCGGCCAGGGTCTCGACCATGGCGCGGCTGAGCGCGGTGACGGTGGCGCCGCGAGCGACCACCGAGAGGCTCAACATGACGGAATCCGTGTTCAGCACCTCGACGGGCGGGGCGAGGCCGGCGGCGCGGAACAGGCCGTCGATGCGCCGCCGCAGCAGCGTGCCCGGCGGCTGCAGCACCCAGGGCTGCTCGGCGAGCGCGGCCAGGGTAGGCGGGCGGCGACGCAGCAGGGCGTGGCCCTCGCGCACGAACAGGCTGATCTCCTCGTCGGCGAGCTGGCGATACTCGAGGCTGGCGGCGTCGATGCCCGGAGGGATGCGGGCGACCGCGAAGTCCAGCCGGCCCTCCAGCAGCCTTGCCACCAGCGGGCCGCTGGTCTCGACATGCACCGTGATCGCCATGCCCGGGCGGGCGAGCCGCATGCGCTCGACGGCACGCAGCACCGAGCTGGAGGCGGGTCCGGTGACGGCGCCGATGGTCACCTGCCCCGCAGCGCCGGCGCGCAATGCATCCAGTTCCCTCGCCGCCGCCTGCAGCTCGATCAGCACCGAGCGGGCGCGTCGGATCAGCACCTCGCCGTAGCGGTTGGGCTGCATGCCGCGCGGCAGCCGCTCGAACAGCACGATGCCGAGCATGGCCTCGATCTCGCCCAGCAGCTTGGAGGCGGCCGGCTGGGTGATCGACAGGGCGGCGGCGGCGCGAGCGAGGTGGCGCTGCTCGTCGAGCGCGCCCAGCAGCTGCAGGTGACGCAGCTTGAGCCGGGCGCGGACGAACCAGTCCGGCGGCAGCAGAACGGGCAGCCCCACGATGCTCCTCCCGGCGGTCGCCGCACCACGACATACCCGTTCTTGTATGTTAGTCGGCGAAAATCCGATTGGACGTGTATCACGCGGCTTTCTAGGTTGGCTGATCGTTCCCGGCGCAAGAACGGGAAACAGGAGGAAGCCATGCAGATCACCAAGCGGCAGTTCGCCAAACTCGGCCTCGCCGGAGCCGTCTCCACCCTCGTCGGCAGCATCGTCGGCGATGGGCCCGCCGCCGCGCAGGTGCCGCTCAAGATCGGCTTCATCGTCAAGATGCCGGAGCAGGCCTGGTTCATCAACGAGCAGACCGCCGCCGCCGCCTACGGCGGCAGCCACGACGTCACCGTGGTCAAGCTCGCCGGCTCGGACGGCGAGATGGTGATGAACGCCATCGACAACCTCGCCGCCCAGGGTGCCAAGGGTTTCGTGATCTGCCCGCCGGACGTGCGCCTCGGCCCGGCGATCATGGCGCGCGCCACCGCGCAGTCGATGAAGGTGGTCACCGTCGATGACCGCTTCGTCGGCGCCGACGGCAAGCCGATGCCGGACGTGCCGCATCTCGGCATGTCGGGCTACAAGATCGGCGAGCAGGTCGGCGGCGCCATCGCCGCGGAGATGCAGCGTCGCGGCTGGAAGCCCGAGGAGGTCGCCGCCTGCCGCATCACCGACGCCGAGCTGCCCACCGCGCGCGACCGCGTGCAGGGCGCCACCGACGTGCTGCTGAAGAACGGCTTCCTTGCCGCCAACATCTTCGACGCGCCGCAGCGCACCACCGACACCGAGGGCGGATCGACCGCGGCCTCGCCGGTGTTCGCGCGCCAGGGCAGCTTCAAGAAGTGGGTGGTCTACGCGCTGAACGAGGAGACCGTGCTCGGCGGCGTGCGCGCCAGCGAGGCGTTCCACCTGCCGGCCGCGTCGGTGATCGGCGTCGGCATCAACGGCACCGGCGCCGCCTTCGCGGAGTTCTCCAAGCCCACCGAGACCGGGTTCTACGGCACCGTCGGGGTGTCGAGCTTCCTGCACGGCCGGCAGAGCGCCACCAACCTGGTGAACTGGCTGCGCACCGGCACCCAGCCGCCCGCCAACACCGAGACCACCGGCGTGCTGATGACGCACGAGAACTGGCAGGCGGTGAAGACCAAGCTGGAGGCATGAGCACGGCCGCCGCCGCGGTCCCCGCCCCCGAGGCCGCCGGGCGGCCGAGTGCCGCCGCCCGCGGCGCCGAGCCGTTCCTGAAGCTGCGCGGCATCAGCGTGGAGTTCCCCGGGGTCAAGGCGCTGCGCGGCGTCGACCTCTCGGTGCACCGCGGCTCGGTGCACGCGCTGATGGGCGAGAACGGCGCCGGCAAGTCCACGCTGCTCAAGGTGCTGAGCGGGGTGAACATGCCGTCGGCCGGCACCGTGCAGGTCGGCGGCGAGACGCTGTCGTTCCGCAACGCCGCCGAGGCGCTGTCGGCCGGGATCGCGGTGATCTACCAGGAGCTCAACCTGGTCGCCGCCCTGTCGGTCGCCGAGAACCTGATGCTGGGACAGCTGCCGCGCCGCGGCGGCTTCGTCGACCGCGGGCGCCTGCGCGAGCGTGCGCTCGGCGTGCTGCGCGATCTCGGCGAGCCGATCCGGCCGGACACGCCGGTGCGGCAGCTCTCGATCGGCCAGCGCCAGATGGTCGAGATCGGCAAGGCGCTGCTGCGCGACGCGCGGGTGATCGCCTTCGACGAGCCGACCAGCAGCCTGTCGGTGCGAGAGACCGAGAACCTCAAGCGCATCGTGCGCCGGCTGCGCGACGATGGGCGTGCCATCATCTACGTCACCCACCGGATGGGCGAGGTGTTCGAGCTGTGCGACGCGGTGACCGTGTTCCGCGACGGCGCCTGCGTCGCCGAGCATCAGGACCTGGCGGACACCAGCACCGGACAGATCGTCACCGACATGGTGGGGCGCGCCATCGAGGACATCTACGGCTACCGCTCGCGCGAGCCCGGCGAGGTGCTGCTGCAGGCGAGCGGGCTGACCGGACCGGGGGTGCTGCGGCCGGTCGATTTCAGCGTCCGGCGCGGCGAGATCCTGGGCTTCTTCGGCCTGGTCGGCGCCGGGCGCACCGAGCTGATGCGGCTGGTGTGCGGCAGCGTGATGCCGAGTGCCGGCAGCGTGACGCTGCAGGGCCGCACGCTGCCGCCCGGCTCCACCCGCCGCGCCATCCGCGCCGGCCTCGCACTCTGCCCCGAGGACCGCAAGGCGGAGGGGATCTTCCCGATCGCCGGCGTCGGCGACAACCTCAACGTCAGCCTGCGGCGGCGGATCGCGCACGGCGGCATCTTCGTCAACCGCCGGCGCGAAGCCGCCAACACCCGCGAGACCATCGAGCGGCTGCGCGTGCGCACCCGCGACGGCAGCACGCCGATCGCGACGCTCTCCGGCGGCAACCAGCAGAAGGTGATCCTCGGGCGGTGGCTGTCGGAGGATGTCGATCTGCTGGTGCTGGACGAGCCCACCCGTGGCATCGATGTCGGGGCGCGGGCGCAGATCTACGGCATCCTCTACGACCTCGCCGATGCCGGCCGGGGCGTGATCGTGGTATCGTCGGACCTGCCGGAGGTGATGTCGATCTGCGACCGCGTGATCGTGATGCGCGAGGGACAGGCGGTGGGTTCGCTCGCGCGTGCGGAGATCAGCGCCGAACGGCTGCTGCAGATGGCGCTGCCGCAATAGCCGCGCGGATGGTCGGGACGGTCGTCGCGACTGGGACCTTTACGGGATGAGCCTCAGATGAGCCAGGCGACCTTGGACGGCACCCACGGCAACGCCGCGGGCGAGGCGCGCGGCGCCGGCGCCATGATCCGGCGCGCGATGCAGCAATCGGGCATCGTGCTGGTGTTCCTGGTGCTGTTCGCTGCGCTGGCGGTGTCCGTGCCGGCCTTCATCTCGCGCGGCAACATCACCGGGCTGCTGCTCTCGGTGACGCTGACCGGCACACTGGCCTCGACGATGATGATGGTGCTCGCCCTCGGCGAGGTCGACCTCTCGGTCGCCTCCATCGTCGCCTTCACCGGCGTGGTGGCCTCGGTCGCCACCGACGCGCTCGGCCTGCCGCTGGGCATCCTCGCCGGCATCCTCGCCGGCGGCGCGGTGGGGCTGTGCAACGGCATCGTGGTGGCGAAGTTCGGCGTCAACTCGCTGATCGCCACCCTGGCGGCGATGGAGATCGTGCGCGGGCTCGCCTACATCGCCTCGCACGGCGACGCGGTGATGATCGCCTCGCCGGGCTTCTTCCGGCTGGCCAGCGCCGCCCTGTTCGGCCTGACCGCGCCGATCTGGATCATGGCCGCGATGTTCGTGGTGTTCGGCGTGCTGCTCAACCGCACCGTGTTCGGGCGCGACGTGCTCGCCACCGGCGGCAACGTCGAGGCGGCGCGCCTGGCCGGGCTGAACGTCGACCGCATCAAGATCACGGTGTTCACCCTCCAGGGCCTGCTGGCAGGGTTCTGCGGCGTGCTGCTGGCGTCCCGCATGGGGCTCGGCGACCCAAAGACCTCGATCGGCCTGGAGCTGGCGGTGATCTCCGCCTGCGTGCTGGGCGGCGTCTCGCTCACCGGCGGCATCGCCAGCATCTCCGGGGTGATCGTCGGCGTGCTGATCATGGGCTGCGTGCAGGACGCCATGGGGCTGCTCAACGTGCCCACCTTCTACCAGTATCTGGTGCGCGGTGGGATCCTGCTGCTGGCCGTGCTATTCGATCGATGGAAGAACGGTCGGCGGCCCGGCGCAAGAAGATAGGGCCGGCACCGGTCCTCGGCTTCCCGGTCGCCTCGGCCGGCAGGTGGTTCAGGGTGGTGCATGGACGCGGTAACCGTCGTCAGTCTGTTCGCGGCCACCCTGTCGATGGTCAGCTACGTGCCGCAGGCCTGGACCATCATCCGGTCGCGCAGTACTGACGGCATCTCGCTGAAGATGTACCTGATCACCGTCGCCGGCTTCATCACGTGGCTGATCTACGGGGTGCTGATGCGGCAGCCCGCGATCATCGTGCAGAACATCATCTGCCTGGCGCTGTCTTCCTTCATCCTGACCATGAAGCTGCTGCCGCAGCCACAGAAGGAGGTCGTGGCGGACAAGATCGTCGCGGCGACGCCGCTGCTGGACGCGGACCGCCCCGAATGACGATGCCGTCCCCGGCCTGGCCGGCAGGCTGACGCCGCAGGCACCCTGGGAGCCACACGATGATGCACGCGTCCCGCTCCACTCCGATGCTGGCTCTGGCGATCCTGTTCGGGATCGCCCACCCCGCCGGCGCGGCGGACGGCTCCGACCAGGCGATGATGGACGGCATGGGGCGGATGAACCGGGCGATGCGGGCGGTGCCGATGACCGGCGATCCCGACCGGGACTTCGTGGCCATGATGATCCCGCATCACCAGGGCGCGATCTCGATGGCCGAGGTTGAGCTGCGCTACGGCCACGATCCCGCGCTGCGCCGCCTGGCGGACGCCATCATCGCCGCCCAGCGAAAGGAGATCGCCACCATGCGCCGATGGCATCCGCAGCCCCCGCCCTGATCGGCCCGATCAGGGCGACGCGTCCGGCGGCCCGGTCCCGGGGCCTTGCTCCACCGGCTCGGCGAGCTCCAGCAGCGCCGCCGTGTCGCCCTGCGGGATCTCGATGCCGCGCAGCTTGCGCGCGACCACCCGGGTCCGGCGGCGCGCCTCCTCGATCGAGCTCGACATCGCCGAGGCGTTCCTGCCCAGCTTCTCCAGCACGCCGTCCATCTTCAGCATCTCCTGACGGGTGGCGCCGAGCAGCTGGCTGATGACCTCGGTCTTCTCCTCCAGCGCCAGGGTGACGTAGCCGAGGTGGATCGTGCGCAGCAGTGCGGGGATCAGGCTCGGTCCCATAACCAGCACACGCTGCACCCGACCGATCTCGTCGATCAGTCCGGGGATGCGCGCGATCTCGGCGTACAGCCCGTCGGTCGGCAGGTACAGCACGGCGAACTCGACGGTGATCGGCGGCACGATGTACTTGCCGGCGATCTTGCGCGCCTCCAGCCGCAGCGTGGTCTCCAGCGCGCGCCGCGCCGCGCGCTCGGCCTCGGCGTCGACCTGCTCGACCGCCTGCAGCAGGCGTTCATAGGCCTCCACCGGGAACTTGGAGTCGATGGCGAGCAGCGGCCGGACCTGGGTCGCGCCGGCGCCGCGAACCGGCATGCGCACCGCGAACTCCACCACCTCGGCGCTGCCGGCGGTGAGGCGGCAGTTGCTCTCGTAGGCGCCCGTCGGCAGCACGTCGTCGAGGATGGCGCGCAGCTGCGCCTCGCCCCAGCCGCCGCGCGTCTTGACGTTGGAGAACAGGCGCTTGAGGTCGCCGATCTGCGCGGTCATGGCGCTGACCTCGCCCATCGCCTTCTGCACCGCGCCGAACTGCTCCAGCACGCGCTGGAAGCTGGTCTGCATCTGCTTCTCGACCGCGGCGTGCAGCTGCTCGTTCACCGAGGCCTGGATCGCGCTGAGCCGGATCGCCGACTGCTCGGACATCTCGCGCAGCGCCGTGGCCATGGCGAGGCGCGACTCGCCCTGCTCGCGGGCGATGACGGTGGTGAGCTGGCCCAGCCGCTCGCTCATGTCGTTGCGGTTCTGCTCGACGCGTCCGACCAGCACGCGCTCGATCTCGGCGAGCCGGCCGCGCGCGGTCTCGGCTTCGCCGGTGCGCGCCGACTGGTCGCGCTCGACCAGGAAGCCGAGACGTCGCAGCATCTCCGCCTGCTCGCGCGTCTCGGGCCGCATCTCGGGGTCGCGCAGCGCGCGCAGCACCAGCAGCGAGAGCACCAGGGCGGCGATCGCGGCCAGCGCGGCGACGGCGGCGAGAGGGTCGAAAATAAGCGTCACGGCTTCGCCTTTTGGCAACAAAGACAGCTATTGAAGTCAATTGGCGAAGTCCTGTATACACTTCGCGCATCAGGAGCAATCCCCCATGCCGTCACCAGCACCGTTGCCCCGGCCCGACCGCCCTCCGAGACCGGCCTTGCTCGAGGTCAGCCACCAGGAGGCAGCGGCGATGCTGCGCGCAGCCTTCCAGCTGTTCACGCGCTGGCAGCTCGACGCCGGCCAGGCGCGCCGCCTGCTCGGCTCGCCGAGCGAGCGCACGTTCCAGCGCTGGAAGAGCGGCGAGGTGGCGTCGATCCCGCACGACACGGTGTGCCGGCTCGGCGACCTGATGGGGATACACAAGGCGCTGCGCTACATGTTCGCCGAGCCGCAGCGCGGCTACGACTGGATACGCAAGCCGAGCATGGCCTTCGGCGGACATTCGGCGCTGGACCGCATGCTGCAGGGCAAGCCCTCCGACCTTTCGGCGCTGCGCGCCCACCTCGACGCCGAGCGCGCCGCGTGGTGAACGCCGCCGCACGCATCGAAGCCTCGCCCGCCGGCGAGGCTCCCGCGAGCGGCGAGGCTCCCGGCGCCGCAGCTCCCGCCACCGCGACGCGGCTGCGCTGGAAAAAGTCGCACCGGATCATCCGCACCATCTACCCGCCGGTGCACCTGTTCGAGGACATCGCCGACGCGGCGGACTGGGAGCTGATCGCCCAGGCGGAGGCTCGCACCAACCCGCGCATCCATGACGAGATCGGCAACCTAGGGCTGGTGCCGCCGGAGCGCCGGATCGCCGGCGCGACCGCGACGCTGGTCATGGGCGCCTTCACCCACGCCTCGACCTCCCGGCCGAGCCGCTTCTCGGACGGCCGGTTCGGGCTGTGGTACTGCGGCGACCGCTTCGAGGTGGCGCTGGCGGAGACGGCCTACCATTTCGAGCGCTTCATGCGCGACACCGGCGAGCCCGCCGCCGACGCCGACTTCCGCGAGCTGAACTGCGGCATCGGCGGCCTACTGCACGACCTTTGCGACGCCGACCCGGAAGGCTGCCTGACGCCGGACGACTGGGCGCCGGGACAGGCGCTGGGCAGGCGGCTGCGCGCCGATGGCGTGGACGGCGTGGTCTATCCCAGCGTGCGCACCCCGGTGGGGCTCGCCGCCGGACTGTTCTGGCCGAGCTGCGTGTCGCTGCCGGTGGTGCAGGCGCGCCAGCTGCGCTACCGCTGGGACGGCAGCCGGATGACGGCCTGGTTCGAGCACGGCACCCGCAACTGGATCGGCTACGAGGCAGCCTGAGCCGCACGCGGGTGCCGGGGCCGGCAGCCGCATCGATCAGGGTGCCGATCCGGAAACGATGAGTTGCCGCGTCGGACCTTTCTCGCGGCCACCGCTGGCGCCATCCTGCCGTCCTGCGCCAGGCGGCCATCCGCATCACCCGGTTGGCCGCAAGGCGGAACTCGCTGCAAGGACGTGAACATGACCAAGTTGCTGGTGCTGTACTACTCATCCTACGGCCACATCGAGACCATGGCCGAGGCGGTCGCCGAAGGGGCACGCGGCGCCGGCGCCGTGGTCGACGTCAGGCGGGTGCCGGAACTGGTGCCGGAGGAGGTCGCGCGCTCGAGCCACTTCAAGCTCGACCAGAAGGCGCCGATCGCTGAACCGAACGAGCTGGTTGAGTACGACGCGATCATCGTCGGCACCGGCACGCGCTACGGCCGCATGTCCTCGCAGATGGCCAACTTCTGGGATCGCACCGGCGGCCTGTGGGCGCGTGGCGCGCTGGTCGGCAAGGTTGGCGCCGCCTTCACCTCGACCGCCAGCCAGCATGGCGGACAGGAGACCACCCTGCTCTCGATCCTGACCAACCTGCTGCATCAGGGCATGGTCATCTCCGGCCTGCCCTACGCCTTCCAGGGCCAGCTCAAGCTCGACGAGGTGACCGGCGGCACGCCGTACGGCGCCAGCACGCTGGCCGGCGGCGACGGCTCGCGCGCGGTCAGCGCCAACGAGCTGGACGGGGCGCGCTTCCTCGGCGCCCACGTGGCCGGCATCGCGGGCAAGCTCGCCGCCTGAGCGCGCGGCGCGGCTGCGTCGGCGTCAGGCGCCCCCGCTCGCGACGGCGCCGGATCGGACCGCTTGCCGGAGCGGCCGGCGCTGGCGGCCGAGTGCATCGAAATTCTCCGGCGACAGCCAGCGCTCCAGCGTTTCGCGCAGCGCCGGCCATTCGCAGTCGATCACCGCACACCAGGCGGTGTCGCGCGAGCGCCCCTTGGTCACCACCGCCTGGCGGAACACGCCTTCGAAGCAGAAGCCGTAGCGTGATGCGGCGGCACGCGAGGGCGCGTTCAGCGCGTCGCACTTCCATTCCACCCGCCGATAGCCCAGCTCGTCGAAGGCGCGCCGCAGCATCAGCGCTATCGCCTCGGTGCCCATGGCCCGACGCTGCAGCAGCGGCGAGAAGTTGACCGCGCCGATCTCGATCACGCCATGGCAGGGGTCGATGCGCATGAACGCCGCACTGCCCAGCGCGTGCCCCGTCGTGCGGTCGAGGATGGCGTGGTGCATGGGATCCGCGCTGGCCTGCAGCCGCTCGCACCAGGCCGCGAACCCGTTCCGGTCGGTGGGTTTCCGGTCGGCCAGGTAGGTCCAACCGCGATCGTCCGGCGCGTGCGCGTGCGCGGCCTGCAGCGAGGCGCCGTGACGCGCGGCGTCGAACGGCTCGACGATGCACAGCCGGCCGCGCATCGGCTCGCGCGGTGGTATCGGGCGGGCGTTCCAGTGCGTGAGTGCCGCACCGATCGGCTGGCCGTACGGGTCGGTCCGGCTCATCGTGCCCTGCTCATCGTCCGCATCTCATCGCCCGCATCTCATCGGCCGTCGTGAGCCGCGCGGTGCAGCAGGAACAGCGCCTGCTCGCCGAACAGGTTGGCGAGCTGCACCGAGCGCTGCCACGGCGCGCGATCGCCCTTGTCGTCGACCGCGAACCAGCGCTGGATGGTGTAGCCCTCTCGCTCGCACAGCGCGAAGAAGTCGCGGATGGTGCACGGATGGATGTTGGGCGTCTCGTACCAGCCGGCGGCCCAGGCGTCGGTCATCGGCATGCGGCCGCGCAGCAGCAGCTGCCAGCGCAGCTGCCAATGGCCGAAATTGGGAAAGCTGACGATCGCGCGGGTGCCGATGCGCAGCATCTGGCGCAGCACCTCGCGCGGACGCTCCACCGCCTGCAGCGTGCGCGACAGCACCACGTAGTCGAAGGCGGCATCGGGATAGTGCGCGAGATCGCTGTCGGCGTCGCCGTGCATCACCGGCAGGCCGTGCGCCACCGAGCGGGTGACTTCGGCCATGTCGATCTCGATGCCGCGCGCATCGCAGCCCCGGGTGCGGAACAGGTGCTCGATCAGCGAGCCGTCGCCGCTGCCGATGTCGAGCACGCGCGAGCGCGGTGCGATCATCTCGGCGATCAGCTTCTGGTCGAGGCGCATGGAAGTCGGCCGGGCGCCCGGCTAGGCGAGGCCGGCGTGCTCGGCCGCACCGGCGAGGAAGCCGCGTATGGTGCGGTCCAGCGCCGGCTCGTCGAGCAGGAAGGCGTCGTGCCCCTTGTCGCTGTCGATCTCGACGAAGCTGACGTTGGCGGCAGCCCGGTTCAGCGCGCGCGCCACCGCGCGCGACTGGCCGGTCGGGAACAGCCAGTCCGAGGAGAAGGAGATCACGCAGAAGCGGGTGCGGCTGCCGCGAAACGCGGCCGCGAGGTTGCCGTCATGATCGGCGGCGATGTCGAAGTAGTCCATCGCCCGGGTGATGGTCAGGTACGAGTTGGCGTCGAAGCGGTTCACGAAGCTGCTTCCCTGGTGGCGCAGGTAGCTCTCCACCTCGAACATCTCGCCGAACAGCGCGAGCGGCGCCTCGGCGTCGTAGGGATCGCGTCGCAGCCGGCGCCCGAACTTGCGGGTCAGCGCCTCCTCCGACAGGTAGGTGATGTGCGCCATCATGCGCGCCACCGCGAGGCCGCGCGCCGGCACCAGCCCGTCCGCCCAGTAGCGTCCGCCGTGCCAGTCCGGATCGGCGAAGATCGCCTGTCGGCTGACCTCGTTGAAGGCGATGTTCTGCGCCGAATGGAAGGCGGCGGTGGCGATCGGCACCGCGGCGAACACCAGCTCCGGATAGCTCGCCGCCCACTGCAGCACCTGCATCCCGCCCATCGAGCCGCCGATCACCGCGAACAGGCGCTCGATGCCGAGCTCGGCGATCACCTGACGCTGCGCCCGCACCATGTCGCGTATGGTGATCGGCGGGAAGTCGGTGCCCCACGGCTCGTCCGCGGCATGCCCGTCCGCCTCGTCGATGCGTGCCGGTTCGGCGAGCTCCAGGTCGGTCCGTGACGAGCGCGGGCCGGTGGAGCCCATGCAGCCGCCCAGCACGTTCATGCACAGCACGAAGTAGCGGTCGGTGTCGATCGGCAGCCCGGGGCCAACCATCCGCGTCCACCAGCCGGGCTTGCCGGTCAGCGGGTGCGGCTCGGCCAAGTACTGGTCACCGGTGAGCGCGTGGCACACCAGCACCGCGTTGTCGCGGGCGGCGTTCAGCGTGCCGTAGCTGCACAGCGCGATCCGCACCGGGGACAGCCGCGCGCCGCAATCCAGCGCCAAGCCATCGGGCAGCTCCACGCAGCGATGCTCGATCTCGATGAAGGGGCTGGTCAGGTCCATCAGGCAGGTCGACGCGATCCGGTGGCTGCGAGCGCAGCGCTCGGGAGGGCAAGGTGCCAGATCGCGCGACGCACGTCACGCCGCTCCTGCCCGCCGCCTGCCCCTCCCTCCCGGGCGAGCTTTCGCCGCGGCCAGCCCTCGGAACCGCCTGGACACCGCTCGCGCGCAGGTTGCACGACCAATCACCTAACAAATCGACAGTCGTGCTGCGATCAACACTTTACGGTGGAACAGCCGCTGCGCTACGTTCAATCACGATTTCGTCAGAAAGCCATGCAACCGCAGATTTCAGGCCACAGAGCCATGCCCGACCACGCCGCCGCCATCGACGCCCTGCGCGTACTCGGACATTCGGGCCTGTTCGACTGCGGCTACTACCTGGGCTGCAACGCCGACCTGGCCGGACTGGGCTCGGAGGCGCTCGCACACTACCACCAGTACGGCTGGCGCGAGGGCCGCAAGCCGAACCCGTATTTCGACCCGTCCTGGTATCGCGCGCAGCACCCCGAGGTCGCCGATGCCGGTATCGACCCGCTGCTGCACTACATCACCGCGGGCGAGGCCGCGGGCTTCCGCCCGGTAGCCTGGTTCGATCCGCTCTGGTACGCGCGCTCCTACAGCCTGCCGGAGGGCATGACTTCGCTGCGCCACTACCTGCAGCACCGGCTCGACGGCACGGTCAGCGCGATGCCCGAATTCGACTCCGGCTTCTACCTGCGTGCCTACCCCGACGTCGCGGCCGCCGGGCTCGATCCGCTCGAGCACTACATGGTGCAGGGCTTCCGCGAGGCGCGGCGGCCGTTCGAGGGCTTCGATCCGGTGTTCTACCGGCAGCGCTACCTGAACAGCGCCACCGAGGCCAACCCGCTGCTGCACTTCCTCGAACACCGCGACGAGGCGGGGGTGCATCCGGCACTGCCCCGGCACGAGACCACGATCCCCCGCGAGGTGCGCCGCCACACCCAGCCCGGCCCGTTCTTCGAGACGGTGCGGCCACTGCCGGCCTCCGTCGCCCGCCGTGCGCAGGTGCTCGCCTACTACCTGCCGCAGTTCCACAGCATGAAGCAGAACGACGAGTGGTGGGGCGAGGGCTTCACCGAGTGGACCAACATCGCGCGCGGCCTGCCGCGCTTCGCCGGCCACTACCAGCCGCGCACGCCGCGCGACCTCGGCCACTACCGGCTGGAAGGCACCGACACGCTGCGGCGCCAGGCGGCGATGGCGCAGGCCGCCGGAATCCAGGGCTTCATCTTCTACTTCTACTGGTTCAACGGCACCCGGCTGCTCGACGGCCCGCTGGAAGCGCTGCTCGCCGACCGCTCGCTCGACATGCCGTTCTGCCTGCTCTGGGCCAACGAGAACTGGACCCGGCGCTGGGACGGCTCCGACAGCGAGGTGCTGATCAGCCAGGATTTCCGTCCCGAGGACGAGCCGGCGCTGATCGACTGCTACGGCCGGCACTTCGCCGACCCTCGCTATATCCGCGTCGAGGGCCGCCCGCTGCTGATGCTCTACCGTCCCGCACTCGTTCCGGATGCGAAACGTACTATCAGCCGCTGGCGCGAGCTGTTCGCCGAGCGCTGCGGCGAGAACCCGATCCTGGTGATGGCGCAGGCGTTCGGCGACGACGATCCGGGCACCTACGGCCTGGACGGCGCGATCGAGTTCCCGCCGCACAAGGTGGTGCAGGGCGCGCAGACCATCAACGAGCGGCTCGACCTGCTCGACACCGACTTCACGGCGCAGGTCTACGACTACGACGAGATCGTCGACCGCTCGCTGCGCGCCCCGGCGGCGGAGTTCCCGCTGATCCGCACCGCATGCCCGTCGTGGGACAACGACGCGCGCCGGCAGGGCGGCGGGCTGGTGCTGCACGGCTCCACGCCGGCGAAGTATCAGGCCTGGGTCGAGGGGCTGGTGCGCCAGGCGCTGGCCCGGCCGTTCCACGGCAGCCCGATCGTCTGCATCAACGCCTGGAACGAGTGGGCCGAGGGTGCCTACCTGGAGCCGGACCTGCATCACGGCGCCGCCTACCTGAACGCTACCGCGCGAGCGGTCAGCGGCTTCGGCCGCAGCGGTGCGGCGGGCGGACGCCTGCTGCTGGTCGGGCATGACGCCTTCACGGCCGGGGCGCAGAGCCTGCTGCTGCACGTGGCCCGCCAGCTGAGGCGCGCGCACGGCGTCGAGGTCGCCATCCTGCTGCTCGAGGGCGGGTGCCTGCTGGACGGCTACCGTGCCGTTGCCACCACCCAGGTGATGGCGGCGGACGACCCGGCGCTGCCCGACGCGCTGCGCCGGCTGCGTCGCGACGGCTATGACGGCGCCATCGTCAACAGTGCCGCGTCCGGCGCGATCGGCGCCCGGCTCGCCGCGGCCGGCATCGGCTACACGCTGCTGGTGCACGAGCTGCCGGCGCTGATCGCCGAGAAGAACCTGCTCGCCGGCCTGAGCGAGGCGGCCCGCCTGGCCCGCCAGGTGGTGTTCCCGGCCGCCGCCGTGCAGCAGCGGGTGCAGGCGCTGGTGCCCATCGACGCCGAGCGGGTCCGCGTGCTGCCGCAGGGGCTGTACCGCCGGCGTCCCTTCTCGGCGCGCACCCGGGCCACGCTGCGCCGGCAGCTCGGCATCGCCGCCTCCGACCTGGTGCTGATCGGCGTCGGCTACGGCGACCTGCGCAAGGGCTTCGACCTGTTCCTGCAGCTCTGGCGCCTGACCCGGAACGCGGCGGACAGCCGCGCACGACGCCCCGCCCGGGTAGTGCATTGCCTGTGGCTGGGCGATCTCGACCCGTCGCTGAAGCTCTATCTCGGCGCCGAGCTCGAGGCCGCGATCGCCTCCGGCAGCTTCCACCTGCCCGGTCACGTGCCGGACGCGCCCGAGCATCTCTGCGCCGCCGACGCCTTCGTGCTGACCTCGCGCGAGGATCCGCTGCCGAGCGTCGTGCTGGAGGCGATGGCGAGCGGCCTGTCCTGCGTCGCCTTCGAGAACAGCGGCGGCATCCCCGAGCTGATCGAGCGGCACGGCATGGGCGCCACGGTGCCGCTCGGCGACGTCGCCGCGGCGGCCAGGCGAGCGGTCGCCTTCGCCACCGTTGCGCACGCGCAGGCGCCGGCGAGCCGGGCCGCGGCCGGACGCAGCGCCGCCGCCCGGTTCGGCTTCGACCGCTACGTGTCGCAGCTGCTCGGACTGGCGCAGCCGGCGCTGCCGCGCATCTCGGTGGTGGTGCCCTCTTTCAACTACGCCCGCTACATGAAGCAGCGGCTGGTCTCGGTCTTCGCGCAGAACCATCCGGTGTTCGAGATCATCGTGCTCGACGATGCCTCGAGCGACGACAGCGTCGAGGTGGCGCGCGCCACAGCAGCCGAATGGGACCGCAGCGTCCGCGTCATCGCGTCCGGCACCAACTCGGGCTCGGTGTTCCGGCAATGGCTGCGCGCGGCGAGCGAGGCGCGCGGCGAGTGGATCTGGATCGCCGAGGCCGACGACGCCGCCGACCCGCGCCTGCTCGACCGTCTGAGCGCGGCACTCGCCGGCGCCGAAGGGGCGGTGATGGCGTTCTGCGACAGCAGCGCGATCGACAGCGAGGGCGCGCTGCTGTCCGACAGCTACAAGCCGTACTACGCAGCTACCGCGGGCAGCCTGCTCGACCAGGACGGGCTGCATGACGGGCAGGAGTTCGTGCAGTCCTGCCTGAGCGAGCGCAACCTGATCCTCAACGTGAGCGGCGTGCTGTTCCGTCGCAGCGCGCTGAAGGCGGCGCTGTCGCGCTGCGGCGACTCGCTGTTCTCCTTCCGCATGGCCGGCGACTGGCGGCTCTACATCGAGATGCTGCGCGAGCCGGGCGCGCGCATCGCCTACGTGGCCGACCCGCTGAACATACACCGCCGGCACGGCGGCTCCGCGACGCACCGCCTGGCCGGGCAGAAGCATCTCGGCGAGGTGGCGCGCATCCACCGCCTGGTCGGACGCGGCCCGGCGCTGCCGGAGCCGGACCGCATGCGCCAGCGCGCCTACCGCGACCAGCTGGCCAGTCAGTTCGGGCTGCGGCTCGCCGGCGAGTGAGCTGCGGGCGGTTGGGGTGCGAAGCGGGGCACGCCGTCGACCGGCTCGCGCCACATCGCCAGCGGCCGCACCCAGTTCTCGCCGGTCGCCTCGCTGCGATAGGTGACCAGCCACTCCTCCGTCTCGCTGTGCCGCCCGACGCAGATCAGCGTGTACAGCCCGCCCTTGTAGTGACGGTAGCGGCCTGGTTCAGGCAATCCGTTCATCCGCGCCTCCCGCGTTCGCCCCGGCGGCGTATCGACCGCACCCGCCGCACCCGGCTAGATTGCGCGCTGCGGCGCCTGGCGACGAGCGCCGGGACCAGGGGCGGCACCGGGGAAAGAGGACCATGATGCGATTCCGACCGCTGCTCCTCGGAGGCTCGCTCGCGCTGCTCGCCGGCGCGTCCGGCGGCGACGCGCGGGCCGGCGGCCACCACCGTCATCCGGCGCGCGAGGCCGGCGCGCCGGTGCTGCTCAGCCGGCAGCCCGGAACCGCGCAGGACCGGGCGGCGCGCCAGCTCAACGCCGAGGACATGCAGGGCGCGGCGCGGCACGGCGAGTCGCCGCTGGTGCTGGTCGGCTCCGCGCGCCTGGCGGCGCAGGATCCGGGTGCGGCCCCACGCGGCGACGAGGCGCTGTTCGTGCAGCTGCAATCCGCCAGCCTGTGCGGATCCGCCGGCTGCTCGACCTCGGTCTACCTGCGGCACGACCATCGCTGGCGCAAGGTGCTGGACTCCGTGAGCGGGCCGATCCGGGTGATGAAGGAGCAGCACGAAGGCGCGCACGACCTGCTGGTCGGCAAGAACGACCGCTGGATCTGGGACGGCCACGTCTACCAGGACAGCCTGCAGGCGCCGCCGCTGGCCAATCTCAAGCGCTCGGTGGAGCAGCACCGCGCGGCGGTGAGACGGCACGCCGACCGCTCGTAGCGCCCAGCCTGGAGCGGGCCGCC
>CAXTNV010000041.1:0-25475 GCA_964245755.1 uncultured Acetobacteraceae bacterium | reverse complement strand
GACCACGCCGTCCGCCAGCGTGCCGGGCGAGAACGGCGCAATCGGCGTCGGACCGCCGGGCGGGATGATCGGCTGCATCGGCATGTGGGCTTGCTCCTCAGTCCGCGACCTGGGCGACGGCGCCGCAGAACTCGGCGACGGTCGATACCCAGCCGAAGAAGGTCTCGATGTTGTACAGCGCTGCCTTCTGCACGAAGTCGGGCCCGGCCTGATGCGTCGCGTCCTCCAGCACGACGCCGAAATACTCCAGGAAGAAGCCGTCGCGCAGGGTGGACTCCACGCACACGTTGGTGGCGATGCCGGTGAAGACGAGCGTGCGTATGCCCCGCGCGCGAAGCGTGGAGTCCAGCGGCGTGTTGTAGAAGGCGCTGTAGCGCGGCTTGGCGATGACGATCTCGCCGGGCTGCGGGGTGAGCGCGTCGACCAGCGCGTAGTCCCAGCCGCCCTTGGCGAGCAGGCTGCCGGCGAGTTCCGGCCGCCTGCGCATGGTCTTCAGCGCGTTCGACTTGTGGAAGTTCGGCGAGCCCGGGCCGCCCGCCTCGACATAGTCCGGATCCCAGCCGTTCTGGAGGTAGATCACCGTCATGCCGGCGTCACGCGCGGCTTGGAGCGCCCTGACGATCGCCAGGATCGCCGCCTGGGCGCCGCTGATGTCGAAGCCGGCGATGTCGAGGTAGCCGCCCTTGCTGGCATAGGCGTTCTGCATGTCCACCACCACCAGGGCCGCGTGACGCGGATCCAGAGACAGCGGTTCCGGGCGCGCCGGCAGGGTGACGCGGCGCGCGCCGTCGCCAGCCTCCAGCGCCGCGGTGCCGGGGGTGACGACGGTCATTCAGGCGGCCTCCGAGCTGGGCGCGACGTGGGCGCGGGTGGTCATGAGCGGCTGGATGCGGGTGCCGAACGCCTCCACGCCGCGCACGAACTCGTCGAACACCAGCAGCACCCCCTCGGCTCCCTCTACGCCCGCGACCTCGTCGAGCAGGCGCGCGACCGTTGCGTAGGCGCCGACCAGCGTGCCCATGTTGAGGTTCACCGCCGAGGTCGGGTTGGCCAGCTGGCGCACGTTGGTGTCCGCACCCGAGATCGTGTCGGCCGCACCCTGGTCGACCAGCCAGCGCACCGCCTCGGTGTCGACGCCGGACTTGTAGAGCTCCCACTTGGCCATCGCCGCCTCGTCGGTCTCGTCGGCGATGATCATGAACAGCGCGTAGCAGGTCACCCGGCGCCCGGTGCGCGCGGTCGCCGCCAGCAGCTTGCGTGCCGCGGGCGCGAAGCCGGTAGGCGTGTTGACCCCCTGGCCGAGGCAGAAATTGTAGTCGGCGTAGGTGGCCGAGAACATCATGCCGGCGTCGCTCTGGCCGGCGCAGATGATCTTCATCTCCGCCTGCGGGCGCGGGCTGAGCCGGCAATCCTGCATCCGGAAGAACTCGCCGGTGTGATCCGAGCGCCCGGTCTCCCACAGCTCGCGCAGGATCTGCACGTACTCGGCGACGTAGGCGTAGCGGCGGGAAAAGTACGCGTCTCCCGGCCACAGCCCCATCTGCGCGTATTCCGGCCTCTGCCAGCCGGTGATCACGTTCAGCCCGAAGCGCCCGTGCGAGATGCTGTCGATGGTCGCGGCCATGCGGGCCGCGATCGCCGGTGGAATGGTCAGCGTGGCGACGGTCGCGAACAGCTGGATCCGGCTGGTCACCGCGGCGAGGCCGGCCATCAGCGTGAAGCTCTCCAGGTTGTGGTCCCAGAACTCGGTCTCGCCGCCGAAGCCGCGCAGCTTGATCATCGACAGCGCGAAGTCCAGTCCGTGCCGCTCGGCACGCTGCACGATCTCGCGGTTGAGCTCGAAGCTCGGCAGGTATTGCGGCGCCGTCCGTGAGATCAGCCAGCCGTTGTTGCCGATCGGGATGAACACGCCGATTTTCATGCCGCACCCCGCGGAGGTTCGTCCAGATCACGCAAGACATGTGCCAGGAGGCGGCTCAGTGGATGGCCAGGCGCCCCGCCGCCCGGCTCACACCGTCGCGGCCCCGGTCAGGGCGTCGAACAGCGCCCGCCCGTCGGGCCGCCCGAGACCGGTGCAGGCGTTCCAGCCTGCCTTGGCATCGTAGCCGATCTGCGTCCCCTCCGGCTTGTTGTTGCCCTGGGTGATCTGCGTGGTCAGCGCGGCGTTCGAGCTCACCGCCGCGTAGAGGAAGTCGGGCAGGAAGCCGACCGGCTTGGCCGCCTTCTGGCTGATCAGCGCGGTCAATCCGGCCCACAGCGGCGCCACCGCGCTGGTGCCGCCGACCACCTCCTTCTTGCCGTCCACCACCACCACGTAGCCGCTGGCCGGCGCCGCGTTGCCGGCGACGTCGGGCACGCCGCGACCCTTGCGGCCACCGTTGACGCTGACCGGCAGCCCGGCATGCGCCTGGAAGGCGGGCACGCCGAACAGGTCGCTGATGCCGCCGCCGGTGCCGCTGCCGGAGTCGTTCCACACCACCTCCTGGGTGATCGAGCTGGCGCCGGCGGTGATGTGGGTGCCGCCGCAGCCGATCGCGTATGGCGACGAGGCCGGGAAGTCGACATGCGCCTTGCCGTCGCTGACGCCGTCGGTGGCGAGGTTGTCGCCGGATGCGACGTAGACCGAAAGGCCGAGTGCCGCGGCCTCCTGCAGCACCGAGTTCATCGTCGTCACCGCCTGGCTCTGCCAGGTGGATTCCGCGCCGCCCCAGGAGATCGAGATCACCGAGGGCTTGTTGGTGGTGTCGTGCGCCGCCTGGCTGATCGCGTCGGCGAAGCCGGAGTCGGTGTTGGGCGCGAAGTACACCACGATCTCGGCACCCGGCGCCACGCCGCCGACCACCTGGATGTCGAGCGCCACCTCGCCGTCGGCGTCCGATCCCGACTGGTCGTTGGTGCCGCCATCCACCGACACCGCGATCACCCGCGGCGGCTTCAGCCCCATCGCCTTGAACGCCTGCGTCGTGTCCTTGGCGCGGAAGCCGCCGCCGAGCTCGATCAGCGCGACGGTGATGCCGGCGCCGGTGACGTCGGTCGGGAAGCCGTAGAGCTGCCCGATACGGTTCGGCTCGAAGCTGGCCGGCTGCGCCCGCTTCGGCCGGACGATCCGGGTGTGCGCCACCGGCCGTCCGTCGAGCCCGAGCACGGACTCCACCAGCCCGTGCAGGTCGCTCGGCACCGCCAGCGTGCCGGTGCGGCCGTGATAGCTGCGGCCCTGCTCCTCGTACATCGCGAGCTTGGCGCCGAACGTCTCCTGCATGTCCTCGGACGCGCCGGCGGCGCGGATCAGGCGGCGCGACGCATCGACCGACAGCACGGTCAGCCCGTGCTCGGCGAGGAACGCCTCCATCCTCCGGAAATCCTCGCGATGCGACACGCCGCGGTGCGTCGCGAGCTGCTGCCGGCGCTCGTCGATGCTGCCGGTCAGCCTGGTCTGGTCGGTGTGATGCTGGTCGCGCGGCTTCAGGTAGATGCTGATCTCGATCCGCTGCCCGCTGGGCACCGCGCCGAGGTGACGCGCCCGCGCCGGCGCCTCGAGATGGCTGCCGGCGATCTCGGTGCGCTGCGTGCTGTCCGTCGATTGCGTCATGGCGCGTTAAATCCTTGCTATACTGCCCGGGCCGAACTTGGCGTGACCCGTGCGACGCACGCAACGGCCCTGGCCACGTCGCGCTCGTCGATGGCGCCGATGCAGCCGATCCGGAACGACGGCGCCGCGGTCAGCTTGCCCGGGTAGATGACGACGCCAAGCCGGTGCAGCGCATCGTAGAACCGGCTGAAAACGAACGGCGGCGCCGGTTCGTCGAAGCTCGCGATGATCGGCGCCTGCAGCTCGGGACGCAGCGACGCGGCGTAGCCCAGCGCCTGCATGCCCTCGATCAACACCGCGTCGTTGCGGCTGTATCGGGCGAGGCGGGCCGGCTGGCCGCCTTCCGCGTCGAGCTGGTCCAGCGCCGCGTCCAGCGCCGCCGCCACCTGCACCGGCGGGGTGAAGCGCCACTGCCCGTCGCGCTCGAAGCCGCTCCACTGCGCGTGCAGATCCAGCCCCAGGCTGTGCGAACGGCCGGCGCAGGCAGCGAGATGCTTCCGCTCGGCGACGACGAAGGCGATCCCCGGCACGCCCTCGAGGCACTTGTTCGAGGAGGCCATCACGGCGCAGGCAGGCATCCGCCGCAGGTCGATCGGCAGCGCGCCGAAGCTGCTCATCGCATCGACCAGCAGCCGCCGGCCGTGTGCCGCCACCACCGCGGCCACCGCCTCCAGCGGGTTGCGCAGGCCGGTGCTGGTCTCGCAATGCACCACGCCGACGTCGGTCACCTCGGGATCCTCGCGCAGCACCGCATCCACCCGCGGCGCCGCGACCGGCTCGGTCTCCGGCCAGCTCTCGCATCGCACGGCACGGCCGATCTGCCGGGCGATGGCCGCGATGCGCTGCCCGTAGGCGCCGTTGGCCAGCACCAGCAGCTTGCCGTCGCGTGGCACCAGCGTGCCCACCGCTGCCTCCACGGCGAAGGTGCCGCTGCCGGCGATCAGCACCGTCTCGTGGCCGGCCTCGCCGTGCACCAGCGCACGCAGACGCGCCCGCAGCCGCGCGGTCAGGGCGATGAAGGCCGGGTCGCGCGATCCCCAGTCGCGCCCGAGCGACGCACGGGTGGCGTCGCTGGTGGTCAGCGGCCCGGGGGTCAGGAGCAGGGTTCTCAAGGCGATGCCCGTCCACTACATGTCCGCGTGTCGAGCGGACGACACGGTCGGCGCGCAGCTTGCCCGAGCAGCGATGGAGACGGAAGGCAGGCATGAAGCTTCTGACCCTGATCGGCGCCGCGCTGGGCACTGGCCTGACGGTCTGGCTGCTGGCCCGCTTCGGGCTCGGCCACGTGCTGGAGCTGCTGCACCGGGCCGGCTGGGGCATCGTGCTGGTGATCGCCTTCCACCTGCTGCAGGTGCTGTTCTCCGCCGCCGGCTGGCGCGCCATCGCCGGTGACGCGCCGCCGCGCCCGTCCCTGGCCGGGTTCTTCGTGCTGCGCTGGGTGCGCGAGGGCGTGAACAACCTGTTGCCGGTGGCGCAGGTTGGCGGCGAGTTCGTGGTCGCGCGCCTGCTCGGCCGTCGCGGCATGACCCTGACCCGCGCCACCGCCTGCACGATCTGCGACCTGAGCACGGAGATGGTGACGCAGATCCTGTTCACGATCGCCGGGCTGATGACCCTGCTGGCGCTGCTGGGTCGCAGCCAGGTCACCGACGAGGTAGTGGGCGGCATCGGAATCGCCTGCCTGGCGGCACTGGGCTTCGTCGGCGGCCAACTGCTGGGGCTCGCCGACCTGATCGAGCGCGGGCTGACCCGGCTCGCCAGCGCGCTGGGCTGGCAGGGGATGGGCGAGCTCGTCGGCCTGCAGCAGATGATCACCTCGCTCTACCGCTCGCCGCGCAACCTGTCGCTGGCGCTGCTGCACCAGTCGATCTCCTGGCTGCTCGGCTCGGTCGAGGTCTGCCTGGCGCTGCACTTCCTCGGCCACGACGCGAGCCTGGGCGAGGGGCTGGTGATCGAGAGCCTGGCCCAGGCGGTGAAGGCGGCGAGCTTCATCGTCCCCGGCGCGCTCGGCATCTCCGAAGGCGGCTTCGTGGTGGTGGGCGCGCTGTTCGGACTGCCGCCCGCGGTCTCGATCACACTGGCGCTGATCAAGCGGCTGCGCGAGATCGTGCTCGGCCTGCCGTCGCTGGCGGCCTGGCAGTGGCTGGAGCATCATCAAGGGCCGGACCCATCCGATCGGCTCGAGGCGGCGCAGCCGCTGCGGGCCGCGGCGCCTTTCCGGCCCGAGACCGGCAGGAGCAGCACGGTCCAGTCTGCCCTGGATTTCGGAGACGCGTCTTGAGGAACGACACCTGGACCCACGCGCTGGCCCGCTTCGCGATCCGCCCGCTGCTCGGCACGTCCGTGACCCCGAACCACCTGACCACGCTCCGGCTGCTGACCGGGCTCGGGTCATGCGCCTGCCTGGCGCTCGGACCTGCCACGCATCCGGGCGGCCTGCACGGAGCGCTGTTCTGGGGCGGCCTGCTGTGGATCGTGTCCGCCTTCCTCGACCGTGCCGACGGCGAGCTGGCTCGCGTCGGCGACATGATGAGCCCGGGCGGCCATCGCTACGACACCCTGGTCGATGACGGGGTCAACGGCCTGTTCTTCCTGGCGATCGGGATCGGCCTGCGTCACGCGCAGCTGCTCGGCCACGATCTGGGGCTGTGGACGGTCTTGTTCGGCGCGCTTTCCAGCGTCCTGCTGCTGCTGTGCAACCGGATGTCGGAGATCTACGAGACGCGGGCCCCCGGGCCGCGCATCTGGTCCGGCGCCTGGGGCTTCCATCCCGACGATGCGCTCTACCTGCTCGGCCCGGCGGCCTGGTTCGGCCTGCTGCTGCCGGTCCTGCTGGCGGCGATGCTCGGCACCGCCTTGATGGCGTTCCTCACCGCGATCAAGCTGTTGCGGCTGCGACACCGGACCTCTCCCCTCGATCCCGTTCAGGGCTAGCCCTTGCGACGCCGCGAGAACAGGATACGCCGCCGCCCTGCCCCGCTCTCTGCAGCCGTCCGCTAGGGGGAGATCATGTTGGCCGGACCCCTCGGGCGGCTGGTCGCCTTCTGCGCGCGCCGTGCGGTGCTCGTGGTGCTGCTGGCGGCGCTGCTGAGCGCCGGTGCGCTGCTGGCGACGCGGGCACGCCTGGGCGTCAGCACCGACACCGGCAAGCTGTTCTCGGCCTCGCTGCCGTGGAAGAAGCGCGCCAACGTCCTGATCAGGGACTTCCCGCAGCACGAGGACCTGCTGATCGCGGTCATCAGCGCCGACATCCCAGAGGAGGCGCAGGAGACCGCGCGCCAGCTCGACCAGGCACTGGCAGCGCAGACCGGCCTCTACAACTACGTGCTGCAGCCCGACGCCGACCCCTACCTGGTGCGCAACGGACTGCTGTTCCTCGGCGTCCCTGCGCTCGGCAAGCTGCTCGCCTCGACCATCGACGCGCAGCCTTTCCTGGGTCAGCTCGCGGCCGATCCCTCGGCGCGCGGCCTGTTCACGGCACTCGGGCTGATCGGCGACGGCCTCGCCCGGGGACAGGCCAACCTGCGCGGCTTCCAGGCGCCGCTGCACGGCTTCGCCCGCACTCTGGACGCCGCGGCGGACGGCCACCCCACCCCGCTTTCCTGGCAGAGGCTATTGGCCGGGAGCCTGTCCGAGCAGGGCGGCCACTACCAGTTCGTGATAACCCAGCCGCGGCTGAACTTCGGCTCGCTGGCGCCCGGGGGTGCCGCCACCGACGCGATGAAGCGCGCCATCGCCTCGCTGCCGGACGTGCGGTCCGGCGAGGCGCGCGTCTTCATCACCGGCCAGGTGGCGCTTGACGACGAGGAGTTCGCCAGCGTCGCCGAAGGCGCGGTGCGCGGGCTGATCGCCTCGCTGGTGCTGGTGACGCTGTGGCTGTTCCTGGCGGTGCGCAGCTGGCGCATCATCGTGCCGATCGTGACCGTGCTGCTGCTCGGACTGCTGCTGACCACAGGCTTCGCCGCTCTGGCGGTGGGCACGCTCAACCTGGTCTCGGTGGCCTTCGCGGTGCTGTTCGTCGGCATCGCCGTCGACTTCACGATCCAGTTCTCGGTCCGCTTCCGCGCCCAGCGCGGCCGGGACGGCCTGCCGATGCCGATCCAGGCGGCGCTCGCCGCGACCGGACGCGAGACCGGCGTGCAGATCCTGATCGCGTCCGCCGCGACCGCGGCCGGCTTCCTCGCCTTCACGCCCACGGCCTTCAACGGCGTGGCCCAGCTCGGCCTGATCGCCGGCGTCGGCATGCTGATCGCCTTCGTCTGCTCGCTGACCGTGCTGCCGGCGCTGCTCGCCCTGTTCGGTTTCCGCTCGCCCGGGCGGGACGAGGGCTTCGCCTGGGCACGTCCGATCGACCGCACGCTGCGCCGGCACCGCCGTCCGGTGATCGCGGGCTTCGCGTTGCTCGGCCTTGCGGGGGCGGCGATGCTGCCGCTGCTGCGGTTCGACGGCGATCCGCTGCACACCAAGAACCCCAACGCACCGAGCATGCAGGCGCTGCACCTGCTGATGGACGATCCGCTGACCAGCCCGTACAGCGCCGAGCTGCTGGCGCCGAACCTGGCGCAGGCCCGCGTCCTGGCCCGGCGGCTGGAACGGCTGCCACTGGTGCACGACGTGCTCATGCTCGACAGCTTCGTGCCGACGGATCAGGCGCAGAAGCTGCCGATGATCCAGGATGCGGCACAGCTGCTGCTGCCGACGCTCAGCCCATACGACGTCTCGCCGCGCCCGGACGCGGGCGCGATACGCGACGCGGCACGCAAGGCGATCGGAGCGCTGGCACCTGCTCTCGGCAAGCTCGCGGCCGACGATCCGCTGCGTGCCATCGTCGGGGCGCTGCGCCGGCTCGCCGGCGAGCCCGATGCCGCGCTGCTAGCGACCGACGCGGCACTGGTGCGCTTCCTGCCGATGCAGCTCGACCAGCTGCGCACCGTGCTGCAGGCCGGCCCGGTCTCGGCGCGCGACATTCCGCCGGGGATCGCGCGCGACTGGATCCTGCCGGACGGCGAGGCGCACATGGAGGTGCACATCAAGGGAGGCGCCTCCGACAGCCGCACGCTGCACAAGTTCCTGGCCGAGGTGCGAAGCGTCTGGCCGGATGCCGCCGGCTCGGTCGCGACCATCGTCGAGAGCGCCAACACCATCGTCTCGGCGTTCGAGACCGCCGCGTTGTCGGCGCTGGCGATGATCGCGCTGATCCTGCTGCTGGCGCTGCGCCGGCTGCGCGACATGGCGCTGGTGCTGGCGCCGCTGCTGCTCTCGGCCATGCTGACCGTGATCCTGTGCATGCTGCTGCGCGAGAAGCTGAACTTCGCCAACATCATCGCCCTGCCGCTGCTGCTCGGCGTCGGGGTCAGCTTCAACATCTACTTCGTGATGAACTGGCGGGTCGGGCTGCGCGATCCGCTGGCCACGCCCACCGCCAAGGCAATCCTGTTCTCGGCGCTGACCACCGGCACCGCCTTCGGATCGCTGGCGCTGTCGCATCATCCGGGCACGGCGAGCATGGGCCGGCTGCTGCTGATCAGCCTCGCCTGCACGCTGCTGGCGACGCTGGTGTTCGAACCGGCGCTGCTGCCGCGCCGCGGTGCGGATCCGCACTGACGCCAAGCGCGGCCTCCGCCCAGATCGCGGGCAGCAACCTCACCGGTCGGTGCTGCGGGGCGGATTGGCGTTCTGGTCTCCGCTCTGCACCTGCGGCCGGGTCGCCGGCTTGTCGCCGGAGGGCTTCGGCCGGGTGCCGCCGGGATCGATGCCGGAGACCGGCGTGTTGGCGGTGGTCTTCGCGCTTTCCGGCTCGGGATCGGTCATGGTCGTGCTCCTGGCTGCATGACAACCACGTCGGACGCAGCACTTCGTTCCCGCCACGGCCTCGCTGCAGCCGGTGCCGATCCACCGACGTGCGACGGGCAGCTCCGTCCGGCGGGCTGGCATCGCGGCGCGGCGGCCCAACATGAGGGCGATGCCTCGTCCCTGGATCCCCCGGCGCGTGCTCGTCACGCCCTCCGCTCTTGCCCTGCCCACCGGTGCCGCGATGGTGGAACGCGCGGCCGGGCTCGGTGCGGAGATCGTCCGCCTTCCGACCGATCGCCTGGCCGGTCTGCCAGACGCCTACCGCGACGCGAAGACCACCATGGCGGTCGTCACCGCGAGTGCCAGCCGGCGCCGCCTGCAGCCGATTCCGCCCAGTGCGGACTGGCGGTTCGACCTCGCCGAAGGCTGTCCGGCGCACTGCGCCTACTGCTACCTGGCCGGCTCGCTGGCCGGTCCGCCGATCATCCGCGCCTACGCCAACCTGTCCGAGATCCTCGCGGAGTTGCCGGCGGCGGTCGGACAAGGCCGCGTCACCTCCCTTTCCGCCGACCGGGCCGCGGAAGGCACCACGTTCGAGTGCTCCTGCTACACCGATCCGCTCGCGATCGAGCACCTGACCGGTCACCTGGCCGCCTGCATCACGCGCTTCGGCACCTGGGACGCGCCGGTGCAGCTCCGCTTCACCACGAAGTTCGACGCGGTGGGTTCGCTGCTGGGCCTGACCCATCGTCGGCGCACCCGCATCCGCTTTTCCGTCAACGCGACGGCGGCAGAGCGGCACGAGGGCGGGGCACCGCGCATGCGGGCACGGCTGGCGGCGCTGCGCGCCGTCGCGGAGGCCGGCTATCCGGTCGGCCTGACGGTGGCGCCGATCCTCCGCCTGCCGGAGTGGGCCGCCGCCTACGACGCGTTGTTCAGCGACATTGCCGAGGCACTCGCGGGCGTCGACGACCTCGACCTAACCGCGGAACTCATCACGCACCGCTTCACCCCGAAATCCAAGCAGGTGCTCGCCGGCTGGTACCCGGGCAGCCCGCTGGAGATGGACGAGGTCCAGCGCTCCCGGAAGATGACCAAGTTCGGATCCGTGAAGTGGGTCTTCCCCAAGCAGGAGATGACCGAGATGCGCGCGACCATCGAAAACTCGCTGCAGCGCCGGCTGCCGTCTGCACGCCTGCTGTACTGGACCTGAGCGGCGCCGGTCCGTCTCTGCCGGGACGGAGCGGTCGAGCGGACCCGACCGCCCTCTCGCCAGGCGGCCGCGTCCCGCAGCTGCCTCAGGCGGCCTGCGCCTCCAGGGTCGCGATGTCGATCACGAAGCGGTACTTCACGTCGTTGCGCAGCATGCGCTCGTAGGCGTCGTCGATCTGATCCATCCGGATCATCTCGATGTCCGACGCGATGCCGTGCTCGGCACAGAAGTCCAGCATTTCCTGGGTCTCGGCGATGCCCCCGATCAGCGATCCGGCAAGATAGCGACGCGGGTTGATGATGCTGAACACCGCCAGCGAAAGCGGCTTCTCGGGCGCACCGACCTGCACCAGGGTGCCGTCACGCTTGAGCAGGGAGAGATAGCTGTTGATGTCGTGGTCGGCGGACACCGCGTCGATGATCAGGTCGAAGCGGCGCGCCTGGCGCTTCATCGCCTCGGCGTCCTTCGAGATGACCACGTCGTCGGCACCCAGGCGGCGCCCGTCCTCGACCTTGCCGGGCGAGGTGGTGAACAACGTCACCTCGGCGCCCATCGCGTGCGCGATCTTGACCGCCATGTGACCGAGGCCGCCGAGGCCGACAACGCCGACCCTCTTGCCCGGCCCGGCGTTCCAGTGCCGCAGCGGCGAATAGGTGGTGATGCCGGCGCACAGCAGCGGCGCGGCGGCCGCAGGATCGAGCTTCTCGGGGATGCGCAGCACGAAGGACTGGTCGACGGTCACCGCCTTGCTGTAGCCGCCATAGGTGCGCAGCCCCGGCGTCTTCCTGTCCGGGTCGTTGTAGGTGCCGGTGAAGGCGACCTCGCAATACTGCTCCAGACCTTCCTGACAGCTGGCGCAGCTCCTGCAGCTGTCGACCATGCAGCCGACGCCGACCAGTTCGCCCTGACGGATACGGCTGACCCGATCGCCGGTCGCGCTCACCCGGCCGACGATCTCGTGCCCGGGGACCACCGGATAGACACTGCCGCCCCACTCGTTGCGCGCTGTGTGCAGATCCGAATGACAGACGCCGCAGAAGAGGATGTCGATGCGCACATCGTCCGGGCCCGGATCGCGACGCTCGAAGTGGAATGGGGCCAGTTTCGCATCAGCCGCCTGGCTGGCATATCCGGTGCAGTTGAACATTGCATCTCCTCGAAGCTCGCAGGGACGGCCGGGGTGCTGCGCCGCCAGGGCGGCAGGCTACGGACGTGTCGTCATCATGGCCGACATCCCGTAACTGTACCGCCCGCGCAGGATCGACAAGAGCCGGGAGCCGATCCGGGCCGCCGCCTCAGCCCGGCTCGCCCAGCTGCACCAGCCGTATCTGCTCCAGCAGATGCTCGAACTGCTCGAGCATGCTGCCCGACGGGGCGGCGGGGCGGCGGTCCTCGACGATGGACCACAGCGACGTCGCGATCACGCCGTGCGTCGCCTGATGATCCAGCGCCTGCGTGTCTCCGAGCACGGCGAGGTAGGACGCATCGACCACGCCGTGCCCCGCCAGGAAGCAGTCGAAGTTGCGCACGACGTTGAAGCCGAGATCGGCCGCGGCGCGTCCCAGCCAGTCGTTGAACGACTGGTGCATCGCCGTGCGGTCGAGCAGGCTGTCGGCTCCCGCGGCCGCCAGCCGGTCCGGCAGCGCCGCGCCGAACTCCTGCGCCAGGCGCTGCGCCGGCAGCGGCGGATCCGCCGCCTGCGGGACCGGCGGAAAAACGCCGGCGATCCAGTGCAGGGCGCGTTCCTGAGCCGGAACCGCGGCGGCCAGGAACCCGCCATAGGCCTGGATCTTCGGCATGGCGAAGTCGCGGAACGCGTCCGCGTCGCCCGCACCGATGTCCCGGTGCAGGCGATGCGACAGGTAGCCCTGCTCGATGTCCACCTGGCCGAAGTTCCACAGCGTCGGCGTCGCCTCGATGTCCAGATCCGGCCTCGCCGGCAGCAGCGTCCGTGGTGCGGTGCGCAGCAACCCCTCGATGCCCTCCTCCAGCGGCGCCAGCGCCAGCGGGCAGATCCACCGTGCTCCCGCCGACACGCCGCGCCGATACAGGCGGGCGAACGGGTCGCCCAGGATAACCAGCGGCAGCCCGCCCATGGCGCGGAAGCGCTCGATGATCGGAGCGTGCGTGGCCAGGTCGGCGACGCTGCGGACGTTCGCGCCGCTCCAGGCGGTGACCAGGGCGACGAACAGGTTCTGCAGGTAGACGCGGTTGCGCAGGGTGAGCTGCCGCAGGCGGTGCATGCCGGCGATGTCGAGGGCCACGGGGAAGACGCGGCTCTCTGCATAGCCGTGGCGCAGGAAGTGCAGCGCGCCCGCAGTCTCGTCTTCGAGGTTCGCGTTCAGGTCGGCGAAGCAACCGCGGTACACGTCTCCGGAGAAGCCTGCCTCGTCGAGTGCCGCCAGCATGTCGCGCAGGCTGACCGGCTCCAGCCACGCCGCGACGATGTCCTCGTCGGTGTCGCCGCTTATGGCCAAGGCGGGCGCCCGACCGGGAACCCACGCCGCGGACAAGGGGCGGCGGAGGCCGCGCCGCAACCGTTCCGCCCGTCCCCTGCATCCATATCGGCTACCCGCGAGCTCAGACCGCGCCGGGCAGCATAGACCGCAGGGTCAGGAAATCCAGAGCGAGGCGCGGTCGCGCGCGGCACTGGGCACGGCTCGCCGGGCCTGCGCCGGCGACAGCTTGAACCGGCGCCAGAGATCCACGTAGAAGCGGTAGGCGTCGGGATTCTTGAAGAACAGGTTGCGCCACGCCTGGAACACGGGATCGTCCTGGCGGTAGGTCTTGTCCTTGATCAGCTTGTGCGCGGCAGCCGGCTTTGGGCCGTGGAAGTGCACCACCCTGGCCATCGGATCGACGCCCCAGTACGGCTTCCAGTTGTATTTGGGCGACAGGGGATCCCACTTGCCGTTGTAGAAGACGCGCAGGAACTCCTGATCGTAGCCGTGCAGGGTGTGCAGCATGTCGCAGGCGAAATCCAGCATCGCCGGCAGGTCTGCCCGCAGCCGCCTGACGTTCATCAGCATGACCCCGGAGTTGATCTCCTTGTGGTGTCCGTAGAGATCGAACTGCGACGCCACCGCGAAGGTCGCGGGACGGAAATTATCCATCGCCGGATCGGAAAGGAACATGACGTCGCAGTCGGTGTAGAGGACGAACTCCTCCTTGGTCTCGATGTTGGGAATGTCGAGCCTCTGGAAGGCGCCGGCGGCCGTGCGCATGTAGTCGGGCCAATCCGGACGCAGCCTTTGCTGCGCGCGCTGCAGCTGGTCGTAGAAGGAGATGCGGTGGCGGATGACGGTCACGCCGGCCGCGCGCATCTCGTCGGTGAAGGCGCTCTCGTTGCCGTCGTAAAGCAGATGCGGCCGCAGCGACGTGTTGATCTGCGCGGATGCGACCGCAACCCGGATCATGTCGAGAAAGCCGTGGTCCTCGTCCGCGGTGAGCGTATCTTCAGTGATCGAGAAATACCATTTCATCGTCACCATCGTCTCCTTTTGCTTGCTTGTCTCACAGCGGGAGACATTGCACCTGCATTGTTCTGAGGGCGGTGGATCGTTTGGATCCTACAATGACAGAGGCAAGCTGCGGGGGCCGGTCCTTCTTGAAAGCAGATCGTCACGATACCGTGATGGCCTACGCCTTGCAGTCGCCTGCGGGAATGCTTGCAGTTCATCCTCCCCTTCCCGCTCGCGTGGCGATACGGTGGCGGGAGGATGGAGGCCGGCTTGCTGGACACCTTGGCGGGTCGAGTTGGACCGCACGACCTGAAGGTCCTGATCTGCGGCGATGCTCCGCTCGAATCCGAAGCGAACGCGTCGGTGCGCGGAGCCATACGCGATGGCTGGGTCGAGTGTCTCTCGACGTCGCGCGTGTTCTCGGCGAGCCTCGACAGCGCCGGAGCGGCGATCGAGGCGATGCGGCCGGATCTGCTGCTCTGCGTCGGCTCCTACCTGCCCGAGACGGCGTATTTCGGCGAGGCGTCGCGGCTCGCGCACGCCGCAGGCGCCGTCTGCGCATTCTGGGCCACCGAGGATCCCTACGAGAAAGACGCCAGCTACCGGATCGAGCCACACTTCGATGCCATCTTCACCTGCGATCGCTGGACGAGGCGGTTCTACGACCATCCGAAGGTGTTCCACCTGCCGCTCGCCGGCTGCCCGCGGCGCCATCACGTGCCGATCGACCGCGATGCCGCGCGTCCCATCGACGTGCTGTTCTGCGGCGTCGCCTTCGCCAGCCGGCGCGAGATCATCGCCGGGCTGATGCCGTCGCTGCGCGGCCTGCGCGTCTCGGTGCTCGGTCCCGGCTGGACCGGGGCACCGGGCTTCTCCGACCAGCGGATCGACAAGGCGCGGCTGGTCGAGCTCTACGCGCAGGCGAAGATCGTCCTCAACCTGGGCCGCAGCCTGAACTTCGAGAACGCGCGCTACCAGATCGCCGCATCGACCCCGGGACCTCGCACCTTCGAGGCGGCGATGGCGGGCGGGATGCAGCTGTTCCACGAGGATACGCCGGAGATCCGCGACTATTTCGAGGAGGACGAGATCCCCGGCTTCTCCGGCGCGCTCGACTTCCAGCGGCTGCGCGACCGCTTCCTGCAGGCCGACGCGCTGCGCATCGCCACCGCGACGCGGGCGCAGCAGCGTGCGCTGAGGGAGCACACCTACGCGCTGCGCGCCCGGCGCATGGTCGAGACGCTGGCCGATGCAGGCCTGCTGTGATCCTGCTCTACAACACCAACGCGACGCGCAACCCGAACGCCTACCTCACCCTGGCCGTCGAGTCGGCGCTGCGCACCCTGGTCGGTGCGGAGGGGGTGCTGCGGGTCGACGAGCGCACGCTGGCACCGGCGGCGGCGAGCCACGCGCACGCGCTGCTGCTCTGCATCGACGGCCAGCGGCTGAACGCCGGGCTGGTCGCTCGGGTGAAGCCGGCCTTCCGGCGCGTGGTGCTGTGGGCGTTCGAAGACCCGTTCATGCTGGACTACAACCTCGCGAACGCGTCGCTGTTCGATCTGGTGTTCACCAACGATCCGTCCTGCGTGGACGCCTACGGCGCGCGCGGCCACTACCTGCCGCTGGCGGCAAGCCGGATGCTGCACCATCGCGACGTGCTGCCGGACGCGAAGCTGCGCCACGACATCTTCTTCGCCGGCACCATGTGGCCGAACCGCGTCGCGATATTGCGACGGGTGATCGCGGCATTCCCCGACGCGTCGATGAAGCTGGTCTGCCCGAGCAACGAGTTCCTGCCGCCGCTGCCGCCGCAGATCGCCTCTCGCGCGATCACGCGGCCGGTCAGCCACGAGGCATTCATCGATTTCGCCAACGCCAGCCGGGTGACGCTGACCCTGTTCCGCGATTATGCCAGCCACGGTACGACGGGTCTCGCGCACGCGCCGGGGCCGCGCCTGTTCGAGCTCGGCCTGGCCGGCACGGCGCAGGTGGTGCAGCCGCCCGACCGGCTGCCGGCAGCTCGGTTCGCCGCCATCGACGGGATCCTCCTCGAGCGCGGCGAGGCGCTGGTGACGCGGATCGGCGACGTGCTGGCGGACGCCGGGCTGCGCACGTCCCTGGCTCGCCTGGCCCAGCTCTCGGTGCTGGCCGGGCACGGCTACGAGCACCGGCTGGGCCGCCTGCTCGACGTCGTCGGCGGAGACGCGACCGATCCGCAGCCGTCGACGATCCGCAGCACCGCCGGGCCGCGCAGGCTGCGGGTGCTGATGTGCACGCACTCGACGATCCATCATCAGGTGTGGGGCGGCGTCGAGGTCTACCAGCAGATGCTGTGCAGCCAGCTCGAGCGCGAGGTCGAGGTGCTGTTCTGGGTCCGTGACAATGAGTGCTGCCAGCTGCTGGATGCGCGCGGCGCCTCGCTTGAGCGTTTCGACGGCGAGTCGATCGGCTGGCTGGACGTGCTCTGCGATCCGTTCGAGGAGGCGCATTTCTCCGATGTGCTGACGAGCTACGGCGTCGATGTGGTGCATTTCCAGCATCTCGGCCATCACGCGGCGTCGCTGCCGCTGATCGCGCGCGCCAGCGGCGTCGGCACGCTGCTGTCGGTGCACGATTTCTTCCTGGTCTGCGCCCGCTACAACCTGCTCGACCACGAGCAGAAGTTCTGCGACATCGGCACCCGCTCGATCACCGCCTGCACGATCTGCCTGGGTCGGGCGGAAGGCCTGCCGCCTGGGGCGCAGCAGCAGCGCCGCGGCTTCATCGAGCTGGTGCTGGGGGCCGTCGACCTGCTGCTGTTCGGCTCGCGCCAGTCCGAGGAGCTGGTGCTGCGCATCTATCCGCAGACGCATGCCACCCGCCGCCTGGTGATGGGCCTGCCGGCGCCCACGGGGCCGCTGCCGCCTGCGGCCACGGCAGCACCGCGCCGCCGCCCGGATCCGGACGTGCTCGACGTGGTGGTGGTGGGCAATTTTCTGCGCATCAAGGGCGCGGACACGGTGCTGCAGGTGATCGAGGCGGCGGCGCCGCACCTGTTCCGGTTCCACATCCTCGGAATGGCCGAGCCGCCCTACCACGAGGTGCTGCGAACGCTCGGCACGCGCGTCAGCTACCAGGGCCGTTACGCGCCTGGCGAGCCGCCGCTGTCGCGGGGACAGGTCGCGCTGCACCTGTCGATCTGGCCGGAGACCTGGTGCATCTCGTTGTCAGAGGTCTGGCAGGCCGGGCTGATCCCGATCGTCACCGACATCGGGGCGCTGGGCGAGCGGGTCAGCCACGGCGTGGACGGCTTCAAGGTGCGGGTCGGGGATGCCAGCGCCGTGCTCGACCTGCTGGAGGTGCTGCGCGCCAACCCTGGGCTGCGCGAGACGCTGCGGGCCGGCATCGGGCCGCACCTGTGGGCCGACCCCCAGGCTTACGCGACGCGGATCCTGGGCGAGTACCGGGCGCTGACGCCGAAGGTGCGGCTCGGAACCGCGCGGCCGCTCGGGCTCGAGGCCGGCCAGCTGCACCTGGTGACGAAACGCAGCTGGAAGGAGCTCACCGCCCCGCGCGGCATTCTCGAGGCCCCGGGTGGCGGTGGCCTGAAGCTCGACCTGCCGCGGAGCATCGTCGAGTGGGCGTCGCTGCAGCGCTGCCGCGCCTACGTGGACGTGCTCTGCGGCGAGGAGACCGATCCGCTCGCCCGCGACGGCGACGAGCCCGGGGCGACCGCGTTCAAGCCCGTGGACCGGTTCAGCATGACGGGGTGGGTGTTCCGGCCCGGCACCAGCCAGGCCGGACAGGCGTTCGTCTGCCTGATCCACCGCAGCTTCCGCCACGTGATATATCTCGAAGCTGCGCGGCAGCCGCGCGCGGACGTGCAGGCGATCCATCCGGAAGCGCCGCTGCGTTGCGGCTACACGGCCGAGGTGCGGCTCGCGGGCAAGTGGACGGATGGCCAATACGACGTCGGCGTGATCGTCGTGAACGGCGGACAGGCGGCGTTCCAGCTCTGCAGGCACCAGCTCTGGTTCCTCGATGGCCAGGTGGTGCGGCTGGCGGCCGCCGCGATCGACGCGGCGGCTTTGCTGCGCGCCTTCGCCTGCGTCTTCTCGAGCTCGCCGCTCGCCGAACGTTTCATCGCCGTGCAATCCGAGGTCGGCACCGGCCCGGCGCCGCACCCCGGTAGCCGAGAGCGCGCGGCGCCAGAAGCCGGTCGCGGATTGGGACCGGATCGTGTAGAAAAACGCCGAGCCGAGAGGTCAGGCGGTCGACCTCTCCAGGAGTAGCGAGAGTATGCCGGAGACGACAGCCAAGGAGCGGGTCCGACTGGTCATCTGGGACCTCGACGAGACGTTCTGGAAGGGGACCCTCACCGAAGGCGGCATCTCGCGCAACGATACCGCGGTGGAGACGGTGATCGCGCTGGCGCGGCGAGGCATCCTCAGCGCCATCTGCTCGAAGAACGATCTCGAACCGGTGCGGCGCATCCTGACAGAGTGGAACCTCTGGGACTATTTCATCTTCCCGAGCGTGAGCTGGGATGCCAAGGGACCGCGCATCAAGGCCCTCGTCGAGGCGGTGCAGCTGCGGCCCGAGACCATCCTGTTCATCGACGACAACCCGATGAACCTGAAGGAGGCGCTGCATTTCGTGCCGAACCTGCAGGTATCGGACGAGTCGATCATCGACACGATGCTCAAGGACCCGCAGTTCAAGGGCAAGAACGACAGCGAACTGACCCGGCTCGCGCAGTACAAGCTGCTGCAGACCCGGCACCACGACCAGATCGCCGCCGGGGACGGCGTCTACGACTTCCTGCGCAGCAGCGGCATCACCGTCGAGATCGAGCACGACGTGGACAAGCACATCGACCGCGCCATCGAGCTGGTGAACCGCACCAATCAGCTGAACTTCATCAAGGCGCGCCTGCCGGAAGACATCGAGGAGGCGCGCACGGCACTGCGCGGCCACCTGCGCAACTTCTTCGTCCAGGCCGGACTGGTCCGCGTGCGCGACAAATACGGCGACTACGGCTTCGTCGGCTTCTTCGTGCAGCATCGCGGCGCGGCGTTCCAGGATCTCGCATACTACTGCTTCTCCTGCCGCACGCTGGGCATGTACGTCGAGCTCTGGCTCTACCGGCGCCTGGGACGGCCGCGCATCAACATCACGGGCGAGGTGCTGACCGACCTGCACGACGAAGCCATCCCGTGCGACTGGATCAGCCTCTACGATCCGGCGCAGGCGAGGAACGCATCGCAGGCCAAGGATGTCGGCACGATGTTCATCGGCGGCGGCTGCGACCTAGAGGCGGTGGCGCACTACGTCACCATCCATGCCGGCACGCTGTTCCTGCGCCTGAACACCAGCCGCGCCGGCATCGAGATCCGGCGCGACCACACGCAGATGCTGCGCTACGCGCTGGAGGGGTTGAGCGGCGAGCGCATGGCCGCGATGCTGCGTCTCGGCTATGCCGAGGAGGATCTGCAGCGACCCGCGCCGGCCCTGCTCGACGCGCGGGTCTGGCTGCTCAGCTTCTGGGCCGACGCCTACTACCATCTCTACCGCAACCGCCATACCGGCGACCTGGTGCCGTTCTCCCCGGCCTCGCTCGGCCATAGCGACCTGTTCACCCTGTCCGACGACGAGATCGCGCGTCGACAGCCGACCGAGGCGGCACGCGCGGCGCTGGCCTTCTTCCGCGAGAACTACGAGCCAGTCGGCCGCATCGGCGAGGCCGCGTTCAAGGAGAACGTCCGCGCCGTGCTGGGCACGGCACCAACCAGCACCGAGGTGCTGGTGCTGCTGATGGGAGAGCAGCCGTTCAGCGGCATGGAGCCGCTTGCCGAGCTGCATCGCCAGCTCAATCGCTGGCTGTGCGACGTGCTGCCCGAGTTCGCCCATGCGACGGCGCTTCGCATGGACGATTTCGTGGCGAGCCCGCAGGACCTGACCGGGCCCACCCACTTCGAGCGGCTGGTCTATCAACGGCTGGCGACCGAGGTGATCGAGCGGGCGCGCGCGCTGGGCGACACGCCGGAACCGGCGAGCCTCGAGGGTCCGCGAGGGCAGGAGGACCCGCCCGGCGCCAAGTGGTATTTCGCGATCACGCGGCCGACGCTTGATGCCGATCCGGACCAGGGCTTCCGCAACTGCATCCGTGCCGCCGTCAGCTCGGCGAAGCGCCACACCAACCTGCGTCCGCACATGATCTATCATGGCGAGGAGGACGACTTCACCGCCGAGATGCGCGCGCGCGGGGTCACGGTCATCCTGCACCGCCTGACCTTCCACGACGCGCTGCGCGAGGCGCAGGAACGGCACAAGCCGGAATGGCCGGACTACATGAAGACCGCCGAGGGTGCCTTCATGCGGATCGAGATCGGGCTGCTGGAGGTCGAGGAGTCGCACGTCCTTTACACCGACTGCGACGTGATGTTCGAGGCGCCGGTGACGATCGACCACCTGCGTCCCGAGCTGTTCGCGATCGCGCCGCAGTTCAAGCCGGACTCCTTCTACGACGACGTCAATTGCGGCGTCATGATCCTGAACGTGGAACGGATGCGCCGCGACCGCCCCGCCCTGATCGAGTTCATGTGCGAGAACTTCGGTCGTATCGCGGGCTACGACCAGGAGCTGCTGCAGCTGTACTACAAGGGCCGCTGGGACCCGCTCTCGCCGGTGTACAACTGGAAGCCGCACTGGGGCGCGCAGCCCCGGGCGAGGATCGTGCACTTCCACGGTCCCAAGCCCGAAGCGGCGCGCAAGCTGCTGGAGAACGCGGAGTACAGGAGCAACGATCCGGTGTTCCAGACCTGGCGGCACTGGTTTTTCGTTGCGCCCGACGGTTATGAACATTACGTAAAAAGATGGATGGCGCTGCTGGCGGAAGGGTAGGAAGCAGTGTCATTATCCTGCGCCGGCGTACGCGAAGGTCACCCCCGGATCCCTGTGCCGCAGGCCGGCTGACCACCGGGGTCATCTCTCGCAGATCTCGCGGTGGGACGCGTGCCCGCCCGCACGTCGTGCGCCGACCAGAAGGGACATGACGATCCGATGAAGGTTCTGATCTGCAGCGGCGGCCGCTACGAATCGCAGGCGAATGCGCAGGTGCGCAACTCCATCATGGATGGCTGGATGGAGTATATCGGCGAGGACAACGTGCTGTGCGCCAATATCAGCGGCGCCGCCGCGGTGGTGGGGCAAGTGCAGCCGGACATCGTCATCGGCATCGGCTCCTATCTCCCGGAGAGCACCTATTTCGGCGAGGTCAGCCGCGAGGCGCGGCGGCTCGGCAAGGCGACGGTGTTCTGGGCCACCGAGGATCCCTACGAGCAGGATGCCAGCTACCGGATCGAGCACGACTTCGACGCGGTGTTCTCCTGCGACCACTGGGGCGTCAACTTCTACACCCACCCGCACGCCTTCCACCTGCCCCTGGCCGGTTGCCACAAGCGTCACTACGTGCCGATCGATGCCGCACGGGAGAAGACCATCGACGTGATGTTCTGCGGCGTGGCCTTCACCAGCCGTCAGGAAGTGGTTGAGGACCTGCGCGCCAGCCTGTCCGGCCTCGACCTCTGCTTCATCGGGCCGGGCTGGGGGAAGTTCGGCCACGGCTTCTCGGACCGGCGCATCGACAAGGCACAGCTGATCGAGCTCTACCAGCGGTCGCGGATCGTGCTCAACCTCGGGCGCAGCCTGCACTTCGAGAACCGCCGCTACATGATCACGCCGTCCTCTCCCGGTCCGCGCACTTTCGAGACGGCACTCGCCGGAACCGTGCAGTTCTTCCACGAGGATACGTTCGAGCTGCGCCGCTACTTCGCCCGCGACGAGATCCCCACCTTTTCCAACCAGGTCGAATTCGATACGCTCCTGGAGTATTATCTCGGCGACAGGGAGCGTGGCCTGAGGACCGCGGAGCTGGCCCAGAAGCGGGCGCTTTCGGAACACACGTACGCCCACCGTGCCCGGCATGTGGTCGACACGCTCAAGGCGAGGGGCCTGGCATGACCGTCATCTACAACACCAACTTCACGCACAACCCGAATTCCTACCTCACCCTCGCCATCCTCGACGCGGCCAAGTCTTTGTTCGGGGGGCACAACGTGGTGCTGGCGGACAATCGCTCGCTGGTACCGATCGCGGCGGCCGGCCTGCACGACGTGCTGATCTGCATCGACGGGCAGCGGTTGCACGAGGCGCTGCTGCGCCGCGTGCGTCGGTCGTTCCGCACGGTCGTCCTGTGGCTGTTCGAAGACCCGTTCATGCTGGAGTACAACCTGCAGCACGCCGATCTGTTCGACTTCGTCTTCACCAACGATCCCGCCTGCGTCGATGCCTATCGCGGCCGCGGCCACTACCTGTCGCTGGCGGCGAGCGAGAAGTTTCATCTCCGTCCGGTCAAGCAGGATGCCGAGCTCGACTACGACATCTTCTTCGCCGGCACCATGTGGCCGAACCGGATCCAGAGCCTGCGCCGGATCATCAACGCGTTCCCGGATGCGAGGCTTAAGCTGGTCTGCCCGACCAACGAGTACCTGCCGCCGTTGCCATCCGACCTGGCACGGCTGGCGATCCAATGGCCGGTCAGCCACGAGTCCTTCATCGACTTCGCCAACGCGAGCCGCGTCACGCTGACCATGTTCCGCGACTACGCCAGCCACGGCGACGTCGGCCAAGCCACCGCTCCCGGGCCGCGGCTGTACGAGCTCGGGCTGAGCGGCACCGCGCAGGTGGTGGAGGCCGGCGACGCGATGGGTGCTGCGCATTTCGATGCCGTGCGCGGGGTCGCGCTGGTACGCGACGCCGGCGGCCTGGTCGGCGCCGTGCGGCGCCTGCGGCAGAGCCCGCCGCGGCGGGCCGCGCGCGCGCGGCCGCCGCCGCTGCACGTGGCGGCGCCGCAGCGCTACACCCACCGCCTGGAGCGCATGCGCGAGGTCACGCGTGCGGACTTCACCGTGCGTGCCGCGGCGCCGGAGCCGACCTCCTCGAGCCGCAGGCTGCGCGTCCTGATGTGCACCCACTCGACGATCCACCGCAACGAGTGGGGCGGCGTCGAGGTCTATCAGCAGACACTGTCCGCGATGTTCGAGCGCGCGGTCGACATGTTCTTCTGGCTGCGGCGCGACGGCCAGTGTCACCTGATGGACGACAAGGGCGTGGTGCTGGAGCGCTTCGACATGCACGAGATCGGCTGGCTCGACAGCCTGACCGATGCGCCCGAGGAGGTCGCGTTCTCCAACGTGATCGGCCAGTACGGCATCGACCTGGTGCACTTCCAGCATCTCGGCCACCACGCCGCGTCGCTGCCGATCATCGCCAAGGCGGCGGGCGTCGGCACCGTTTTCTCGGCGCACGACTTCTTCCTGATCTGCTCGCGCTACAACCTGCTCAACCACGAGCAGGTGTTCTGCGACATCGGCAACAAGTCGATCAGCGCCTGCGACATCTGCCTGCGCATCGCCGAGGCGGTGCCGGCCGGCGCGCAGCAGACACGCCGCACCTTCATGGTCGAGGTGATCCGCTCGGTGGACGTGTTCCTGTTCGGCACCGGCTATTCCGAGGCGCTGACCATGAGGATCTATCCGGAGCTGGCCCGCCGCCGCCGCGCGGTGCTCGGCATCCCGATGCCCGGCGGCGCCGCGGTCGACCCCGCGCCGGCGCGCGCGGAGACGGAGGACGCGCCGCTGGTGATCGCCGTGGTCGGCAACTTCCTGCGCGCCAAGGGTGCGGATGCGATCATGAGCCTGATCGAGGAGGCCAACCCGCTGCTGTTCCGCTTCCACCTGCTCGGCAACGCCGAGCCGCAATATGCGGAGGTGTTCGGGCGCTGGAACAAGCCCAACGTGACCTATCACGGCCGCTACGCGCCGGGCGACCTCACCTCGATCGCGCATGCTGACGTGGCGCTGCACCTGTCGATCTGGCCCGAGACCTACTGCATCTCGATGTCGGAGATCTGGCAGGCCGGCCTGATCCCGATCGTCAGCGACATCGGCGCGTTCAGCGACCGCGTCGAGCACGGCGTCAACGGCTTCAAGGTCAGGATCGGCGAGACCAGCGCGGTGCTCGACCACCTGGAGCTGCTGCGCGCGAGCCCGGCCACGCGTCGGGCGATGCGCGCCAACATCGGGCCGCAGCTCTGGACCGACAGCCGCGCCTACGCTGCCTCGCTGCTGGAGATCTACCGTTCGGTGGCACCGGCGCGTCCGCTGGGCGATGTCGGGCTCGGCCTCGATGCTGGTCAGGTGCATCTGCTGCCGCATCCGAGCTGGAAGAACCTGGCGCCGCCGCGGCATATCTTCGATCCGAGCCGCCGCTCGGGGATTCGGCTGGAACTGCCGCTGGCGATCCAGGACTGGAGCCACGTGCAGGGGTCGGAGGTCTATATAGATTCCGTCTGCGGCCGCACGCCGGAGATGCTGGACAAGGAGGGCTTCCGGCCGGTGCCGGAGCTGCGGATCACCGGATGGACCTTCGTGCCGAACATCCGCGTCGGCGGCCAGGTCTCCCTCGCCCTGATCGGCGGCGGCGACGGCCCGGTGATCTTCTTCGGCGCCACCCGGGACGTGCGCGACGACATCATGGCGAGCTTTCCGGCTGCCCCGCGCCGCTCCGGGTTCACCGGCCAGATCGCGCTCCGCGGCAAATGGTGCGAGGGGCGCTACAAAGTCGCCATCATCAACAGCTTCGGCGATCGTGCGGCGTTCTGCCTGACCGCGCTGGAGGTCGAGATCGAGGGAGGCACGGTGACCGGTGCGGCGCTGAACGCGCCATCCAACGAGGCCGTCACCCGGGCCTTCTACCGGGTCGCGCAGCAGACCGGCGAGGATCGCCACATCTCGATTTCGAGACTGCCGGTCAAGGACGCCGCCTGGCGGCCCGGGCAGTCGCTCCGGCATCATGTCGACCAGATCTGCGAGGCGGAGGCCGGCGCCGCGGCGGGGATGGATCTGCCCAGCCGGGTGTTCCAGGTCAAGGGCTGGGCGTTCCTGCCCGGTCCGGGGCTGGCGGGGCGGCTGTACGTGGGTCTGGTCGACCTGCATCGCGGCATCAGGGTCTTCGTGCCGACCTCGCGCGAGGTGCGTGGCGATCTCGCCGCCTATTTTTCCGACGCGCCGCTCTGCGGCGGCTTTGGCGCACGCATCGAGGTAGAGCCCGGCTGGCAGGACGGGAACTTCGCCTGCGCGCTGGTCAATCTGGTAGGCGGCGTGGCGTACAGCGTGGTGACCGCCCTCGACGTGACGGTGCGCAGTGGCCAGATCGTCTCGGTGGTTAAGACCGATCCGGACGCCGGCCGGGTCGAGCAGGTGCAGTCGCGGCTGAAGGGTGTCCTGTCGGCGACGCACGCCGCAGAGCCGGCGATCGAGGTCCCCGCCTACGCCGGAATGGCCGAGCATGCGACCGGGCAGGTGGCTGGGCAGGAGGC
>CAXTNV010000040.1:25432-25876 GCA_964245755.1 uncultured Acetobacteraceae bacterium | reverse complement strand
CACGTGCATCTCGAACTGGCTGACCGCGCATGCATCCATGGTCCAGTGCCCGGAGTTGTGCGGGCGCGGTGCGATCTCGTTGACCAGCAGCCGGCCGTCCGACCCCAGGAACATCTCCACCCCCAGCAGCCCGACCAGCGACAGCGCTTCCGCGATCCCCGCCGCGAGCGCCTGCGCCTGCGCGGCGACCTCGGGCGGCACCGGCGCCGGCGCCAGCGTCAGGTCGAGGATATGGTGGTGGTGCTGGTTCTGCACCGTGTCGAAGGCGCGCACGGTGCCGTCCAGGCCGCGGGCCACCATCACGCTCAGCTCGCAGGCGAAGTCGACGAATGCTTCCGCCACCAGCGGATGCGGCGACAAGGCCCCGAACGCGTCGTGCAGCTCGTGGCGCTCGCGCAGCACGCGCTGCCCCTTGCCGTCATAGCCGAGCCGCGTGGTCTTGAG
>CAXTNV010000040.1:22931-25422 GCA_964245755.1 uncultured Acetobacteraceae bacterium | reverse complement strand
CTTGCGCGCACCGCGGTCAGCGCGACCACGACCGCCAGCACGACCAGCCGCGTGTTGGTGGCGGAGCCGAGCGGGGTGGTGAGCATCGCATGCCCCACCGCGGCGAACACCGCCACCGGCACCAGGTCCACCACCTGGGCGGCCAGCACGAAGGGCAGGCCGAGTGCCGCTGCCGCCTCGTCGAGCGACGCGGGCGTGTCGACCGGATGCCACGGCGCCAGCGGGATGCCGGCTCCCGCCAGGAAGCGCTTCTCCGCCAGCCGGTCCTGGCTGATGCGCAGGATGGCGCCGTCGGGACGCACCGGCCGCATCGACGCCAGCAGGTCGAGCCCGTCGGCGCTGACGTTCTCGAACTCGAACGTCACCACGTCCACGGCGCCAGCGAAACGGCGCAGCGCGTCGGGATCGGCGTGATCGCCGAGCGTGATGGCGGTCGCCACCTGGGCCGCCGGGCCGTCCGCGTCGTCGGTCAGGACGTTGGTGCGATACCCGAGGCGGGCGGCCGCCATCGCCGACATGCGCCCGAGCTGCCCGCCGCCGACGATGCCGATCACCGCGCCGGGCGGCAGCGCCGGCGGCACCCCGCTCACGGGCCGGGATTGTCCGGGACCGGAACCTCCGGCACCGCCGCGGTCTGCAGCGACCGCCACACCTCCAGCCGTGCCCGAAGCGCCGAATCCTGGAGCGACAGGATCGCCGCCGCCAGCAGGGCCGCGTTCACCGCACCGGCGCGGCCGACCGCAAGCGTTCCCACCGGCACCCCCGCCGGCATCTGCACGATCGACAACAGGCTATCGATGCCGTTTAGCGCCTGGCTTTCCACCGGCACGCCCAGCACCGGCAACAGGGTCCAGGCGGAGCACATGCCCGGCAGGTGGGCCGCCCCGCCGGCGCCCGCGATCACCACGCGCAGGCCCCGTCCTTCCGCCGCGCGCGCGTACTCCGACAGCCGGTCCGGGGTGCGGTGCGCCGAGATGATGCGCGCCTCGAACGGGATGCCCAGCGTGTCCAGCTGCGTCGCCGCATGGCTCAGCGTGGCCCAGTCGGACTGGCTGCCCATGATCAGCCCCACCAGCGGGGCGGCCACGTCGCCAGGGTGCTCGATGACGGGATCGGTGCCGATGACGGTCTCGCTCATGTCCGCTCCCTCAGGCGATGCTGTCCGGGATCAGCCGGCTTTCCAGCCAGGAGATCTCGTCCTTCAGCAGCAGCTTGCGCTTCTTCAGCCGCTGGATCTGCAGCTGGTCGATCGGCTGCGGGGCCAGCCGCCCGATCACGGTGTCGAGGTCGCGATGCTCGCTGCGCAGTTCGTGCAGCCGTCGCAGCACGGTGTCTCGGTCGATCAGCATGGTTGATCGCATAGCACGCGCGGCCGCGACCCTCCACTCGGTGAGGTGAACCCCCGGGAGCATTTTGCGGTGGCATCGCGGCCCGGAGCGGGTCTAGCCTTTCGGATCCGAACCCCAACGAAGCGGAGGCATCATGAGCCTGCAGTCTCGGATCGAAAGCCTGAGGACGCGCCACGCCGCGCTCGACACGCGGATCTTCGACGAGGACACCCGCCCCGCCCCGGACCAGGGCATGCTGAACCGGCTGAAGCTCGAGAAGCTGCGCGTCAAGGAAGAAATGGAACGGCTGCGCGGGCAAGCCTAGCGCGGGCACACCTGGCCCGCCGCCCCAGGCCGGCGAAGCGGTTCAGGCCGCTTCTTCGTCCACCGACGGTGGCGGCGGGGCCGGAACGTGCTGGCCGTCGCGCACCAGGCGCTCGTTCGCGGTGGCCACCATCGCGTTGAGGTCGGTCTGGCTGCACAGCCCCAGGATCACCGGGTCGCGCGGCTTGATGTTGGCGCTGTTCCAGTGGTGCCGGTCGCGCACCTTGGCGATGGTATCCTTGGTGGTGCCGAGCAGCTTGATCACCTGCATCTCCGAGAGCTGCGGGTAGTTGCGCAGCACGAACGCGATGGCGTCCGGACGGTCGTTGCGCTTCGCCACCGGCGTGTAACGCGCGCCTCGCGAGCGCCGCGTCACCGGGTTGTTGACCGACAGCATGACCAGGCGCAGCGCCGGATCTGCCTCGCAGCGGGTGATCTCCGCCTGGGTGACCTGATGGTTGGCCACCGGATCGTAGCCGACGATGCCCTGCGCCACCTCGCCGTCGGCGATCGCCTGGATCTCGAGCGGATGCATGCCGCAGAATTCAGCGATCTGGGTGAAGGTGAGGGCTGTCTTCTCGATGAGCCAGACGGCGGTGGCCTTAGGCATCAGCGGCATCGTCATGATCGGATCCTAATGGTCTGAACGACGCGCCCAGGCGGCGTCTGTGACCTCGGTCCTGAATGCCTACCGGTGCGCGATGTGTGTCGTCGATATGGCGGGGCGGCCAGCCGACGGTCAAGTCATGTTTAACGCGTCCCAGATGCGTGGGGGGGGGGGGGGGCCCCCCCCCCCCCCCCCGTCCAAACCCCCCCCCCCCCCCCCGCCCCCGGGGGGG
>CAXTNV010000040.1:0-22921 GCA_964245755.1 uncultured Acetobacteraceae bacterium | reverse complement strand
TTGGGGGGGGGGCCCCGCCGCGGGCAATGTATTTTTAACGGCGCCCCAGTGGGGGGGGGGGGCGGGGCGCCCGGCCCCCGCAGCTCGTACACAGGCCGGCCTCGAAGGCCGGACCTGGGTCAGGCCGCCTGGCTGTCGCCTTCGATCTGCTTGTCGTTCGCCGCACCCTGCAGCGCCGGCGCGGACGCCGTGCCGATGGTGATGCGGCGCGGCTTCAGCGCCTCGGGCACCACGCGCTTGAGGCTGACATGCAGCAGCCCGTGCAGCAGTTCCGCACCCTCCACCACGATGTGGTCTGCCAGCGCGAAGCGCCGCTCGAACGCCCTCGCCGCGATCCCGCGGTGCAGCAGCTCACGCTTCGGCTCGGCGCCGACGCGGCCGGTGACCAGCAGGGTGTTGTCCTGTGCGGTGAGGTCGATGTCGCTCGGACCGAAGCCGGCGACGGCCATCGTCAGCACGTAGCTGTCGTCGCCGACCTTCTCGATGTTGTAGGGCGGATAGGAGGTGGTGTTCGCCGCCTGGGCCGCTGTGTCGACCAGACGGGCGAGGCGATCGAAGCCGATGGTGCTGCGAAACAGCGGGGTGAAATCGTAGGTCATGGAAAAACCTCCTCGGGAGCAAGGTTCTGGTTGAGGAACCGCCAAGCCGGCCGGTTCCGTGGTGCTGGTCTGCGGGAACCCCGATCGGGCATTCCCACGCAACCGGAAATGGAAAGCGCCGCCCCCTGCATCAAGGAGCGGCGCCGGTTGGTGGAGAATTTTTCTTCGGCAGCCGCCGCAGCGGCGGCGCGTGCGGTTCAGCCCTTGCGCATGCCGATCCCGGCGAACTTCTTGTTGAACTTGGCCACCTGGCCTCCGGTGTCGAGCATGCGCTGCACCCCGGTCCAGGCCGGATGCGACTTCGGATCGACGTCGAGCCGCAGCGTGTCGCCCGCCTTGCCGAAGCAGGAGCGGGTGGTGAAGTGCGAGCCGTCGGTCATGACGACGTTGATCTCGTGATACTCGGGGTGGATGCCGGTTTTCATCGCCTGTCGCCTTCCTGGTGCCGTCGCCGATGCCGACCGGCGTCGCCGGGCGCGTATAGACGCTCCGCGCCGGGCGTTCAACCACCGGCCGGGTTGGCCACGATGCCGGCATCGTGCCACTGAGGTTGCGACGGCAAGTGCCCGCCGCCGCGAAGCGGCCGTCGCGGCCATGTTCCGCGCAGCCGCGGTGGAGATCATGTGCCGCGCAGCGGCGAAGGAGGTTGCCTGAACATCCTGTCGGTGCAGTCCTGGGTGAGCTACGGCCATGTCGGCAACGCCGCCGCGATGTTTCCGCTGCAGCGCCTCGGCGTCGAGGTGTGGGCGGTGCATACGGTGCAGTTCTCCAACCACACCGGATACGGCGCCTGGACCGGCCAGGTGTTCGGCGGCGACGCGGTGCGGGAGCTGGTGCGCGGCCTCGCCGAGCGCGGCGCGCTGGCGCGCGCCGACGCCGTGCTGTCCGGCTATCTCGGCGACCAGGAGGTCGGGCGCGCGATTCTCGACGCCGTCGTACAGGCCAGGACCACTAATCCTGCCCTGCTCTACTGCTGCGATCCGGTGATGGGCGACGCCGGACGCGGCCTGTTCGTGCGCCCCGGCATCCCGGCGATGCTCTCCGGCGAGAGCGTGCCCGCCGCCGACATCCTCACCCCGAACCAGTTCGAGCTGGAGCAGCTCACCGGTGCCCCCTGCGAGAGCCGGAGCAGCCTGCTGCGGGCGGTGCGCCGGCTGCGGGCGAGGATGCGGCCGCAGGGGCCGCGCATCGTGCTGGTGACCAGCGTGCAGGTGCGCGAAACCACGCAAGCAACGATCGAACTGCTCGCGGTGGGGCCGCAGGGTGCGTTCCTGCTGCGCACGCCGGCGCTGGCGCTGTCGCCGAACGGCGCCGGCGACCTGATCGCGGCCCTGTTCCTGTTCCACATCCTCGACGGACGCGACTTGCGCGCAGCGCTGGAAACCGCCGCCAGCTCCACCTGGGGCGTGCTCGCCCATACCCTGGCGGCCGGGTCGCGCGAGCTCTGCCTGGTGGCGGCGCAGCAGGAGCTGGTATCGCCGAGCCGCCGCTTCGATGCAGACCCGTTAACGATGCCTGCGGGCGCAGACCTAAATTAATCCGAAATTAACGCCTTGAGGGCTACCAGTCGGGGGGCACCGGAACCTCCAGCGATAGGGCTTCCCATGAGCGATACCTCCTCCAGCGTCGCTGACATCCTCGCCAGCCTGGGCATCACCGCCATCGCCGGCGACATCGTGCTCGGTGGCGTGCGGCCGTTCTCGACGTCGGTCGACGTGGCGGTGGCGCTGCAGAACCTGATGGTGATCGACGTGGGGAGCACCAGTCAGACCACCGCCACCGCGACGCTGCAGACCGCGAACACCGCGCTGAGCATGGCCAGCGGCATCCAGGGCAGCGTCAGCACCTCCGACGGCGGCCGGACCATCACGTTCGCGGGCACGCTGGACCAGATCAACGCCGACCTCGCGCAGCTGTCGTACCTGAGTGCGGCGGCGGTCAACGACACCGTGACCCTGAGCGTCACCGACGGTGCGGGCAACACCAAGAGCGCCAGCTTCGCGGTCAGCGTGCTGCCGACGACGAGCGACCCGGGCGCCCCCACCACCGGCAGCTACGTGCAGGCGACCGCCAGCGGCCAGAACGCAACCCTCTCCGGCGGCAACCAGATCTATACGGCCGACAACAAGACCGACATCGTGGTCGCCAGCGGCGTCTCGAGCTCGGTCACCGGCGGCGCCGCCGGCAGCAGCCTGACCCTGGTGCAGGATGGCGGCAGCTACGACTTCACCAACAAGAGCGGCAGCACCCTGCTCGTCGCCAACGAGGCGCCCGGCACGATCCACGGCGGTGCCGTCGGCAGCAGGCTGGTCGCCTTCCTGCAGGACCAGCCCACGACCTACATCGGCGGCTCCGGCAACGACGAGCTGATCGGCGGCGCCGGCAACATGACCGTCATGGGCGGCGCGGGCGGCAGCCTTACCGTGTTCGGCGGCGCCGGCACGATGCAGTTCCAGGGCGGCAGCCACGACCTCGAGACCGTGGTCGGCGGCAGCGGCAGGGAGACCATCCACGCCGCGGCGAGCGGCGGCGACTATTTCGGCGGTTCCGGCGGCAGCCAGATGTTCGCGACCGGAGCCGGCAACTTCCTGATCGGCGCCGTCAACGGGGACGTGCTCACCGCCTCCTCCTTCGGCGGCGACGGGATGGTCGCGGGCGCGGGCAACGAGACCCTCAACGGCGCCGGCTCGACCTGGGAGAACGTGCTGTTCGCCGGCTCGGGCAGCGACACGGTGATGCTCGGCCACGGCGCCGACAGCTTCGTCGGCGGCTCAGGCACCGCCACGGTCCAGATCGGCTCCGGCCACGCCGCCCTGTTCGTGGGATCGGGAGCGGAACGGTTCAGCTTCCAGGCCGGCCGCACCGGCGGCAGCGACGTGATCAGTCACTTTCGCGTCGGCACCGATCACCTGCAGCTGTCCGGCGGCTTGGCCGTCGCCGGCAGCAGCTCCGGCGGCGGCATGACCTCGATCCGCCTGACCGACGGCACCCAGATCCACCTCGCGGGCGTCTCGGGGGTGCCGCAGGCAAGCCTGTTCGGCTGACGCGCGCCGCCGCGTCGAGCCGGTGGAACGGTCCGACGTTTCGCGTGCCGCGGCGGGCGGTTGATGGTATCGCGGGGACGACGCGTCGCGCGTCGGCCCGGTCATCGCCATCAGGAGGTCAGCATGGCACTCAAGGCCCCCGCACTGCACACGCCCGGATGGATCGGCGAGTTCCGCGCCTTCATCATGCGCGGAAACGTCGTCGATCTTGCGGTCGGCATCATCATCGGCGCCGCCTTCACCGGCATCGTCAACAGCCTGGTCAAGGACGTGTTCACGCCGGTGATCGGGCTGCTGGTCGGCGGCATCGACTTCGCCAACATCTTCCTCACCCTCAAGGGCCCGCATCTCGGCACCCTGGCCGACGCGCAGAAGGCCGGCGCCGTGACGATCAATGTCGGCCTGTTCCTCAACGCGGTGATCCAGTTCCTGATCGTGGGCCTGGTGATCTTCTGGGTGGTGAAGCTGCTCACCCGCCTGCACGTGCGCGAGGACGCCAAGCCGCTGCCGAACGTCAGCGAGACGCTGCTCGCCGAGATCCGCGACCTGCTCGCCACCCGGCCGCCCGTCGTGCCGGCCCTCGCACCTGGCGCGACCGCGCCGGGGATCACGCAGCGCTGATCACGATCTTGCCGAAGTGGCTGCCGCCTTTGAGGTGATGCAGTGCCGCCGGCACCTCGTCGAAGCCGAAGCTGCGGTCGATCACCGGATGCAGCGACAGCGTCTCGATCGCCCGGTTCATCGCCTCGAACATCGCGCGCGATCCCACCAGGATGCCGCGCAGCGACAGCCGCCGGAACAGGATCGCCGACGGGTCGATGTCGGCACGGCCGGTCAGCACACCGATGATGGCGATCCGGCCGCCCGCGCGCGCCGCCTGCATGGACCGCGACAGCGTTCCCGCGCCGCCGACCTCGACCACCAAGTCGACCCCGCTCTTGCCGGTCAGGCGGCGCACCGCGTCCTGCCACTCGGGATCGCGGACGTAGTTGATCGTCTCCGCCGCACCGAGGCCGCGGGCGCGCTCGAGCTTGGCGTCGCTCGAGGAGGTGCAGATCACCCTCGCCCCCATGCCGCGGGCGAACTGCAGCGCGAACATCGAGACCCCTCCGGTGCCCTGCACCAGCACCGTGCTCCCGGCGGCGATGCCTCCGAAGCCGACCAGGGCGTGCCACGCGGTGAGCGCGGCACAGGGCAGGGTGGCCGCCTCCTCGAGCGAGTAGTGCGCCGGCACCCGCACCGCGCCATCCTGGTTCAGCAACGCGTATTCGGACAGCACGCCCGGAATGCCGCCCCCGCGCGCGGAGCCGGCGCCGAGGTGGGAAAGCTCGCCATCGTCCCAGTCGGCGAAGAAGCAGCCTGCCACCCGGTCGCCCGGCTTGAAGCGGCGCACCGCGGCGCCGACCGCGACCACCTCTCCGGCGCCGTCCGACAGCGGCACCAGGTCCGGCGGCGTTGGCGAGCCGTAGCGGCCTTCGGCCAGCATCAGGTCGCGATAGTTCAGCGAGAAGGCCCGCATGCGCACCAGCATCTCGTGCGGGCCGGGCTCCGGCTGCGGCGCCTGGAACTGCCGCACGGCGTCGACGCTGTTCCCAGTGATACGATACTGCTTCATCCGGCCGTGCCCCGCGCATCCACGATCCTCGAAGGACCACGATCTTGTTGCACCCTGGCTGCTCGTCTTGAAAGGTGGCGCGAGACGCGGGCTGCTCGCGGCGGCCTTGCTCGTCCTCGCGGGCTGCCGGGACGGCGGCGCGGTGGTGGCGCCCGACCTCGATGCCCGGCAGGGCGCGCGGCTGATCCTGATCGACTACGTGATCGCGCATGGCATGGCGGAGAGCTACCTGATGTCCGGGCGCGCGACACCCTCCAACCTGGTCGAGCTGGTGCGCTACGACCACGCCGCCCTGCTTGCGATCAGCGGCAGCCAGGCGGATCCGAGCCGGAACTCGCTGGTGCAGTCGGCCGCCGCGGTGCGAGCACTGTTGGACTATACCACCAGGATGGACATCTCGGCCGGATCGGCCAGGACTTCGCGCTACAGCAGGGCGAGGAACGCACCCTGAGCGGCGGCGCCGACTAGCGGGCGACGCCGCGGCGCAGCCGCCTCGCGCCCAGCAGCAGCAGCAGCGGCGCCGCGATGAAGATCGAGGAGGAGGTGCCGACGACGATGCCGAAGAGCATCACCCAGGCGAACCCGGACAGGGTGGCGCCGCCGAAGATCGCCAGCGGCAGCGCCGCCAGGAACACGGTGGACGAGGTGCCCAGGGTGCGGTTCAGGGTCTCGTTGATCGACAGGTCGATCAGCGAGCGCAGGTCCATCGAGCGATACTTGCGCAGGTTCTCGCGCACCCGGTCGTAGACCACGACCTTGTCGTTGGTGGAGTAGCCCAGGATGGTCAGCAGGGCCGCCACCATCACCAGGTCGAACTCGAACCGGGTGAGGGCGAGGAAGCCGATCGTCTTGGTGAGGTCCAGCAGCAGCGTGATCACCGCGCTGACCGCGAACTCCCACTCGAAGCGCACCCAGATATACACCAGGATCATCAGCAGGCTGAGCCCAAGTGCGAGCAGGCCGTTGCGGAACAGCTCGGACGAAACCGAAGCCCCAACCGCGTCGGCGCGCAGCATCTGCGCTCCCGGCTGGGCGCGCGAGACCGCGGCGCGCACCCGGTCGACCAGCGACTGGGTGGCGGCCTCGCTGCCGGCATCGTGCCCGGCAGGCGCGTCGAGGCGGATCAGCACGTCGTCATCGGCGCCGAAGCGCTGCAGCCCGGCCGCCGGCACGTGCTGCGCCGCGAGGGCTGCCCGGATGGCATCGAAGTTCGCGGGCCCGTGGGTGCGCGCCTCGACCACGATGCCGCCCTTGAAGTCGATGCCCAGCGACAGGCCCGGGGCGAAGAACAGCACCACCGAGGCGAGCGACAGGAAGGCGGAGGTGGCGAGCCCGATGAAGCGGCCGCGCATGAAGTTGATCTTGGTGCCCTCGGGCACGAAGCGGAGCAGTGGACGCAGGAGCATGGCTGGCATCGGGTGCGCGATCAGACCGGTTCGGGATCAGACGGGAAGCAGCGAAGGGCGCGCGCGAGCGTACCAGCGCACCATCAGCATGCGCGAGAGCAGCAGCGTGGTGAACAGGGTGGTGACGATGCCGACCGTGATGGTGAGCGCGAAGCCGCGCACCGGACCTGTGCCGAACACGAACAGCATCACGTGGGCGAGCAGCGCGGTCGCGTTGCTGTCCAGGATGGTGCCGGTGGCGCGCTCGAAGCCGGCCTGCATCGCCGCGAGCGGCGTGCGGCCGCGCCTGACCTCCTCGCGTATGCGCTCGTTGATCAGGATGTTGGCGTCCACCGCCATGCCGAGCGTGAGCAGCATGCCGGCCATGCCGGGCAGCGTCAGCGTCGCCTGCAGCAGCGACAGCACCGCCAGGATCAGCACCAGGTTGGCGAACAGGGCGAGGTTCGCATACCAGCCGAACAGCCCGTAGAACAGCCCCATGAAGCCGATCACCAGCAGGAAGCCGACACCCAGGCTGATCGCGCCCGCGCGTATCGAATCTGCCCCCAGCGACGGGCCGATGGAGCGCTCCTCGATCACCGCGAGCGGTGCCGGCAGCGCGCCGGCGCGGAGCAGCAGGGCGAGGTCGGTGGCCTTCTGGGCGTCGAAGCTGCCGGTGATCTGGCCGCGCCCGGAAATCACGCCCTGGATCACCGGCGCGCTGAGCACCTTGTTGTCGAGCACGATGGCCAGCCTGCGGCCGATGTTGGACCGGGTCACCTCGCCGAAGCGGCGCGCGCCGGCGCTGTCGAAGGTGAAGTCGACCGTCCACTGGCCGGACTGGCTGTCCTGGCCAGCGGCGGCGTTGGTCAGGTCGGCACCGTCCACCTCGACGTGGCTCAGCACCGCGACGCGCTGCTTCAGGTCCTCCTGCATCGCCAGGAACTCGACCCCCGGCGGCGGCAGCCCGGCGACGTCGGCACCGTCGTCGACCAGGTGGAAGGTCATCTTCGCGGTGGTGCCGAGCAGCTGCTTGACGCGCTCGGGATCGCTCACCCCGGGGAGCTGCACGACGATGCGGTCGTCGCCCTGCCGGGTGATTCCGGGATCGACCGCGCCGGTGGCGTCGATGCGACGCCGCACGATCTCGATCGACTGCGCCACCGCCTCGCCGGCGCGCGCGCGCATCGCCGCCTCCGACAGGGTCAGCGCGATGCTGCCCTCGGGGCCGGCCGCCACGCTGAACTCGCGCGCCGAGGCGGTCGGCAGCGCGCGCAGCACGGACAGGTCGCGCGCGCGCTCGTCCTCGTCGCGCGGCGTGAAGCGCACGCTGCGCGCTGCAGCATCGGTCGTCAGGTTGCGGTAGCCGAGCCCGGCTGCGAGCAGGCCCTGGCGCACGCCGTCGGTAAGCCCCTCCAGCCGCTCGCGGGTGATCGTCGGCACGTCCACCTGCATCAGCAGGTAGGAGCCGCCGCGCAGGTCGAGGCCGAGGTGGATCTGCCGCCAGGGCAGGAAGCGGCCGGGCGAGGCGAGGAAGTTCGGCAGGCAGAGCAGCAGGCCGAGCGCGCACACGCCCAGCACCGAGGCGGTCTTCGCGCGGCTGTAGTACATCATGCTCGAGAAGCGCTCCGTGACCGGCGGGTGATGCCGGCGGGAACATGACGATGTGCTTCTCGGGATGCAACTTCTGCTGCTACCCAGGGAGCCTCATGGCAACGGCGAGGTTCATGGCAATCGGATTCGGCCGAAGGCGGGCCGAGGTGCAGGCCGATCCAGCGGACAGGCTGCGCATCGGCATCGCCGGCACCGGGCATTTCGGCCGCTTCCACGCCCTGAAGGTGGCGTCCGCTAACCGGGCGACACTGGTCGGGCTGCACGATCCCGACCAGGCGCGCGCCCGGCTGGTGGCGGCCGAGGCCGGCGGGGTGCCGGTGCTGGCGCTGCCGGCGCTGCTCGAGGCCTGCGACGCGCTGATCGTGGCCGCTCCCGCGGAGGCGCATTTCGCCCTCGCCACGGCGGCATTGCAGGCAGGCCTGCACGTGCTGATCGAGAAGCCGATCGCCTCCAGCCTGGAGCAGGCGAACCGGCTTGCCGAACTGGCGGCCGAGTGCGGCCGGGTGCTGCAGGTCGGCCATCTGCTGCGCTACTCCGCCGAGCACGACGCGATCACCCGCCGCATCACCCGCCCGCTCTACATCGAGGCGACGCGGCTGGCGCCGTTCAAGCCGCGCGGCACCGACGTGTCGGTGATACTCGACCTGATGATCCACGATCTCGACCTGGTGCTGGCGATCGTCGACAGCCCGATCGAGAGCGTAGACGCGCTCGGCAGCGCCGTGAGCAGCGTGCACGAGGACATCGCCAACGCCCGCGTGCGCTTCGCCAATGGCTGCGTCGCCACCATCACCGCCAGCCGCATCTCGCTGAAGACCGAACGCCGCATGCGGCTGTTCTCCGAGGAGGGCTACCTGTCGGCCGACTTCGTCGCCCGCGAGCTGACCATGATCGGGCGCGAGCGCGGCATGGTGCTGCCCGGCGCCGGCGGCTTCCGGCGCGAGGTGGTGTCGTGGGACGAGCACGACATGCTGGCCGCCGAGCACACTGCCTTCGTCGCCGCCTGCCTCGACGGCGCCCCGGTGCTGGTCGACGCCCTTGCCGGCATTCGCGCGCTGGAGGCGGCGATCGCGGTCACCGACGGCATCGCGGAGTCGCGCCGGCGCATGGAGCGCTCCGGGCTGATCCGCACCAGGCAGTAGCGCGCCGGAGCGGTCAGGGCGCGCCCAGCGCCAGGTCGCACCGCGCGGCGACGATGAAGTCGTTCTCATGCAGGCCGCCGATGCTGTGGGTGTGCAGCGAGAGGCGCACGTAACCCCAGCCGAAGCTTATGTCGGGATGGTGGTCCGCCGCTTCCGCGATCGCCGCCACCCGGCACACGAAGGCGAGGGCGGACGCGAAATCGGGCAGCCGGTACTGGCGCTCGATACGGCGGCCGGCGTCGCGCAGCGACCACAGCGGCAGCTCGAGCGTCAGCGCCAGCACGGCCTCCGGGAGCAGCGGCGCGGCGCCGCGGCGACAGGGCACGCAGCTTCGATCGGCCAGCGGCGTGCTCATCGTGCCTCCGTGGTCTCGCGCAGCATCTCGAGCTCAAGCCAGCGCTCCTCGGCGAGGAGCAGATCCGCCTCGTGCCGCCGCAGCGCTGCGGTCGCCTCGCGGAAGGCGCCGGCGTTGCGCCGATACAGCGCCGGATCGGCGAGCAGCGTGCGCAGCCGAGCGATCTCCGACTCGTGCCGGCCGATCTGCGCCGGCAGCTGCGTCAGCGCGTGCCTCTCCTTGAACGAGAGCCGGCGTGCGGTTTCCGCTGCCGCGGGACGCGGCAAGACGCCCTCTGCCGAGGGACGCGGCGGGGCAGCGGCGCTTTCCCGCAGCCCTGCCGGCTTGCCGCCGCCGAGACTGCCGCCTTGCGCCAGCATGTCGCTGAAGCCGCCGGCATACTCAACCCACCGGCCTTGCCCCTCGGCGGCGACCACCGAGGTCGCCACCCGGTCGAGGAAGTCGCGGTCGTGGCTGACCAGCAGCACCGTGCCCGGGTAGGCGTCCAGCATCTCCTGCAGCAGGTCGAGCGTCTCCAGGTCGAGATCGTTGGTTGGCTCGTCCAGCACCAGCAGGTTGGACGGGCGGGCCAGTGCGCAGGCCAGCATCAGCCTTCCTCGCTCGCCTCCCGAGAGCACGCCGACGCGGGTGCGCGCCTGCTCCGGGCGGAACAGGAACTGCTTCATGTAGCCGACCACGTGCTGGCGCTCGGCGCCGACCTGGACGGTGTCGCCGCCGCCGCCCGTCAGCGTGTCAGAGAGCGTGGCGTCGGGATCGAGCGAACGGCGCTGCTGGTCAAGCGTCACCACCGACAGCGCCGTGCCGGTGACGATCCGTCCCTGGTCCGGTGGTTCGTCTCCGGTCAGCAGGCGCAGCAGCGTGGTCTTGCCGGCGCCGTTGGCGCCGACGATGCCGAGCCGGTCGCCGCGCAGCACCCGCAGATCGAGCCCGCGCACGATCGGCCGGCCGTCGAACGACTTGCCGGCGGCTTCCGCCACCGCCACCAGCTTGCCCGACAGCGCGGCACTCCTCGCCTCCAGGCGCAGGCCGCCGGGAGCCTTGATCGCCTCGCGACGGGCGGCACGCAGTGCGGCGAGCTCGCCGACGCGTCGCACGTTGCGCTTGCGCCTGGCGGTGACGCCGTAGCGCATCCAGTGCTCCTCGCGGACGATCTGCCGGTCGAGGCGGTGCGCATCTTGCTCCTCCTGCGCCAGCACGGTCTCGCGCCAGTCCTCGAACTCGCCGAAGCCCTGATCGAGCCGGCGGGTGACGCCGCGGTCCAGCCAGACCACGCTGCGCGACAGGGTCTGCAGCAGGCGCCGGTCGTGGCTGATCATCACGATCGCCGCACTCAGGCCGGCGAGCTCGCGCTCGAGCCAGGCGATCGTCGGCATATCCAGGTGGTTGGTCGGCTCGTCGAGCAGCAGCAGATCCGGCGCCGGCGCAAGGGTGCGGGCGAGTGCTGCACGTCGTGCCTCGCCGCCCGAAAGGTGGCGCGGATCCTCCCGTCCGGTGAGCCCCAGCTCGCCGAGAAGCGCCTCGGCGCGATAGCCAGGATCCTCCGAACCGAGCCCAGCGCAGGCGTATTCCAGCGTGGTGGCGAAGCCGGCGAGGTCGGGCTCCTGCGGCAGCACGCCGATGGTGCAGCCCGGCTGCAGGAAGCGGGCGCCGGCATCGGCCTGCAGTGAGCCCTCGGCGATCCTCAGCAGCGTGGACTTGCCCGAGCCGTTGCGCCCGACCAGGCACAGCCGCTCCCCCGCGGAAACCCCGAACCCCGCGCCTCGCAAAAGCGGCTTGCCGCCCAGGCTCAGGACGATGTCGGACAGAAGCAGCAGGGGTGGGGCCATGCGCGCGGTTGTGACGCAGTGGCGGCGTCGCTGGCAAGCGTATCCGGACCGAGGCCCGGCTCCGGAGCCGGGCCTCGGTCGCCCGTGCCGCCCTAGCTCGCGCTTCGCGCCGTGGGCGCCGGCGAGACCAGACGGATGTCGGTGCTCGACGCGCGGCGTGCCGGCGGCATCGGCTCGCGCACCGCGTGCTCCTGCCCGGCGCGGCCGAGCGCAGCGACGAAGGAGCGTCCCCAGTCCAGCGCGGAGGTGTCGCGTATCGCCTCCCAGCAGGCGTTCCAGCAATCCTGCCGCTCGGGACGGCTCATGCGCAGGGCGGCATCCAGCGCGTCGGCGATTTCGTCCGGATCGACCGGGTTCACCAGGATCGCGGCACCGAGCTGACGCGCCGCACCCGCGAACTTGGACAGCACCAGCACGCCAGGATCCTCGGGATCCTGTGCGGCGATGTATTCCTTGGCGACCAGGTTCATGCCATCGCGCAGCGGCGTCACCAGGCAGACGCGTGCCTCGCGCATGAAGCCCGCCACCGCCTCGCGCGAGCTGCCGGTGGCCAGCAGACGCAGCGGCACCCAGTCCGGCTCGCCGAAACTGCTGTTGATCGCACCCGACGCACGATCGAGATCCTCGCGAAGATCCTGGTAGGCGTCGACGTCCTGACGACTCTCGGCTGCGATCTGCAGGAAGCTGGTGTTGCGATGCCATTGCGGCCGCGTCTCGAGCAGCCGGCGGAAGCCGGCCAGGCGATGCCGCAGCCCCTTGGTCGGATCCATGCGATCGACGCCAAGGATCAGGCTCTGGCCGTCCAGGCTGCGGCGCAGGCGGCGGGTCTCGGGGGCGTCGTGGGCCTGCTCGGCCATCTGCGCGAACTCGCCGGGCTCGATCTCGACCGGAAATGCGCCGATCCGGATCTGCCGCCGGCCGAGCTGCAGCACGCCGCCGGCGAGGCGGGTGGCGCCTGCGATGCGCTGCGCCGATGCGGCGAAGTTCTCGGCGTCGTTGGCGGTCTGGAAGCCGAGCAGGTCGGCGGCGAGCAGGTCGCGTATGAAGATCGAGGCTTCCGGCAGGCTGCCCAGCATGTCCGGAGACGGGAACGGCGTGTGCAGGAAGAAGCCGATCGGCGCGGTCACGTCGCGCGAGCGCAAGGCGGAGGCCATCGCCAGCAGGTGGTAGTCGTGGATCCAGATGGTGTCGCCGGCGCGGAGCATCGGCAGCAGCACGTCGCTGAGCCTCTCGTTCACCGCGCGGTAGGCCTGCAGGCTGCCGCGGTCGAAGTGCATCTGTTCCGGCAGCGAGTGCAGCAGCGGCCACAGCGTCGCGTTGGAAAAGCCGTTGTAGTAGAACTCGAGTTCGTCAGGCGTGAGATCGACGGTTCCGTACTGCACCGCGCCGTGCTGCACCAGCTTCGGCGAGCGCTCGGCGATCGCATCCGCGCTGGTGCTGCCGCTCCACCCGAACCACAGGCCGCCCTCGCGCTCCATCAGGGCGTTCAGGGCAACGGCCAGGCCGCCCGCCTTCGACTCGCCGTCCGGGATCGAGACCCGGTTCGAGACCACCACGAGCCTGCTCATCAGAACCTCCGACGCACCGGATACATGGTGTCGCGACATGAAGAACATGGTGTCGGGATGTCGTAGCCGCAGCTCTCGCGCACGGATTTATTATTGAGGCGACCGCTTCTGCTGCCTCGCTGCGGCGATCAGCGCCAGACGCGAGCGCACCGCATCGTCGCCGAGCACGCCGCCGCCGGCGCGCGCGGGCAACCGCCGCCGCCAGTTCGGATGCTCGTCGGTGGTTCCCGGCAGATTGGGTTGCTCGACCACGCCGAGCACGTCCTCCAGCGGCAGCATCACCAGCTCGCAGCGGGCAGCGGCGGTGTGCGCGAGCGCCGCATCGACGACCGGGTCGGTGTCCTGCGGCGCAGGCTGCCCGCCCTCGGCGGCTCCGCTGCGGCGCATCGCCAGCCAGAGCGCCTCGCGATCCCGGGTGCGCTCGGCGTGCTCCCTGTCCTGTTGCTCCTGCGCGGTGTGCAGGATGCGGGCGCGCTCGCCGATGTCGTGTCCCGCCCACCAGCCGGCGACCGGCGGCAGGTCGTGCGTGCTTGTCATGGCGCTGGCTTCGCGGGTCCACAGCGCGGGAGCGATGAAGCCGTCATCGCCACGCTCGAACGGCAGCACGCGCATGCCGTCGATCCCCGCCTGCTGCAGCCGCTCCTGGAAGCCTTCCGGCACCGTGCCGAGATCCTCGGCGAGCACGATGGCGCGGTTGCGTGCTGACTCCAGCTTGATCAGCCGGCGCAGATCGTCCTCCGGGAACGCCAGGTAGCTGCCCTGGGCGGCGGCGTCGCCTTCGGCGATGATCCACAGCCGTGCGATGCCCATGCCGTGGTCGATGCGCACGCCGCCAGCGTGGCGCATGGCGCCGCGCAGCATCTCGATGAAGGCGCCGAAACCGTTCTGGCGCAGCCCGCGCGCCGAGAAGGCGCTGATGCCCCAGTTCTGGCCGCGGACCTGCAGCAGGTCGGGAGGCGCCCCGATGGTGAGGCCGAGCAGGCTCTCGCCGGGACGGCTCCAGCAGTGGCTGCCGCCGGTGTCGGTCCCCACCGCGAGGTCCGAGACCAGCCCGACCGCCATCCCGGCCTCTCTCGCCGCGCGCTGCGCCTGCGCCAGTTCGCGGTTGGCTCGGTACTGCAGCCAGGCGTGGAACGCGATCTCGCGCGCGTGGCTGCGGGCGAACTCGCGGCTGCCCTCGGCGTCGCGCGAGGCATATCGCGCAGGCCAGCTGCGCCAGTGCCACAGCGCCGGGTCGGCTCCCCAGATCTCCGCGTGCAGCGCCTCGAACAGCGCGTGGCCCTCGACCTCGTCCCCGGCGCCATCGCGTCCGGAAGCGCGCCAGGACAGGAAGTCCGGGTCCTCGGCGGCACCGCCGTCGAACACCAGCCGCAGCCGGGCCAGGCGGTCGCGCGCCACGGCCGGCCAGTCGACAAGCTCGAGCGCCTCCAGCCGCGACGCCTCCGCCCCGGGTGTCTCGGCGGCGATGTGCAGCGCATTCAGCATCACCCGGCTCGAAGGCGCGTAGGGGCTGAAGCGGTCGGGATCGGCGGAGAACTGCGCGTGCACGGGACTGATCGCGAGCGCGTGCGCGCCGGCGGCCGCGGCCTGCCGCGCGAAGTCCGCGAGTGCCGCGTAGTCGCCGACGCCGCCGTCGCCGTCGCGTCGCAGCGCGTAGAGCTGCACCGCGATGCCCCAGCCACTCGGCTCCGCCCGCCCGAGCGCGTCCGCCACCGTGAAGCAGCGCGCCGGCGCCACGGCGAGCGTGATCAGCCGGCCGCCGATCTCGAGCCTGTGGTAGCCGGGGTGATCCGGTGCGTTGATCCGGCTGCCGGCGCCGTCCGGCTCGGCCTGGCCCTCGAAGCTGTCACCGGACTCCAGGGTGATGCGCCACGGACCGGGCGGCAGCGGCAGCGTCACCGGCGCCGACAACTCGGCGGTGATCAGCGGCGGCGGCGACGCGGCCTCGCGCTCGAGCTGCTCGATGCGAGCTTGCAGCGCCGCCGGCTCCTCGGCGCCGAGCCCGAGTGCGGCCAGGATGCGCATCAGGTCGTCGCGCGCGACCTCGTGGGTCTTGCCGAAGATGTCGCACCACTGCGTGGCCAGGCCGGCGAGCGCGCACAGCCGCTCCAGCAGGGGGTCGGCTGCGGCCTCCGGCGCGTCCGGCGCGGCAGCCTCGTGCGTGTCGCTCATGCCGGGGTCAACAGCAGGGTCGCCAGCGGCGGCAGCACCAGGCTCAGCGAGGCGGGCTGATCGCCGTGCGCCTGCTCGTGCGCCTCCAGGCTGCCGCCGTTGCCGACGTTGGAGCCGCCGTAGCGGTACGCGTCGGTGTTCAGGACCTCCCGCCAGATCCCCGCCTGGCTGACGCCGATGCGGTAGCCGTGGCGCGGCACCGGGGTGAAGTTGCACACCACCAGCACCGGCTTGTGCTGCGGGGCGCCGAGCCGCAGCCAGGCGAACACGCTGTGCTCCTGGTCGTGCAGCACCACCCAGTGGAAGCCGCCCGGATCGCAATCCTTGACGTGCAGCGCCGGCAACGTCGTGTAGAGGCGATTGAGGTCGGCGACCAGCAGCTGCACGCCGCGATGCATCGGATCGTCGAGGTGCCACCAGTCCAGCCCGGTGTCGTGGTTCCACTCGCGCGTCTGCGCGATCTCGCTGCCCATGAACAGCAGCTTCTTGCCCGGGTGGGTCCACATGAAGCCGTAATAGGCACGCAGGTTGGCGAACTTCTGCCACTGATCACCCGGCATCTTGCCGATCATCGAGCCTTTTCCGTACACCACCTCGTCGTGCGAGATCGGCAGCATGAAACGCTCTGAATAGGCGTAGACCAGGCCGAAGGAGATCTCGTTGTGATGCCAGCGCCGGTATACCGGCTGCTCCTCGATGTAGTGCAGGGTGTCGTGCATCCACCCCATGTTCCACTTGTAGTCGAAGCCTAGGCCGCCCTCGTCGGCGGGGCGCGACACGTTGGGGAACGAGGTGGATTCCTCGGCGATCAGGATCGCTCCCGGAGCGGTCTCGTGCACCGCGCGGCTCAGGTCCTGCAGGAAGGCAATCGTTTCCAAGTTCTCCCGTCCGCCGTAGCGGTTGGGCACCCACTCCCCCTGCTTGCGACTGTAATCGCGGTACAGCATCGAGGCGACCGCATCGACGCGCAGCCCGTCGACATGGAAATGCTGCAGCCAGAACAGGCCGCCGGCGATCATGAAGCCGCGCACCTCGTTGCGCCCGAGGTTGTAGATGTAGGTGTTCCAGTCCTGGTGGAACCCTTCGAACGGGTTGCCGTGCTCGTACAGCGGGGTGCCGTCGAAGCGGGCGAGCCCATGGGTGTCGGTCGGGAAGTGCGCCGGCACCCAGTCCAGCAGCACGCCGATCCCGACGCCGTGGCAGCGGTCGACGAAGCGCGCGAACTGCGTCGGCGAGCCGAGCCGGGCGGTGGGCGCGAACTGGCTGAGCACCTGGTAGCCCCAGGAACCGCCGAACGGATGCTCCATCACCGGCATCAGCTCGACGTGGGTGAAGCCGAGCTCGCTCAGATAGGGGATCAGCCGGTCGCCGAGCGTGTCCCAGCTGGCGGGCGTGCCGTCATGCGGCAGCCATGACATGGCGTGCATCTCGTACACCGAGATCGGTGCGTCCGGCGCCTGACGCGCCGCGCGCCCGGCCATCCAGGCGGCGTCGGTCCAGGCGAAGTGCGGGTCGTCGACCTTCGAGGCGGTCTGCGGCGGCGCCTCGGTGGCCCAGGCCACCGGGTCGGCGCGCCAGGGCAGCAGGTCGCCGTCGGCGCCGACCAGCTCGTACTTGTAGAGCGCGCCAGCCTCGATGCGTGGGATGAACAGCTCCCACACTCCGGAAGGGCTGCGCACGCGCATCGGGTGGCGGCGACCGTCCCAGCCGTTGAAGGAGCCGACCACCGAGACGCGCTGCGCGTTCGGCGCCCAGACCGCGAAGCGGGTGCCGTGCACGCCGTCGATCTCCACCACGTGCGCCCCGAGCACGTGCCCGAGTTCGCGGTGACGGCCCTCGGCGATCAGGTAGATGTCGAGCTCGCCGAGCAGCAGACCGAAGCTGTACGGGTCCTCGGTCTCGACCGTCGCCTCGCCGCCGGCGCCGTCCACGGTGCGCGCGCGCAGCCGGTAGGGTGCCGAGGAGCGGACCACCCCCGACCACAGCCCACCGGGGTGGATCCTCACCAGCTCGCCGAGCGCGGCACCGCTGACCCGGTCGATCAGCTCGAGCCCGGTCGCCTCCGGCCAGAACACACGCACGACCGTGCCGCCCGGCGCCGGGTGCGGACCGAGCAGGGAGAACGGATCGCCGTGGCGGGCGCGCAGGAAGCTGTCGACCGCCCCGGGATGTGGCAGGTGCTGTGCCAGCCGCGAGTCCGCAGGCGGCTCGCCGCCGGAGTGGGCGGAAGCCTCGGCCGCGCCGGCCGCCGGCCGCCCGTCGTCGAGCATCGGGTCGCCCTGGGCTGGATGGTCAATCATTCTGATCCGCGTCCCCGAGCAGTCTGGTTGCGATCGCATCGAGCCCGGCCAGCGGTATGGAGATCCAGTGCGGCCGGTTGTTGGCCTCGTAGTGGATCTCGTAGGCAGCTTTCTCCAGCAGGAACAGGTCGAGCATGGCGGTCTCCGCCTCAGGCGGGATCCAGGGCGTGTTGCTGGCCTGCAGCACGCTGCGATAGGCGTTGAGGAAATCCTCGCCGGCATTGCGCCGGAACCGCTCCAGCAGCTGAGCGCGCCGCACGTTGGTGCTCTCGCTGCCGCCCTCCAGGCGTGACGCCGCAGTGGCACCCGCGTAGTCGAACGAGCGCAGCATCCCCGCCACGTCGCGGATCGGCGAGGAATGCGCCCGCCGCTGCTCCATCGACTTCGCGGGCTCGCCCTCGAAGTCGATCAGGAAGGCGTCGCCACCGACCACCAGCACCTGTCCGAGATGGAAGTCGCCGTGCACGCGGGTGCGCAGCGCACCCACTCCTTTGGCCGCGAGCTGACGCACCACGCCGTCCAGCCGCTTCCTGCGGTCGATCACGCTCTGCGCCGTGGCGCTTGCGGCCTCGTCGACATCGCCGCGCGTCATCGCCGCCTGCAGCGCGGCGACGGCGTTGTCGATCTGCTCGATCACACCCGACCCCCAGACATGCAGGTCCGCCTCGTTGACACGCTCGGGCTTGAAGGCGGCGTTGTCGGTGGGCGTCGAGAACACCTCATGCAGCTGCGCCAGCCGACGCCCGAGTGCCGAGGCGAAGCTCGCATAGTTGCTGTAGGCGTCGTCGCCGTGCGGATCCTCGATGGTCGACACGCTGTCGTCGGCGGCACGGGCCAGGAAGTCGAGCGTCCAGGCCCAGCCGTCACCCTGGTTGCGCACGAAGCCCTGCACCAGGATCAGCGTGTTGCGCGTGCCGTCGGCGTCGATGCGCGTCGCCTCACCGTAGAACGGCGGCGTGTTGGCGTAGCCGTGCTCGGTGAGGTAGCGGCTGATCTCCGCCTCCGGATGGATGCCCGGCAACACCTTGCGGACGATCTTGAGCACCAGCAGGTCGTCGATGATCTGCGAGCTGTTGGACTGCTCGGCGGACAGCCTGCGTATGTTCAGCGTCTGCGGCAACTCGATCTCGTCGAGCCGGTCGGTGCGGCTGAACTGCAGCGTGCCGCCCTCGATGCGCAGGCTGCCGGCCTTGCGTATCATCGCCAGCACGTCGGCGGTGAACTCGTCGGCGGCGAAGCCGTCCGTGAGGTAGCCGACCAGCGGACCGCGACGGATCCGGCTCAGTGCCAGCTGCTGCGCCAGCGGGATGCAGGTGGCCTCGTTCACCGCCGCCACCGGGACGCAGTACCGCTCGGTGCGGTCGCCGACCTTGACCTCGACCTCGCCCATCATCACGCGGTTGCCGACACCGGGCTGGAACTGGGTAAGGTAGGCGAAGCGGGCCGAACGCAGCGTCTCCGACTTCGACGAGAACCAGCGCCGCTTCGGCAGGTATTCCGGCAGCACCTCGCGTTCGAGCAGGTGACGCGCCGGCGGCGCCCCGATCTCGCCCATGTCGTGTCGCACCACGATGGTGGAGAACTCCGGCAGCGGCTCGGGTGCCGGCGTGTGCCACGACGGCAGGGCGCGGGCGGAGGCGAGCAGGAACCAGTAGAAGCCGTAGGGCGGCAGCGTCAGCAGATAGGTGAGCTGACCCACCGGCGGGAACACCGAGCCGCCGACGATGTCGACCGGCACCCGGCCGACATAGTCACGCAGATCGAGCTCCACCGCCTGCGCCGCACGCGACAGGTTGCTGACGCACAGGATGGTCTCCTCGCTGCCTTCCTCCGACATCTCGCGCAGGTAGGCCAGCACCTTGCGGTTGCCCGGATACAGGAAGCGCTGGGTGCCGCGGCCGAAGGCTCGGTGCGTCTTGCGCACGCTCAGCATCCGGCGCGTCCAGTTCAGCATCGAATGCGGATCGCCGGACTGCGCCTCCACGTTCACCGCCTGGAAGCCGTAGATCGGGTCCATGATCGGGGGCAGCACCAGCCCCGCCGGATCGGCGCGCGAGAAGCCGCCGTTGCGATCGACCGACCACTGCATCGGCGTGCGCACGCCGTCGCGGTCGCCGAGGTAGATGTTGTCGCCCATGCCGATCTCGTCGCCGTAGTAGATCACCGGCGTGCCGGGCATCGACAGCAGCAGCCCGTTCATCAGCTCGATCCGCCTGCGGTCGCGCTGCATCAGCGGCGCCAGCCGCCGGCGTATGCCGAGGTTGATGCGTGCGCGCTTGTCGCTGGCGTAGGTCTCCCACAGGTAGTCGCGCTCCGAGGAGGTCACCATCTCCAGGGTGAGCTCGTCATGGTTGCGCAGGAACACCGCCCACTGGCAGTTGGCCGGGATCTCCGGGGTCTGGCGCATGATGTCGGTGATCGGAAAGCGGTCTTCGCGCGCGATCGCCATGTACATCCGCGGCATCAGCGGAAAATGGAACGACATGTGGCACTCGTCGCCGTCGCCGAAATAGACCTGCGCGTCCTCCGGCCACTGGTTGGCTTCCGCCAGCAGCATGCGCCCGGGCGCATATGCGTCGATCTCGGCGCGTATCTTCTTGATGACGTCGTGTGTCTCGGACAGGTTCTCGTTGTTGGTGCCCTCGCGCTCCACCAGGTATGGCACCGCGTCCAGCCGCAGCCCGTCGACGCCGAGGTCGAGCCAGAACCGCATCACCGAGAGCACCTCCTCCAGCACCCTCGGGTTGTCGAAGTTCAGGTCGGGCTGGTGGCTGTAGAAGCGGTGCCAGTAATAGGCCTGCGCCTCGTCGTCCCAGGTCCAGTTCGACTTCTCCGTGTCGATGAAGATGATGCGGGTGCCGTCGTACTTCTCGTCCGACTCCGACCAGACGTAGAAGTCGCGCTCGGGCGATCCGGCCGGCGCGCGACGCGCGCGCTGGAACCACGAATGCTGATCCGAGGTGTGGTTGATGACCAGCTCGGTGATCACGCGCAGGCCGCGCTCGTGCGCCGCGGTGATGAACTCGCGCAGGTCGGCGAGCGTGCCGTACTCGGGGTGCACGCCGCGATAGTCGGCGATGTCGTAGCCGTCGTCGCGACGCGGCGACGGATAGAACGGCAGCATCCAGATCGCCGTGACGCCGAGCTCGGCGATGTAGTCGAGCTTCTGCAGCAGACCCTTGAAGTCGCCCACGCCGTCATTGGTGCCGTCGAAGAAGGACTTGATGTGGATCTGATAGATGATCGCGTCCTTGTACCACAGCGGGTCCTCGAGCGGGGTCAGCGCCACGACGCGCCGGTTCTCCTGCGCACCCGTGGCGGCTTGCTGGCTGCCTTCCGGAGCAGCGACCTCGGTGATGTCAGTGTTCATAGTGTCGAACAAATTCCCTTCAGGAGGGGCAAGGGGAGGGGCCGGCACGTGATCAGGAGGGAGAGGTCGCGCGCCATATCAGGTAGGGCTGCTGCGGCGTCAGGGTGACGCTGTGGTATTTTCCGGCGAGCTGGAATCGGTCGCCGCCGATCAGGTCCTCGAGCTGCAGCTGCGCCTGGTCAGGCAGGCCCCAGCGCCACAGCGGCAGCTCGATGCTGGTCTGCTGCACGTTGCGCGGATCCAGGCTGATCATGACCAGCAGGCAGTTGCCGCGATCCGACGTCGCCTTCTCGTAGAACAGCACGGCGTCGTTGTCCGCGGGCAGGAAACTGACGTCGAGGTGCGAGCGCAGCGCCGGGTTCTCGGCGCGGATCCGGTTGAGCTGGGTGATCTCGGCGACGATGTTGCCCGGCCGCTGCCAGTCCCAGCTGCGCACCTGGTACTTCTCGCTGTCGAGATATTCCTCGCGGCCCGGCAGTGCCGCCGCCTCGCACAGCTCGAAGCCGTTATACACGCCCCACAGGCCGGACAGGGTGGCGGCGAGAGCGGCGCGGATCAGGAAGCCGGGGCGGCCGGAGGTCTGCAGAAACACCGGGTTGATGTCCGGGGTGTTTACAAAGAAATGCGGCCGGAAGAAGTCGCGCGTCGCTTCCTGCGACAGCTGGGTCAGATACTGGGTCAGCTCCGCCTTGCTGTTGCGCCAGGTGAAGTAGGTGTAGGACTGGCCGAAGCCGACCTTCGCCAGCCGGTTCATCACCTTGGGGCGGGTGAAGGCCTCGGCGAGGAACACCGCCTCCGGATAGCGCGCACGAACCTCGCCGATCATCCACTCCCAGAACGGCAGCGGCTTGGTGTGCGGGTTGTCGACCCGGAACAGCCGGATGCCCTGCTCGGCCCAGTACAGCACCACGTTGGCCAGCGCCATCCACAGCTCCGGCACCGCGCCGTCGGCGTAGAAGTCGACGTTGACGATGTCCTGGTACTTCTTCGGCGGGTTCTCCGCGTAGCGTATGCTGCCGTCGGGCCGCCAGGCGAACCAGTCGCGATGCTGCTTGAGCCAGGGATGGTCCGGCGCGCACTGGATGGCGAAGTCGATCGCGAGCTCCAGCCCGTGCGCCTCGGCGGCGCGTCGCAGGTGCAGGAAATCCTCCAGCGTGCCGAGCTCGGGATGCAGCGCGTCGTGCCCGCCCTGCTCGTTGCCCACCGCGTACGGGCTGCCGGGATCCTGCGGACCGGGGGTGAGTGTGTTGTTCGGCCCCTTGCGGTTGATCCGGCCGATCGGGTGCACCGGCGGGAAATACAGCACGTCGAAGCCCATGTCGCGTATGCGCGGCAGGTGGCGCTCGACGTCGCGGAAGCTGCCGTGGCGGTTGGGATCATCGCCCATCGAGCGCGGGAACACCTCGTACCAGCTGGCGAACCCCGCACCGGTGCGCTCGGCGTCCACCGGCAGCGCCGCCGAGGTCGTGCTGTGCGGCCGGTCGTCCGCCGCCTCCATCAGCGTCGCGAGATCCGGCGCCAGCAGCGCCTCGACCTGCGCCGCCTGATCGAGCCCCTCGAGGCGGTCGAGGTATGCCGCGATCGCGGGCGCGCCCGGCGCCTGCCGCGCCACCGCCTGCCGCAGCAGCCCCTGCCCCTCGATCAGCTCGAGCGTCACCTCGACGCCGGCCGAGGACTTGGCACCGAGCTCGTGGCGGTAGGTCGCATAGTGGTCGCGCCACGCCTGGATCCGGTAGTGGTGCGGTCCGCGCACCGCGAGCGGGAAGCTCGCCGCCCAGCGGTCGTTGCCGAGCAGGCGCATGCGGACCTCCCGCCAGTCCGTTTCGGCAGGCCCGCGCCATTGCAGCGCCGCCGACAGCATGTCGTGTCCGTCGCCGATCACGTCGGCCTTGACCTCGACGCTCTCGCCGGCGGTGCGCTTGACCGGGAAC